>LICG01000003.1 GCA_001438205.1 Cryomorphaceae bacterium BACL7 MAG-120322-bin74
TCATATCAAGGTCAAAAGCCATATGCTGGGTATATTACACAAAAATACTCCGAAACATGCCGATTTCATTGATGATTTTATTCTAAAATCGGGAATTTTCCCAAATATTTCTATAAAATCTACCGAAGCGGAATGCGCTGAACCCAAGAGTGGCCTTCATGACGCACCACAACTAAAATCATCGAAGAACGTGTAATAGAAGTAGGAATGGCCCACGAATCACCTGTCCAGGTACCGGTCAGCAACGTTTGTCCCTCTAGTGTGAATACTTGCACTTGATCATGGGATTGCGCTGTTGTCCTTTCGAGATATACGACATCGCCTTGCTGCATCCATGTATAGCCATCCAAGTCTTGTTCATCCACAGATATCCATAGGTGCCCTGCTTCTATCGTGCTATCCGCTTTTGCTTGGTATGCACAATCTTTTAGGGTAAAACGCTTGCCGTCTTCTGCCATTTGAAGACGAATCCAACCATAAAGGTAACTTCCATCTTTCTGGATACGCGCGCCCATAAAACCATCCGTATAGGGGTCCTGCCATTGTGAATAGGGGTCATGTACACTGTCAAAACGGTAATCAATCGTTCCATAGTTTCCTGTGGGAGACATGCCTTGCCAAGATGAGGAAGAGATGCCGATCAAATCCCCTACATCTAAACGGTCAGCATAATTAAAAAGTCCCCGTTGCTGACCGAAAATACCCGCGCTCACAGAATCAAATGGAGCCACAATGGCCACATCAATCGCTGAAGTGGTGGTCCCTGTATCTCGGTATAGAATAAAACGGAAGTCTAAGGCAGTATCACCATTAAGATCCAGATCAAAATATTGACCGTTCACAGACAAGGTTGTGTCCGTAAAATCGAGGTATGTGTATTGCGCCTGGGCAGTAACCGTCCCCAAAACGAGGAGAAAGGCGGCATGTAATTTGTTTAGCATCATGGAACTGCAAAGTTGCAAAAGCCAAGCCATCCACCCACTACCTTTGTTAAATATGGCCAAAATACGCGTATCCATCTACATTGAAGCCTTCAGAATGGCAGTGCAAGCCCTTCAGGCTCAGTTACTTCGTGCCATATTGACGGCATTAATCATTGCCATTGGCATCACCGCTTTAGTCGGTATGTTGACCGCAACCAGTGTCATGGAGGCCAGTATTTCGGGTCAATTCACCTCCATGGGCGCCAATACCTTCACAATTCAACAGGGGGGAATGAACATCCAGATCGGAAGAAATGGCATCAAAGAGAAACAGCAGCCCCAGATTCCACTGCGTACTGCTTTAAAGTTACGAGAAGCCCTCAGCCAAAAAGGAATCAAAGCCAGCGTGAGTGATGATTTAGTCGGAACGGCGGTGGTATTCTACGAAGGGCAGGAAACCAACCCCAATGTTCGGGTCATGGCAGCCGACCAAAACTATGCTGAAGTGAATGCCCTGACCCTTTCTAGTGGACGTTATTTTTCGCCGATTGAGTTGCGTGAAGCGCGTGCGGTAGCGCTGATTGCGCCCGATGTTGTCGCCAAGCTTTTTCCAGATGGACAAGCATTGGGTAAACGAATACGCGTGAGCGGAAATAAGCCCTATACCGTGATTGGCATCACGGCGCCAAAAGGAAATAGTGGCTTTATGGCCTCTGACAACTTGGTCTATCTACCCCTAATGACCGGTCATCAAGATTTTGGCTCAGGTCAGTCTTCTTATGTAACGAGCATTATTTCGCCCAGCCCAAGCGCTTTAGATGCGACCATGGATGAAGCCATCGCCTCCATGCGGGCACTTCGCAAATTGCGCCCTGGCAAAGAAAACAACTTTAATATTCGACGGAGTGACAGCCTTTCGTCCATGCTCATAGAATCTCTTAGTTCCGTCTCTATGGGCGCTGCGCTCATAGGTTTTATCACCTTACTTGGCGCCTCCGTCGCCCTCATGAACATCATGCTAGTCTCTGTAACAGAGCGCACACGTGAAATTGGCACAAGGAAGGCTCTTGGCGCAAATCAGCGCATTATTGTCTTGCAATTTTTAGCCGAGGCCATCCTGGTATCCGTTATGGGAGGTATCCTCGGCACGGTGCTTGGCCTCTTTGTGGGGAATGCCTTGGCCTTAGCGATGGACTCACCTGCCGTTTTTCCGCTACAATGGATGATCTTAGCATTGGTCGTTTCGGTATTGGTTGGCATTATTTCTGGCTGGTACCCTGCGCGTCAAGCGGCCAAACTAGACCCGATCGAAGCCCTCCGCTATGAGTAAACCCATGACAACGATCCAAGCCCAGGATCCCATTTGGCGACGCACTACTGCTGAGATACATCGCGCGCGCAGTGTTGCTTGGGCTTTTGCGCGCCGTGATGTTCAGTTGCGCTTTGCCCAAACCCGCATGGGTTGGTTGTGGTCCCTTGGACAGCCTCTTTTGGCTGCAGCTATTGTCTTCATTGTCTTTTCATGGATAGTGCAAGTGCAAGCGCCTAACGGCTTCTCTTATCCTCTCTATGCATTTGCTGCACTCCCAGCTTGGCTCATGGCACAGCACATCATCTTACAAGGAGCGCCCAGCTTGGTGCATAACCAGCACATAGTGAGCAAAGTGGCATTCCCTAGACAAGCTTTACCTATGAGCAAAGCCGGAGTAGCACTGGTGGATTTTATGGTGGCTTCCCTGTTATTCGTCGTCTTTCGCGGTTACACTCTAGGCGTTTGGTTGGACGGACTGCATTGGGTCCTTTTGAGTAGTCTTGTGAGTATCTATGCTGCCTTAGGCATTGCCTATTGGATTGCGGCCCTTTCGGTGCGCTATCGCGACATCTTGGCTTTGCTTCCGTTTCTACTACAGGGACTCTTTTTACTTACCCCCATTGCCTATCCTACCGAACGCTTTGCAAGCGCTTTGGGTGCCTATAGTTGGGTCCTATACCTCAATCCCTTTGTCTGCATTGCGGACGGAATGCGCTATGCCTGGCTAGGGGTGGACGACTTGAACAACTACCATCTCATTTCTTTTTTGATGGCAACAGGTTTGTTTATCACGGGCACATGGGCCCTGAAAGGCGCAGAACGGAATATGATTGACCATCTATGAGCCTGGGAAAAGATACCGCGATTCAAATCCAAGGACTGGGTAAACAATACCGAGGTCGGGGTGCCTTTAAGGGCCGTGACTTTTGGGCTTTGCAACCCTTGGATTTAGAAGTAAAAGAAGGACAGGCATTAGGGCTTATCGGTCCCAATGGGGCAGGGAAATCCACTTTACTGAAAATGCTATCAGGCCTCACCCATCCCAGTGTTGGAAAGTATACCTACCGGGGTCATATGACCAGCCTCTTAGAGGTTGGAACAGGTTTTCATCCGGATCTTTCTGGACGTGAAAATATTTATCTGAGTGGCGCCTTGTACGGGATGAAGCGCAGTGAAATAGCCAAATCTATCGACGCCATCCAAGATTTTTCAGGATTGCACGACCGCTATATGGACCATCCTATCAAGCATTACTCTAGTGGTATGAAAGTGCGACTTGGCTTTTCGGTTGCAGCGCATTTACAAGCGGATATTTTGGTCGTAGATGAAGTTTTGGCTGTGGGGGATGCCCGCTTTCAGGCCAAGTGTATGCAACGTATGGAGTCCCAGATGCAGGAACATGGGCGTACCGTACTTTTTGTGTCACACAATCTGTATGCGTTGCAATCTCTATGTCACGAGGCGCTGTGGCTCCAAGACGGTGAAGCTGTGCAACACGGGCCTGCAGAAGCTATCACGCAAGCCTACCTAGAAAGCGTCCAAGATCCAAAGCAGGGCATCCAGATTGCGCATGATCATGCTGGCAGTGGAAAACTGCGCATCACGAATCTCATGTGGCTCAAAGGGCCACCGCAAACGGGACAATCCAACACACTCAAGATCACCTATCAAGGAGACAGCGACCATCAGGAGGTTGATGTGCGCCTAAATGTACTTGGACGCGATGGGCGCTTTCTTAGCCCTATCGCCATGCATGCCCATGGCTTTCGGCCGGAACATCTTCCTGCCCAAGGGGAATTAATGGTACACTTTGCCTCCATTCCATGGATGGAAGGATCCTATTCGATGGACTTGCGCCTGACTGAACGTGGAGTGGTAGCCCAAGAAGCCAAGAATATTTGGGGATTCAAAGTCTCCTCGGGTAGTTTTTTAGCCGAGGGAGACCCTTATACAGCGGGCAAAAATGGGGTGCACGTTTCGCAACAATGGACCATCAACAGTTAAGCCTTCCCTAAGTACTTTTTTATCCACTTTTTAATTCGCCCCCTCAACGGCAAGGGCAGGGCATGAGGGCCATTCGGATGGTGGAACAGTCGGTGCATGTAGGCCGAGCCCTCTGAGGAAGGGAGTGTACGCACCTTTTCTAAGACCCAGTCTTCTCCATCATAGCCCTGCTGTTGTAGAAATGGACCAAATACCGGCTTAAAAAAAGCAATATCATCGGGGGTAAACCAACGTCTCCAATTGCTATGTGCATTGGTACGACTTACATGCTTAAAGCTGGGGCGAATGCCGTGGTCCGCTGAGAGAGAAAATCCCAAGTAGGCCTCTAGGGGCGCCCAATTCTTGTCCACCAAGTCCTCATAGTGGAGGATAAACCAGCCGTCTAGGGCCAAACTTGTTAGGAAATCAGACAAGGCATCTAAGCCCGCCTTATAGCCTTCGGCCCAGGTCTCAAGAACCGCTGGGTCGCTGCTGTGTAGTTGATAAAAAGGGACTTCTTCGGGGTGCCTTTCCTTATGCTCTGTTAAGCGGAGTGCACGATAAAAATCCTCCGAATCAGGGAGATGCAGATGAAACCAACGGTAAAAAAAACCTGAAATCCATCGATCTCTGGGGTCACGGACTAAAAAAATCTTTTTGTCGTAGATGGAGAAGGCTGCTTGGGCATCCGCGCCATTCCAACCCGATTTTTGGTTGGCGTCCGCATACAGAATTTTGGCCAAAAGATGCTCTGCCGGTGGCCATGACATACCGTCTCCGCGTGTAAGGGTACCATCTGGAGCCATCGTTTTGGGCTCAAAACACTCCACAAGTGGAGAATGCGCTGTCATGGCTTCCGCCAAGAGCGAAAAGAGGTACGTGGTGCCACTTTTTGGCAATCCGTAGATAACAGCGCGCATGGGGCCGGAAGGTAGTGTAAATTCGGGGCATGAAGGAGGCCCCGCCCCGCGTCAGCGTCATTGTTCCCAATTTTATGCACGCTCCTTATTTGGAGGAGCGATTGCTTAGTATTGCGAACCAGACCTTTTCTGATTTTGAAGTTATTCTCTTGGACGATGCCTCCACCGATACCTCTGTTGATATTCTCCAGGCCTGGTGCAGCAAAGACCCGCGCTTCCGCTTTGAACCCAACGCAGAAAACAGCGGGAGCACCTTTGCACAATGGAATAAAGGCGCCGCAATGGCAAAAGGAGAATACCTGTGGATAGCGGAAAGCGATGATGTGGCAGACCCGCATCTATTGGAAACGCTGGTACAACAACTTGACACCCAAACCAACGTGGTGATCGCCTACGCGCAAAGTATGCTCATTGATGAAGCGTCCAAGCCTTTACACACCTTCGATGTGCACTACCAGTACATCTTTGGTGGAGATCGTTGGCATACCGCCTATGTGAGCACGGGGCTTCATGAAATCACGCACTTTATGATTTTGCACAATGTGGTCCCCAATGCCTCGGGCGCCTTGCTGCGGAAGTCACGCTTTGATGCCATTGGAGGAGCCGATCCAAAAGCCAAACTCAATGGAGATTGGATGTTTTATATCCGCATGCTAGAGGGGGGTGACATTGCCTACGTACCCGAAGTGTTGAACTTTTTTCGTCTCCATGCCGCCACGCAGCGTCAAAGAGCAAATGCCAATGGAAACGTATACCGGGAGTTACTTGCTATTGTAGATTATATTCAAGGCCATCATGCGCCCGAAGCATGGATCGTGAGCAAAGCTTACCGAAATGTGGCTGCCTGGTGGACCCATTCCTTGTATCGTCAAACATGGCATGGCCCAGGCACCCGAGAAAACATTCAAGTCAACTTGGGCTTGTTTAAGCGATTTTTACGGCTTCATCCTGCCGTACTACTCCATATTCCCTACGAAGGGGTGGTTCGTTTAGCCGTAGTAGTGTTAGCTACCTTAGGCCTAAAGGAACCCTTACGGCGCCTATTACACCGTTTCTTTCCGCGTCATTTTATGCCGCGCGCCACATGAGGCCCCAGCATGCATCTTCCTTCGATTGTACCGTGGTCATTCCCTGCTATAATGCCACTGCCTTTTTGCGGGAGACCTTGGCATGCATTCCCATGGGGATAGCGGTCATAGCGATAGATGACGGCTCTATAGACGCAACCCTCGCACATTTAGTTACGTGGCAGCAAATGGATCCCGAATATCGTTGCGTCCTACAGCATAAGGAAAATAAAGGTCTTGGCGCCGCGCGCAATTCGGGCTGGGAAGCGGCAAAAACCACTTGGATCCTTTTTCTAGATGCAGACGATCTGCTGGAAGCCTCATGGGCAGATGCGCTACGCCCATCACTCCCTTTATGGGAATCCTCCACAGTTTGGGCCGTTCATCCCTACGCTGAATGGGATGGACAAATGGTGCGTAAACGACATGTAGATTCTATTACACAAACCTCAGACTTGGTCACGAAACGTTTGCCATTTTCCCCTTCGGGCAGCCTACTTAAAAAGGAGGTATTACACGAAATGCAAGGCTGGAGCACAGATCGCAACATGGTGGAAGATATTGACCTTTGGATGCGGTTATGGCGGGCGGGGCATCGACCCTATACGTGGTCTTCGGTAGCATGGACGCGATATAGAACCAACATTGGCCTCACCAAAGATGTGCATCACCATGCCCAAAAAGTTTTGAAACGGATCCAGTGGTTCATTGATCAAGGCTGGGTAGAAGCCGACTTGCTTCCATCTGCTACCCACGAAATATGGAGGCAAGTAGGCCGCACCCATCACAAGCTAGGTCGTTGGCAGGAAGCACGCACCGCCTATGCCTTGGCAAAACCCACGTTGATGCTTTTTGTGCTGCGCACGCTTACCTATTTACACATAGCGCTATGACCCTCTTCTCCCCTATCGCCCATGGCTATTGGCGCTTGCTTGATTGGCATTTGCGACCCAATGAGATACAGAATCTCATCTTAAAAGGGCTGGATTTGGGTATTAGCACCCTCGACCATGCGGATATTTATGGGGACTATCAAGGTGAAGCAGCTTTCGGCCAGGGGTTTAAACGCTTGCCGCCATCTACCCGATCCCAGGTGCAGCTTGTCACCAAGTGCGGCATTCATTTAATCTCCTCTTCAGCGCCTGCAAGAAAGGTCAAGCATTATGACTACCGGGCAGCACATATTATCCAAAGTGTAGACAACAGTTTGGAACGTCTTGGGACCGACTATCTAGATGCCTTGCTCTTGCATCGGCCGTCGCCATTGCTCCAACCGCAAGAAGTGGCCGAGGCTTTTGAACAACTGTATCAAGCAGGAAAGGTGCGTGGTTTTGGCCTGTCGAACTTTTCCCCTTCACAATGGGATGTCGTACAGCGGTATTGGCATCAACCATTATGGACGCAGCAAGTAGAGATCTCTCCACTGCAAACAGATTATCTATTCAACGGTGGCCAAGACCACGCGCTGGCACATGCCTATAGCCCTATGGCCTGGTCACCACTAGGCGGCGGTCGACTATTTCAGCCAAAAACACCCCAGGAGCAGCGTGTTTTCGGGGCATTTCAGACTTTATCACAAGAATGCGGCATACCCATCGACACATTAGCCTACGCTTGGTTGCGGGCCTTGCCGTCTAAGCCGATTATTTTGGTTGGTAGTGGAAAAGTAGAGCGACTCAAAGCGGCCACGGAAGCACTTTCATTTACATTCCCCTATGAAGCCTGGTTTCACATTTTAGAGGCTTCGCGCGGACATGCCGTTGCATAAAAAAGCCTGCTCAATGAGCAGGCTTTCTCCTTCTTTGGGTGATCGCGTAAAGATCAAATTCCTCGGGAGGATTTGGTCAAACGTTTAGTTTAATCGTGCTTGAAGTTCTTGGTCAATCGCATCTAAGAACTCTTGTGTATAGAGATAGTGAGCGCCATGCTTTACATCATTGCCATGGATACATACCGCCAAATCTTTGGTCATTTTACCAGACTCCACCACATCAACACAAACGGTCTCAAGGGTATTCGCAAAATGGATCAATGCCTCATTGTTGTCCAGCTTACCACGATGCGCTAAGCCACGGGTCCAAGCAAATATGGAAGCGATAGGATTGGTACTGGTTTGTTTTCCTTCCTGGTGCTGGCGATAGTGACGCGTAACGGTGCCATGTGCGGCTTCCGCCTCAAGGGTCTTGCCATCAGGGGTAACCAAGACAGAGGTCATGAGCCCTAATGAACCAAAGCCTTGTGCGACCGTATCGGACTGAACGTCCCCATCATAATTTTTACAAGCCCAGATAAAGCCACCTTCCCATTTGAGGGCCGAAGCCACCATATCATCAATCAAACGGTGTTCATAGGTGATCCCTGCCGCTTTGAAATCCGCTTCAAATTCATTGGCGTACACCTCTTGAAAGATATCCTTAAAACGGCCATCATACTTTTTCAGGATGGTATTCTTGGTGCTTAGATAGAGGGGCCATGCTTTCTGGATCGCCAAATTCATGCAAGAACGTGCAAACCCATAGATAGATTCGTCCGTATTGTACATGCTCATGGCCACGCCGCCACCTTCAAAATTATACACATCAAAGGTTTGGACTTCACCCCCATCTTCAGGTGTAAAGGTCATGGTCAATTTTCCCTTTCCTTCAATCACCGTATCGGTTGCGCGGTATTGGTCACCAAAGGCGTGACGACCGATAACAATCGGCTTATTCCAGGTCGTCACCAAACGGGGAACGTTAGTGCAAATAATCGGCTCACGAAAAACCGTCCCACCGAGAATGTTTCGGATCGTACCATTTGGACTTCTCCACATTTTCTTCAAGCCAAATTCAACTACACGTTCTTCATCCGGCGTTATGGTCGCACATTTAATGCCCACATTATATTTTTTGATAGCCTCAGCTGCATCCACCGTGACTTGGTCATTCGTAGCGTCGCGATGTTCCATGCCCAAATCATAGTATTTGATGTCCAAATCCACATAGGGGAGTATCAGCTTGTCCTTGATAAAGGTCCAAATGATGCGGGTCATTTCATCCCCATCCAATTCTACTATCGGATGCGCTACGTGTATCTTTTCCATAAACAAAGTATTTAGGCCGTCGTGGCTATATCTTGAAAGAACTGCAAATTTACTCCAAATCCAGCTTAAATTCTTCCCTAAATTGGGCTAAATAGGGATTTTTTTCTAATAAAAATTGAAATCTCTCCTCGGGCGTATAGACAATTCGGGCATTGCTTGGCCCCTCTTCTATACGCGCCTGTAGGCGGATTGCATCGTTTTCTAAGATGCTTCTCAAGGTTGCGACCAATTCATCCCGAACTTCCTCCAGATAGTCTGCTTGCACCCGGTTTTCAACCGAAAGACGAACACGAAAATCATCTTCAAGCACCGGCGTCGCTTTGGATATCACGGCATATATGATTGGGCGGTCCTCCATCAATTTTACCGCATCAAGCCAAGCCGTTTCTAATGCGTTTTGACTAAAGGGGCTTACTTTTTTAACTATGACCTCCGTATCCTCTGTGTCTATAAGGGGCTGTTTTTTATTGCTTTGTCCGCTAGAACTTAAGTTTGCCTTGAGCGAAAAGGTAGCCCTCCGCTTTCTTGGTTCTTGCGTAGACTCTGTCACGTCCGAAACGGGTCCTAGCTGATCTGGCCCAGATGCAGCTCCTGGCACATTTTCTTCCTCGGGACCATCAAAAGCCTCTGATAGCGTGGCAGGCGTGGGCAACCTGCTTGACGCATCGTGCGGCATGTCCATGCCCTTTCCCGTTTCTAAGACCTTTGTTTCCGTTTTCTCCTGCCCTACGTCAGGGGGCATAGAAGCCCCCGTTTTTTGCTCAAGTACGGTTGTATCAGATTTGGGCGACTCCTGCAGCGCGATCTTATGACTTTCAGCCTCACGGTCCGCAGGGCTTTTCGCTTTTTTTTCAGCTGGCTCGGCTAGGTTAGGCTTTTTTTTTTCAGGCCCGCGCCCTGAGGTAATGCCCGCCATTTCGAGCAAGGCAATTTCTACCAACAACCTCGGATTTGAACTTGCTCTGTACTGCAAGTCGCATTGCGATAAAATTTTTAATGATTCAGCTAAAAAAGCCGGTGTTGCCATCTGCGCTTGATCTCGGTATTGCACCTTGACGCTCTCAGGAACATCCATTAAGCGCACAGTCACTTCATGCTTTGCCAGCAAAACATCACGCAAATGCGAGGCCAAGCCCCCAACGAAGCGATGGAGATCAAACCCGCGTTCCATGACATGATGTACCTGAAGCAGTAACGCCGTGGTATCGGACGCCATCAAGAATTGAACACTTTCAAAGTAGACGCTTCTGTCCAGCAACTGAAGATTTTCACGGACAAGGTCATAGGTAATGGACCCACCTCGCGCAAAGGCGGCTACACGGTCAAAGATGGAAAGGGAGTCCCGCAACGCACCATCTGCTTTCTCCGCAATAGCATGCAGCGCTTCCTCTTCGGCCGTAATACCCTCTTTTTCTGCGACAAAGGCCAAGTGATTAGAAATATCCTGTAAGCCAATGCGCTTAAAATCAAAAATCTGACAACGCGATAAAATCGTAGGTAGGACCTTGTGTTTTTCCGTTGTGGCCAGAATAAAGATGGCATGGGCGGGCGGCTCCTCTAAGGTCTTAAGGAAGGCATTAAATGCCGCTTGCGACAGCATATGTACCTCATCAATGATGTAGACTTTGTACTGTCCAACCTGGGGCGCAAAGCGTACCTGGTCGATGAGCTGACGAATGTCATCCACAGAGTTGTTGGAGGCGGCATCCAGTTCAAAAATATTCAAACTATAATCTTGGTCCGGCCCCGTATGCACTTCATTGATACGACGCGCCAAGATCCGTGCACAGGTTGTTTTACCAACCCCACGCGGCCCGCAGAAAAGCAGTGCTTGCGCAAGATGGCCACTGGCCACTTCATGTTCTAGTGTTTCCGTTACATGCGCTTGGCCTACGACCGCCTCAAAGTCCTTTGGACGGTATTTTCGGGCGCTAACAATGTACGGTTGGTCCATAGGTCAAATCTACGCATCAACGCTTTAGGCCAAAGGCCAAAGGTGGAAACCTGCAAAAAAAAGTGCCTGACATAATAAGACCGCCCCAGCCAATCGGTTAGACCGCTCCATGGCGTCCCCAAGGATGGCTTGCATTCCCCACGCAATGAAAAACCAGCTGAGATAATTCATCCATCCGGCTGTTCCAGCAAATAACCAAAGGCGCAAACTTGGCGCCACCGGTTCAATGAGAAAGTCCATCCATACCAGCAGTAGGGATGCGATGATCTGCCGCTGCCAGCGCGGCAACTCGGCCACATACCCATACACCCATTGACCGGCTGCCAAACTAAGCATAGCCCAATTGATGCCAATCATCCAAGGCGTGTTGAATATACTTGGCCCCAAGCCCTCTAGATATACATAGGTCCCAAAAGGGTATCCCGTGTTTACGCCCACTATTTCTAGCCCTAGACCCAACAGATAGAGTAGCATTAGACGGACCTTGAGAGCTTGTCCCCCACCGGCAAAGCCAACCAGGATCCAAAAACTGATCAACAAATGCACGGGCGTAAGGACCGAAATAAGTTCAGCATAGGCAGAATGCCAGCCAATGAATCCCACAAGATGCAATACCATGAGGAGTACTAGCGCGCTCCCGAATTTTTGATTTTCAGTCCACATAGGGATTTAGCTTAACCATTTTTCTAGAAGATCGCCCGCAGTATAAGCCAATACCGCCGCTATGGCGCCAAGGAGAAGCGTCTCAAGGACACTGCGTAGGATGGGGCGACTATTGACACGTGCTTTTAAAACACCTATCCCCACAAAAGCGAGCCCCGTAGAAATAGCCGAAGCCGTAAATAACTCCACATCATTATAGCGCGAAATCCATGGAAATAGATGCATTACGTAGATCCACAAAGGGACAAAACCAACGAGGTTAAAACTTAAAAAAGTCATCCATGCTGTGACAATGGGCCTTTTCTCTTCAGGAAACAAAGCCAATTCGGATTTCATCATTTCCTCTACCCAACGGTCCTTATCGGCGCAAATAACATCCACCACTTGTTCTAAAAGTTCGCCTTCAAATCCTTTCGCTTGATAAATCTCACGAATTTCTTCACGCTCCACGTCAGGCACATGATCGACTTCCCAATACTCTTGCGCCAAAGCGCGCTCATAGGTTTCTTCATTTGTTTTGGAGGAGAGGTAGGCCCCAACCGCCATAGAGAATCCGTCTGCTATCAAATTGGCAAAACCCAGGATCAGGGTAGTGGTCGTCCCTAGCCCAGCACCAGCGGCCCCTGCCACAACAGCAAAGGTGGTGACCGCCCCATCTATTCCACCATAAACAAATTCCGTTATATAGACTTGAAACCTACCCAACCAGCCTGTTGGGCTGGCATGGAGCACCCCTTCATCATGGGGATGGTTTTTTAACGGGGGGTCAATATGGGCCATAGAACAAAGATACCTTTAACCCGCACTCGTTTTGGATTGCGCCGCATGACGCTGCTGCATCTTAAACATTTGAAATGCTTGAAATAGCTGAGAATCTGCCATTTGGTTTCGAAGGGGTAAAAAGCGACGTAATCCTTGGTGTGCGATGCCTTCGGGCATTCCTCGCAAAGCAGTCACAACCGCACGCTGATAATCGGGGCTACGATAAAGGTCCTCCGTTAAAAAAGCCGCTACCAACCCCCTTGCAGCACCCTCATACTCTTCTAAGGCATTTAAAGTGACCGCATATTGCAGCTGTCCGCCGGGATGCCTTGGGGAGAGCCGTAGCAACGTTTCATAGGATTCCTTTGCCTCTTGCAGTTGCCCGCGGTAGCGGTACATATTCGCTTTCTGATACCAAGTGACCACATGGTAGGGATGTACGTGTAATGCCTCATTAAAAAACGACTCTGCTTGTGTGAAGTTCTTTTCGGTAAAAGAAGGGCTCTGTCCCTGCGCTTGTGCCTCGCTGAACATACTCCCCATCCCGGCAAAGTAGATGACAGGGTTGCTGAACCGATCGAGTTCATTCCATGAGGAGATCGCTTCGGTTGCACTACGCACAATGCCACTTGCCTCCTTTCGGCTATTGAGATCCAGAACAACTTGATTGGCTCGGTCCGCTTGAATGGCCTTCATAGAGATCCCAATGGACATCATGAGCAGCAAAGCAGAGAGGCTCAAAACAACTTTTTTCGGCACCCCTATTCCGCCACGACTCAATAGCCCCACCAAGAATAAGAAAGGAGCAAAAAAGGCAGCCCGTTCGAGCGGAAACTCAAAGGAGGCATAGACCAAGGTGATGACCATAACAGCCAACCATACTTGGCCCTCTAGGGTCTTGCCTTTTTCCTTGAATGACTTTCCCCATTGTACGAATAAGAGAAGAAAGAATGAGGCGAATAGAAACACGCCTACATAGCCTTGTTCTGCCAAAACCCAGATAAAGTCATTGTGGGGACGCACCTCCGAGGTGACGCCTTCTGCCACACTAGGATTCATACCCAACAATCCATATTTAGGGAAGTGAATGCGCCATTGGCCCGGCCCAACCCCGAAAAGGGGATGCTCTGCTTGCATCTGGAATGAATGATCCCAAAAGACCTGCCGGATTTCTAGATTGGCAGGATCGAATAGACGCTTTTGGACAGGCGGGGAAAGGATCAGAAGGGTGACCAACCCGGCGCCACTAAATAACGCCCAGCGGAATGACCCCGAAGGGCGCCAGCCAAGGATGAAGGCAGAAAACAAGGCGAGCGCGCTGCCCAACCAAATACTGCGGGTTTGTGCCAGCAGAATAGCCCCAATACCGATGATCAGAGCAGTTGTAGAAAGGTAGCCAGGCCAGTAGGTACGACTTCGACCCAACAAGATTAAGGGCACCGTTAAAGCAATGGCTGAAACCGTAAAGTTTTTATGCCCCATCAGACCGGACACGAGATAGGGATCTTCCCATGCTGATACCCCATGGGCTAAAAAAGTAAGCACATAATGAAGACTGAGGATCAAGCTAAAACCGAGCATGAAGGTGAAAAACGCACGCAATGGTGCCGATTCATCCTTTTGCCACAGCGTACCCAAGAGTAGGATCCCTGCATAGCCAGTCAGACGACCCGCACTAAATTTCCATTCTGCAACGGAGAAGAGCTCCGTGAAGCAGGGCGCTGCCCATGCAAAGGCCGTAAGACCTAACCAAAGGAATGCAGGCCAGGAAACTCGGACGCCTCCCTCTGTATTCTTCCACATATAGAAAACCGTCACCGTACTCACTGCAGAAAACGCCAAATGCACAGGCCACAAGCCTGGATCCCCAAGCTTTGAAAATAGGCCTATAGCGGGAATGCCCGCGGTCAAAACCCCTAATATTAAGGAGTACCAGGCCATAGGTGGATTGTTACTTTTTTCCTTCATGCCCTAAAAGTAAAAAACCCCGTCGGAAGGACGGGGTTTTAGATGCTCTATGGAGGAGAAATTAATTTTCCTCCCCAATCACTTCAAACGAAAAGTCAATGACCACTTCACGGTGTAGACGCATTTTCGCAGTGTACTTTCCAGCTGCTTTAATGGTGCCACCTGCGATTTGGATGAACTTCTTGTCAATGGAGTGACCCATTGCAGCAAGATCTCCAGCAATGTTTGCATTGGTGATAGCACCAAACAATTTACCGCCTTTACCTGCCTTTGCAGTCAACTTCAATTCAACACGTGCCAAAGCTTCGGCTGTCTTGTTTGCAGTTTCAATCATTTTTGCCTCCTTGTGGGCGCGTTGACGGATGTCTTCCGCCAATACCTTCTTTGCAGAAGGTGTAGCCAAAATAGCCAAGCCCTGTGGGATCAAATAGTTACGGCCAAATCCGTTCTTAACGGTAACCGTATCGTCCTTGTAACCAAGGTTTTCAACGTCAGATTTTAAGATAACTTCCATGGCGCTGATTATTTGAGGTTGTCGGCTACGTAAGGCATAAGACCCAAGTGACGTGCGCGCTTGATGGCCTGGGCTAATTTGCGCTGGTACTTCAATGAGGTACCCGTGATGCGGCGAGGTAAAATTTTACCTTGCTCATTCACAAAACGCAACAAGAAGTCAGGATCCTTGTGGTCAATGTGCTTAATGCCGTATTTCTTGAAGCGGCAATACTTCTTGGTGTTGGTAGCATCAATTGCGATCGGCTGTAAGTAGCGGATCTCAGATTGATTGCCAGCGTTTGATTCCAAAGTGCTCATTTCTTTGTGGGATTAAGCGTTTTTGACTTTGGCGCGACGCTTGGCAGCATACTCAACGCCGTGTTTGTCCAATGCCACGGTGAGGAAGCGCATGATGCGCTCATCACGCTTCATTTCTACTTCAAGAGTAGAGATGACAGTAGCTGGAGCTTTGAACTCGAGGAGGTTATAGAACCCACTCTTCTTTTTGTCGATGGGGTAAGCCAACTTGCGGAGGCCCCACTTTTCGACGTTGATAAGCTCGGCACCATTCGATTGTAGGTAGCCGGTATACTTATCAACCGCTTCCCTTATCTGATCTTCAGACAAGACGGGAGTTAGAATGAAAACGGTTTCGTACTGATTCATTGTATATGAAATTAGGGGTGCAAAGATAGTGAAAAGAATAGAATGTATAAGGGTAATTAGGCAAAAGAGCAGAAGGTTTCAAGGGCTCAAGGGTTAAAGGGTGGAAGGGGTATCCAGCTAGTAGACTTTTTCTCTCAAAAGCGCTGATTGAGGGGCAAAATTTGCTATGCAACATGCAACCCACACATTGCCCCGCACCTTCTACCCTTCTACTCTTCTACTCTTCTCTCCTTTTTACTCTCCTACCCCGCCCACCTCAATCAATACCGGACAATGGTCGCTGCCGTATTCCTCGGTCAGAATGTCCGTGCGCAGGACCTGCGCCATGAATCGTTCAGACACGACATGGTAGTCTAAACGCCAGCCAATATTCTTCTCACGTGCCCCAGAGCGCATGCTCCACCAAGAGTACTTTACTTCTGTAGGGTGCTGGGCACGCCACGCGTCGACAAAACCCTTCCCGAGCAAATACACCATCCCGTCAATTTCAGCTTGGGTATACCCCGGGGTTTTGTTGTAATTAGACTTAGGGTGGGCCAAATCGATTTCTTGATGGGCTACGTTCAAGTCACCACAATAAATGATCGGTTTCTTTTGGTCGTATTCGGATAACAAATCCGCAATATTTCGGTCCCATGCTTGCCGATTAGGGATACGAGAAAGATCTCCTTTAGAATTGGGCACATAGGCCGTTGCGACGAAGAAATGCGCATATTCTGCCACGATAAGTCTGCCTTCGCCGTCGTGTTCTGGCTTTCCCACTCCTGCTTTGACGTTTAGTGGTGCTTCTTTTGTAATTAAAGCAGTACCACTATAGCCTTTTTTCTCGGCAGAATGGGCATACACATGATATCCCGAACCAAACAATACCTCAGCCACCTGCTCTTCTGTGGCTTTGGTTTCTTGAAAGCACACCACATCGGCGTCCCAAGCAGTAAGTTGATCTAAGAGGCCTTTTTTAGCCGCTGCGCGAATGCCATTGACATTCCAAGAAATAATTTTCATGCCTTAAAGGTACCGAGCCTAAGCAGAATTGACGAACTTTCCGCCATGGGAATTTTCCACAAATGCATCGCGTTCGCTAGCTTTCTCGCGCTAGCCAGTTGCCAGCCACGATGGGCTATCCAAGGGGCTTATCAATTTGCAAATAATGCTTCGTTGATTCAGCATGACCAGATTAAAGTCCTAAAAGCGCCCAAATTTAACATAGCTTTTTACACCCAAGCACTTATTCAAAACGGACAACCCCTTCTGGCCCAGAACATCCAATTTGATCGGAAAACCGGCCGACTCCTTGCCTGTAGCTTGACCGGCGGAAGTGTTCAAGCCTACCATGCACAGTTCCTGCCCGGATGGATGAATCTCCATTCGGATGCCTTTGGCCATGAGGTGGTGGATCAAATCTCTCTGCCTGAAGAAAGCCTCTTCCACCCGGGAATGGCTTCTTATTATCCACTCATTTTAGATGAACTATGGCATCTCCGTGTCGGCCAAGAATCCCTCATTACCATGGTACATCCACCCAAAGGCAACCTCACCAAGGCCAGTTATTATCTTGAGCAAAAGACAAAAACGACGCGCATTTATCTCTACCGTAATGACAGCAACGTTGGAACACTGACCTACAGAAAATCAAAAGGGAAGTGGAATCTTCTCAAGGCAGACCTCATGAACCAAAACGTGCCCTATACCTGGGAGCGACTGAAAAATTAGTCCTTACATGTTCCGGCGGTATTGCCCTCCGACTTCAAACATGGCTGCCGTCATTTGCCCTAATGAGCAGACTTTGGACGCTTCCATAATCGCAGCAAAAACGTTGCCGCCTTTGAGCGCGGCCTCTTGAATCGCGGACAGAGCCTCCTCTGCCTGCCCAGTAGAGGCTTGCTTTAAAGACATAACCGTCGCAATTTGGCCCTCCTTTTCCGCTTCTGTTGCACGGATAACCTCTCCTGGAATGAGTGTGGGCGAACCTTTGGAACTCAAGAAGGTATTGACGCCGATGATGGGGTATTCTCCGGTGTGCTTCAGCATCTCGTAATGCATGGACTCTTCTTGAATCTTTCCGCGCTGGTACATGGTTTCCATGGCCCCTAGTACGCCACCGCGCTCGGTAATGCGGTCAAACTCTAACATCACCATCTCCTCGACCAAATCGGTCAACTCTTCAATGATGAAAGAACCTTGCAAGGGGTTTTCATTTTTGGCCAATCCAAGCTCCTTGTTGATGATCAGTTGAATAGCCATGGCGCGACGAACCGATTCCTCTGTTGGGGTGGTAATTGCCTCGTCATAGGCATTGGTATGTAGCGAATTACAGTTGTCATAAATCGCATACAGGGCCTGCAAGGTGGTCCGAATGTCATTAAAGTCAATCTCTTGCGCGTGCAAGGATCGGCCTGATGTCTGAATATGGTATTTGAGCATCTGCGCCCTCGCGTCCGCTCCATACTTTGCCTTGAGGGCTTTTGCCCAAATACGACGCGCTACTCGGCCAATGACCGCATATTCTGGATCAATCCCGTTGGAGAAGAAGAAGCTAAGGTTCGGGCCAAACGCATTGATATCCATCCCACGACTCAGGTAGTATTCTACATACGTGAAGCCGTTCGATAAGGTGAAAGCCAATTGCGTAATGGGATTAGCACCCGCCTCGGCAATATGATACCCCGAAATGGAGACGCTATAGAAGTTGCGCACCTTTTCCTCAATGAAATAGGCTTGAACGTCGCCCATCAACCGAAGCGCATACTCCGTAGAGAAAATACAGGTGTTCTGCGCCTGGTCTTCCTTTAGGATGTCCGCTTGCACGGTTCCCCGTGTGGCACTTAGGGCCTCCGCCTTAATTTTGGCGTAGACCTCTGACGGCAAAACCTCATCACCTGTCACCCCCAGTAGGAGCAGTCCCAATCCATCATTTCCCTCGGGCAAATCTCCATGGTAGCTGGGGCGCTGAAGGCCCGCGTCGTCATACTTCGCCTTTTTTAGGGCCTCTACTTTTCCTTCCAGCTTGTTGGCTTGGATATATTTTTCACATTGCTGATCGACCGCGGCATTCAAGAAGAAGCCCAAAAGCATGGGCGCAGGCCCATTGATCGTCATAGACACCGAAGTGCTCGGATCACAGAGATCAAATCCACTGTAGAGTTTTTTTGCATCATCCAAGCAACAAATGCTTACGCCGGCATTGCCAATCTTGCCATATATATCCGGGCGTCTGCCGGGATCATGCCCATAAAGGGTGACGGAGTCAAAAGCCGTGCTTAAACGCTTAGCAGGCATACCTAAGGAAACGTAATGGAATCGCTTATTGGTTCTTTCCGGTCCGCCTTCACCCGCAAACATCCGGGTAGGATCCTCCCCAGTTCGTTTGAATGGATAAATACCCGACGTATACGGGAAAGATCCGGGTACATTTTCTTGCAGAATCCAACGCAAAATATCCCCCCATGAACGGAAACGTGGTGTGACCACCTTGGGAATTTTTTGCCCTGAAAGGGAAAGGCTGTGCGTGGGCACCTTGATGTCTTTGCCGCGCACCTGGTACACGTATTCCTCGGCCATATAGCGTTCACGAAGGGCCGGCCAACCTTCAATCAGGTCCCAATTATGGGGATCTAGGTAACGCTTTTTCTGTTCAAAGACTTCTTGCAGGCCTTTGATCAAACGGTCCTTGTCCTCCATCTCACTGGCGGCCAAATCCACTATAGCACGTTGCAGGCTGTATAGGCTATCTGCCACATCGGACTGCTGTGCAACCCATTGATTGTAGCCGCGGACGCCTTCAGAAATTTCACTCAGATACCGGGTACGCGCCGGAGGAATGATGTACATCTTCTCACTCTTCCCTTCTGGGCGAGCGTTGTCATGAGACAGGTGTGCTGCACCTGCTTTGCTGACCAAGGTCTCCATTACCGCGCGGAACAATCGATTGGTCCCAGGATCATTAAATTGAGATGCCATGGTGCCGAATACCGGCATATCCTCAATAGGATCATGCCAACGGTTGTGATTGCGTTGCACTTGCTTCTTCACATCCCGCAAAGCATCCAAGGCTCCGCGTTTGTCAAACTTGTTTAGGGCAATTAAGTCCGCAAAGTCCAACATATCAATTTTCTCCAGCTGGGTGGCTGCACCATATTCCGGTGTCATCACATACAGAGAGACGTCACTGTGGTCCAAAATCTCTGTATCTGACTGGCCAATTCCACTGGTTTCTATGATAATAAGGTCAAATGCAGCCGCTTGCAGAATACGCAGCGCCTCCGCCACATGCTTACTTAGCGCCAGGTTGCTTTGACGCGTGGCCAAGCTGCGCATATAAATATTGGGGTGTTGGATCGCATTCATCCGAATACGGTCACCGAGCAAGGCGCCTCCTGTCTTGCGCTTCGAAGGATCCACGCTGATAATACCTAAGCGCATCTCTGGATAATCCAACAAAAAACGCCGCACCAATTCATCCACCAAAGAGCTCTTGCCAGCACCCCCTGTTCCTGTAATACCTAGGACCGGGGTCTTCTTGCCCTTTGCAAGGGCTTTTTCTAGTGCAGGAAGTTCTTCTTCATAACGCGCAGGAAAATTCTCCGCACATGAGATCAACCGCGCCAAATGACGCGCTTCCCCTTTAAGTGCACCTGCCAAAGCGCCTTCTACTTGGTCCCCAATCGCAAAATCACATGTCTTCAGAAGATCATTGATCATGCCCTGTAAGCCCATAGAACGACCATCGTCCGGGTGATAAATTCGGGCAATGCCATAGGCTTGCAATTCCGCAATCTCGGTGGGCAAGATGGTGCCACCACCACCCCCAAAAATTTTGATATGGCCTGCCCCTCTTTCTTGGAGCAAGTCGAACATATACTGGAAGTACTCCATATGCCCTCCTTGATACGAAGTCATGGCAATGGCGTTGGCATCCTCTTGAATGGCCGTATTGACGACCTCTTCTACACTGCGGTCATGTCCTAAATGGATGACTTCTGCACCACTGGACTGGAGGATTCTCCGCATAATATTAATGCTGGCATCGTGGCCATCAAAAAGGGATGCCGCGGTAACAATGCGAATGCTATGTTTTGGAGCGTAGGGTTGTGCGTCCACCATGAGTTTTGAGCCTTAAAAGACAAAGATACGGGCCGAAGCCTGCCCTTGGCGCGAACAGCTACCCTTATGGCAAGGTCCTTGACCTAGGAAATACCCAGCGACTTCAAAGCGGCAGGTAAGGCATCAAAGTGCGTAAACACTCCATCCGGCTGCGTATCCCCATCGGGAGGCAAGGCATCTGGTGCCTGAAACCAAAGGGTTTTCATGCCCACAGCTTTTCCGCCGGCGACATCGCGCAAAAGAGAATCTCCCACCATAACCGCCACATCCGCCGAACAACCCGCAGCATTGAGGGCAAAACGGAAAATGGCCTGATCGGGTTTGTAGGCCCGCGCCATATCGGAGGTGGTATGCGTCGCAAAAGGAATGTCCAACTTCAAGGCCGCGACCTTGCGTGCTTGAGACGCCAATACCCCATTGGTCAAAATATGCAGGATATATCCCTTTGTATGAAGCAAAGTAAGAGCTTCTCGTACCCCTGGATAGGAATGCCCACGGTCCGGCATTTGTTCCGTGAAGGCCTCCTCTAGATGCCTTGCTATGGTCCTCTTTTCTAGGGTAGATAAAAAGGGCACAAAGCGTTCAAGTAGCATGGGAAAACGTCTGTTTCGGACATAATCCACCGAATAGCCAGCCGATTGAATGATGTCCCAGAGCCCATCATTGATTTCTTGGTAGGCGCTGGCTAAATGCTCGGACGCTATGGCTTGCAAGGGCACATGCGATTGACCCAATTCCGCCAGCACCTCTTGGGCATTTTTTTCATGGTGCCACAGCGTTCTATCTAGATCAAAAAAGACATGGGTGTTCATTCCGTGTCAAAAGTAGATGCAGGAAAACCAATCAAGGACAAGGATTCTTGGGCTCGGGTAAAGGCCGTGTACATCCACCGTATAAAATCAACATCATCTGGGGAAGGGGTATACGGCCATTCCACAAAGACATGTGGCCATTGCCCCCCCTGGGATTTATGGCCCGTTAAGGCATAGCCAAATTTTAATTGAAGCGCTTGCAAATAAGGATGCTCACGCAAAAATTCAGAACGCTGTGCTTTAGGTAGACGTTGCGCTTCTTCCCTTGCCCCTGCTATCAAGCCTTTCATTTGCGCCTCTGGCAGTCTAGCTGCGTGGGAATCTAGGGCATTGAGGAGCACTTTTGCTTCCACATGTGGCTCCTCATCGCGGTCCAGCCAGCGCAAGGTCGCATCGGCAAAGGTGAGCCCATAGCGCTCTTCTTGGTTGCGCCAACTTTGGACTTCGAACATATCACCATTGGCAATAAAACCGGCACTGTCCTCAGGATCTATCCAGCGCTCATTGTTTTGAACCACCATCACCACATCCCCCGCATTGAGGATGTCCTCCCGCCAAAGCAATTGGCCTCTGATCTGGCGGTTGTATGCCACAGCGCGTTGATTCGAGCGTGTGATGACGACGGCATCATGGGCCCCTCCTTGATAGGCTGATTCTAAGGCCTCAAATACTTCATGTGCATCCTGCAGTCTGCGCACCTGAGGCCCTTGATGTAACGTAGGGAATTGGGGCGGCGTCAACCGTAAAGCATCACGGAGTACCGTTGCATTGGTGAGGATACTCGACCCCTGGACCTGACGCATGACTTCAAACAAAGCGGCACCTCGAATCCGCCAGCCGTAATGGTCGCGAATGTGCCGAGGCAACAATGCCGGCGAAAAATCCTGGCCCACCGGGGGCAATTGCGCCTCATCTCCAACCAAGATTAACCGACAATCCTCCCCTTGTGTTACAAAATGAAGTAAATCTTCAAAAAGGGTGCGTGACTCGCCAATGTCCCCAAGCATGGATGCCTCATCCACAATATAGACCCGGTTTGTTCCCTTGTTTGGCCGTTTAATCCGTTTAAAACCGCCTGCAGGATCCCGGACGGTGAGGTAGAGCATTCGGTGCAAGGTGTAGGCCCGACGCTTCAGTTGGCCCTGTAGCACTTTGGCTGCACGTCCAGTCGGTGCTGCAAGAACTGCACGCATATTGAACGAAGGCAAGCAAGAAGCGAGGGTCCGCATCAGGGTTGTTTTGCCTGTACCCGCATATCCTTTGAGGATAAACAAGCGTTCTTCAGGATCCTCAAGAAGGTAATGGCTCAAGGCTTCCATGGCCGAACGCTGGTCATTTGTCGGGGTTCCCGGAAAACGGGAACTAAAGGTTTTAAGAAGTTCGGTAGAATTCACAGGTACGATTGCAAGGGCACAAGGTAAAATTTCATAGTTTTGGCTCGCAAACTTTTTATCATGACTGCACGTACAATCCTTTACTTGCGCATTGCCCTTGGTGTCATTGCGATCCTCCTTACTTATCGCATCTATCGCATCATCATGGAGCCGATTGAATTCAGCGCCATCAAGGAAAAACGCTATGAAATTGTCACGCATCGTTTGGAGCAGCTCCGTGAAGCTCAGCTCACCTTTAAGGAGGAGTATGGGAAATACGCAGCCACTTTTGATCAGTTGATTCCCTTCTTGGAATATGCACAAGTGAACATCATCGAGCGTAAAGACTCCTCTTTTATGGCCTACAATAAGGTATATCAGACGGACATGCTCAAGGATACCATCATTTACCGCATCATTGGCCAAACCACGGCCAAAGATAAATTGGTCGCAAAGAGCCCTGATTTGTTTGAGTCTAATTTCAATGCAGATAAGCTTCGTTTCATACCCTACACTGCGGATAGCGTCGAATTCACCATGGCCACGGGATTTGTGGACCGCAATGGGGTACGCGTCCAAGTATTTGAGATTATTGCCCCTAACACTGATTTCTTTGCAGATATCTACAATGAGTACAAAACCCACATCAAGAATCTACGCACCTCCTCGTTGATTGTAGGCTCCTTGACTGAACCTACCTTGAGTGGAAACTGGAAATAATATTTGGCCCCCCCATTGGGTCTTTTTTCCCCAAACAGAATCCTCTCCGGAGGATTCTGTCGTTTTATTAGGTTACGGTTCGGATGGCGCCATGCTTCTGTTGATAAACGCAACAACTAAGCGGCCTTTGGGTCCAAGTCTTCCCATTTCTTTTGACGAGGTATCCCAATGGGAAGCCCATGCAAAAGGAGCTTTTGCCGAATGGCACCAATTTGGCCAAGAGGCTTTTGCCGCTTGGTTTCCAAAAGATTGGACACAAGAACCCGCTGTTTTAGCGAAACCCTTAGATCCCACCGGGGATGCTTGGGAAAGCTATAGCATTGAAAAGGGCATGCGTCTTTTGTACCGCATGCCTAAGCATTGTCCGGAGGGCGCGATTCCTATGATGGCGATCAATGCACAACGGTGGTTGAGCCCACTCGCAAAAAGAGATGCGGTACGCGTGCACCGCATGGGAAATCGGCTTGAAATTGCAGCCATTCAAAAAGGCCGACTCATCGTCCACAATCTTTTTACACCACAAACGGCGCAAGATGCTGCCTATGCCTGCATGTTGCTCTATGACCAGTGTAGCCTCTCCGCCACGCATATTCCCTTGATTTGGGAAGGGGATGCAGATGAATCCTGCTGGGAAATTTTGCGCCCCTTTATTCAAACATTGGACAGCACAGCATCCCATCCTTGGTCTGCCCTTACTGTTTTATATCCAAGCCACTAACATGCGCATTATCCGGGGGAAAAATCGAGGAAAAATCCTGATAGCACCCAAAAACCTACCCGTCCGCCCTACCACTGACATGGCAAAGGAAGGCCTCTTTAACGTCGTAGAAAATTATCTTGAATGGGAGGCTATCACGGCATTAGACCTCTTCACAGGCACGGGTAATATCAGCTTTGAAATGGCCAGTCGTGGCTGCAACGACATCACCGTCGTAGACAATAACCGCGACTGCCTTCGCTTTATTGATAAGACGGCTGGGCAACTTCAGTACACCGCAATTAAAACTAGCATGGGGGATGCATTGATCTTCCTGAGAAGGACATTGCGCAAATGGGATTTCATCTTTGCTGACCCCCCCTATGATTATACCGAATATCCTGTACTCGTTTCTTCGGCTATAGATCACCTCCCTGAAGACGGAGTTTTTGTGCTCGAACATGGCGTAGATCATTCTTTTCAGGCGCATCCAGCCTGCTTTGACACCCGACGGTATGGCGGCGTCCATTTCA
Source organism: Cryomorphaceae bacterium BACL7 MAG-120322-bin74 (assembly GCA_001438205.1). GTDB lineage: Bacteria > Bacteroidota > Bacteroidia > Flavobacteriales > Schleiferiaceae > TMED14. Next base: position 25,034 of record LICG01000003.1, read on the forward strand.
GTTACTTTAGTCCCGAAGCAATCAAAAATGAGCGTGCTTCACTCGAAGACACATCGGATTCACCTAGCTGAAGTTCACTTTCAAAAAGACCTGTCTAGATTGCTGCAATCCACGCCTTCAGCGCACGGGTGCGATGACTCATGGCTTTCTTTTCTTCTAAGGTCATTTGGGCAAAGGTTCTTCCGTCTCCTTCTTCTGGAACAAATAAGGCATCATATCCAAATCCTCCATTGCCGCGTTCTTCCGTTAGAATATGCCCCCATACTTCTCCATAAAAAGTATATTCTCCCTTGGGTGTTATATACGCCATCACCGTCTGAAAGCAGGCCCTGCGGTCCTCTTGACCCTCAAGCGATTGGATCAACTTAGCACGGTTGGCTGCATCATCTTTTTGTTCGGAAGCATAGCGTGCAGAATGGACGCCTGGCGCCCCATCTAACGCAACGACCGATAATCCGGAATCATCCGACAAGACAAAACCATGACCCGCTGCACGTAAAAAGCGTGCTTTCTGAAGTGCATTGGCCTCTAACGTGGTGCCCGTTTCAGGCAGCTCTTCTATTATTCCTACCTCTGTTGCCGTTAGGGCCTCCCAGCCAGCAGGAAGTGCAGCGTGAATTTCCTTTACTTTGTTGGGATTCTGCGTGGCTAAAACAATCTTCATGACCCCAAATATCCGAAAGACCTCCGTCCTATTGGCAGGCCCCTTGTTTTTTCTTTTTGCCCTGCTGAGCCATTTACCTCATGAACATGCGGTCGTCCTAGGCACAACCGCCTGGATGCTGCTGTGGTGGTTTACTGAAGTCATTCCGCTACCCGCAACGGCTCTGCTCCCCATTCTCACCTTTGGAGGGTTTGGCATTTTGACCTCATCCGATTTAGCCAATGCTTATTCTCACCCTTTAATCTTCCTGTTTCTTGGGGGATTTTTCTTAGCGCGGGGCGTGGAACACCATCACCTCCATCGTCGATTTGCGCTAGCCATTCTTCGTCGATTTGGACAACGAGCCCACCATGTGCTCGCCGGCGTCATGGGGGCAACCTTTCTTTTGAGCTTGTGGATGAGCAACACCGCCACAGCCGTCATGATGCTGCCGTTAACCCTTTCGTTGATTCGTCACTTGCCCGGGGAAGATGAAAAACTTGAACGCAATATTCTTTTGGGAATGGCTTGGGGCGCAAACCTTGGCGGCATTGGGACCTTGATCGGCACACCCCCAAATCTGGTCTACGCAGCATTTCGGCAGCAGACCTTTCATGAGGAAGTGTACTTTATGGATTGGACCCTTCAGGTATTCCCCATTGCCCTATTACTGCTCATCGGCGCCTTTTTCCTGTTGCGCCGCGGAATGCCCAATGTGGATCTGCGGGGCATGCAATGGCCCGAACCCGAACCTTGGACTTCTGGGGAAAAGCGCGTCGCCAGCATCTTTGCGCTGACGGCGCTGGCTTGGATGACCCGTCAGTGGCTACAACCGTGGGCAGGCCTATTTCAATTGAGCGACACCTTCATTGGCCTAACGGGGGCCTTGGCATTATTCGCCTTTCGAGATGTAAACCGGAAACCGCTGTTAACGTGGGGAGAGGCTCAAAAGATTGAATGGGGTATCCTCTTGCTCTTTGGCGGCGGAATGTCGCTTGCCTCTGGGATGCAAGCATCCGGATGGCTCGATGCCCTTGCAACCCAAGGCGTCAGCACATGGCATCCGGCTTATTGGATCTTGGGATTCACGATTTTGGGGGTTTGGACCACCGAATTGTTTTCGAACATGGCCCTGGTCAGTGGAACTTTGCCCTTGGCGCTCGCCGTATCTACAGCGCAAGGCATCCCCTTTGAGCAGTTAGCTATCCCCTTAACCGTAGGAGCAAGTTGTGCTTTTATGCTTCCTATGGCTACTCCACCCAATGCGATCGTTTTTGCCTCAGGTAAAATTCGAATTCCGGATATGGCGCGCACAGGATTTGCCATGAATGTCTTAGCCACTTTGGTATTATGGCTGCTCTTTGCCTTTGTTTTTGTATGAGCGCAAACGACGCGCCTAATGGCGCCATTCTTTGGGCCATTGGGCAGCAAAGGCGCGACATAAAGGACTGCGCATCTCCTCTAGAACATGGCCCTTTGGCGCAATCCACACCCATTCACGCATAGCGCCTTGAATTCGTTTCAACTCTGCTTGACGCAAAGGAGACATGGAGCCAGCCGCCATGCCAGGAACAAGCGCAGGGCCAAGATTTTGATCCGCCATCTGGATGTACGCCTCCATGTGTTGCGTATGGAGTCTCTTTGAGCCTTCATGCGGGACAATCCCCCATTTCGCAGCCCAGCGTGCGAGTTCATGCCCCTTGGCAGGCAGAAGAAACTCCGCATCACGCATTGCCTGGATGGGTATTTCATTCCATCCCTTCCAAGGATGACCCGCAGGTAAAAGCACATACATAGGTTCTTCAAAAAGGGGATAGTGCATCCCGGCTCCTGTCCAGCAGGAAGAATCTACGATCACGGCATCCAAACTTCCTTGGTTCAACTGTTGCTGTAACGTTTCTGGTTGGGCAGCCACAAATTCAATGTACAGATCTGGAAATGTTTGGGCGGCGGCCTCCAACCAAAGTGCGCCCACATAGGTTGCACTGCCTTCCGGAATCCCAATGTGGATGACTCCGGCCAATGGATGCTCCCATTGCGCTATCAATTCAGGTATGGTAGACACAGCATCTAAGGTGGCTTGCGCTTGTTTTAAGACGGCCTTTCCTAAAGGCGTAAGATCTATCGGCTGCTGCTGTCGATCCACCAAGAAATGTCCCAGTTCTTCTTCAAGCTTTTGGAATTGGGCACTCAGGGTAGGCTGCGAAACACCGCAAGCCACGGCAGCCTTGCCAAAACTCCTGTGCTTGGCTAATGCTATAAAGTAGTTGAGTTGGGTAAGCGTCATCGCAAGCCCCATCTTTGATAGCGTAAATACGGCGCATTCTGCGCTCCAAAACCAGCATAAAATCGAGCTAATCCTTCTGCTTCGCTTCCTTCGAAGTCAAAAATTTCCCAGCGGCCTGCGACGTACATCAACACTTCATTCACGAGATGTGTCATCGCTTTTTGCTCCCTTCCTTCATCCGAGATGGCAGAAAATAACAAGATGGCTCTATTCCCTGAAAAGGCTATAAATACACCCGCCATAAAGCGGTTTCCTTCAGCGTACAAAGACCAAACTGCGCCGCGACCTTTATGCAGCAGATGATACATAGCGGACCGCATTGCAGGCGAAAAGCCTTCAGGAATTTTGTATCGTCCCGCTTGATACTGAGCAAAGGCCTGAAGAAGTATATCGGGCGTATCATGTTCAAACAGCGTGAATGATTTCTTCTGACTCGCCTTAAGGTTGCGGATGGTTTGCTTGTTAAACCCCTTGTACATATTTTCATAAGAGCCACGGATGTCCAAGACATAATTAGGCTTCTCAGACCATCGTTCGAGTCGAAGTCCTTGAAGGCGCCATTTTTCCGATTTGGACTGCCAATCTGAAGGCCTGTGTAAGCGTATATCCACTTTATTAAATTGGCCCGGAATGAGGGCAATGGCTGAGTGTAATCGTTTGCTGTCATTTGCACCGGTGCCAATGGGGCCCCATTGCTGCATACCAAAGGGAATATAGGCCGTCCCCAAGCCCATCTTGGTTCTGTACGCCATGGGCAAGGCAAAGTCCTTACCCACCAAAGCGCCCCAGTTTTGCCCCAGTGCATCGGCATATGCCTCTTGGTCATATGGAAAATCCCAAGGTGCACTTGCTGCCCACTCCGCCCATTGCGCGCTTGACCAAGTGCCTTCCAACCACTTCATCGCTTCCATTGCCCTAAAAATGTTTGTAATCCATGGACCCAAGGGCGGTATTGTCTTGTTTCAGGAAACACGTCCATTCCAGGAGAAAAGAAACGCCAATGGGTGGCCAAAACAAGACCTGCGCCAAAACGATTTGCCCTATCTGACCAGTCCTGTAAAGTCTTGGCTATAGTAGCCTGGTCCATACCAAGGAGGTTTTGATCCATCAAGGCAACCGGGACATAGGTCAAATAGGGAATACCCTCCTGATCCGTGGCACCATGGTCGCCAACGCCCCAGGCCGGGATTGGGACGGCCACACCCGCACGGTAGCCCATCACTTTTGCGTATTCCATACTCCAGTCTTCTTTCACCCCAGTGGCATAAAGTGCTTTCTGTGATGCGGGCAGCTTCATTTTTAAGTAATGATAACGCAATCGCTGGGAAGCTTTTCCCGTGGCCTTTGTGAATGCCTCTAATTCTAGCCTAAGGCCATGAAAGCCTTGCGCATGATGGGCATAGGTCGGGTGCAATCCCATGCTTGGGCTCTTTCTGGCCCAAAGGTTTATCGCTTGTGCAACGTGTATATTTTTGACGGTTGGCCCTTTGTCATACGGGCCGCGCTGGGGGCCAATCCACGCAAAGAACTGCCAGCGTATGCTTGGGTGTGATGCCATCATCTTTTCAAATGTAGCAGAAGCATCAAAAGGGTCCTGTTTGGCAAAATGTAATGACCCTACTTTCAGCTGCCCTTTAAAAAGGTTGCGCAAGGCAGAATACCCTCGATGCAGCCAAGAATAACCCTTAAACGCATAGAGGTGGTCCATGTCTACCACGACGGTTGGCGGGGCAGTAGACCTATGGGATAAACTGTAATCTGGCACAAACCGTGCAATGAAGGCCTCTAGCCATACATGCCCTTGCGGGATATCGGGATCCTGTTGCAGGGCTACCCATTGCATAGAATCTTCGGGTTTTGCTCTTCCGTGCATATCCATGGCTTGTTCCTGAAACTCTTCAGCACGAGAGGCCAAATAGGCCGCTTTGGCGAGGAAATCTCCCTCTATTTCTTGAACATTCCAGGCACGAAAATCTTTATTCCACTGAGCACATCTGGGCCACACTGCACCGCCCGGCGTGAAGGTCAATTTTATCCCTGTCACCCGCCTTGTCACCTCTGCGGCAAATGCCAATTGGGGATTGTGGGCATCACCTCGGAGCACAAGTTCATTGGGTAAGCAAGGACCCTTCTTCCAAAGTGCTGCGGCCATCTTTGTCGCTGCATCGCCATTCCCATAAATGGGCGGAAAAGCCTTAGGTGTTGCCCGCTCCAGAACCTCTAACAACGCTTGACTTAGGGCCTCTGCATCTGGATATTGCGCTGGATGAACTAAGAAGGATTGTCCAGATGATAAAAGCTCGACCCACTCCGTTTCGCCGCGCAGGACAATGGACTTTCTTTGACAGAAATAGGCTTCTTTTTGTACCCCTCCTGAATCTGTAATCACCCAATCCGCAGCATCTAATTGCTCCAGCATGGCTTTCCTTCCGAGGGGCGGGTACCAGTGAATGCTATTGGGTAATTCACCCTCTGCAAAGTGAGCTCTTAATCGGGGATGTATGGGCCAGTGAATGTCATATTCCCCCGCCAACTCGGCCAGGGCTGTTACAATGCGCTGCCGCACAGCAGGCTCATCCACATTGGTATTCCGGTGCACGGTAACGAGGATTCGATTGGCTTGACTCGCCTTTGATTTTCTATGCATCATGGCATCTGCCATGATGTCGCCTGTCATAAGGGTATGGTTGGGTCCTCGGTCCAGCCCTTCACGACGCAATTGCATTAAGGCTGACTCGGAAGGCACAAAGTGCCAATCGCTGATCGTATCTGTTTTTATCCTGGCTTCCTCTTCTGGCATTTCCGCATTAAAGCTGCGCAGACCTGCCTCGACGTGCGCTAGGGGCAAACCAAGCCTTTTGGCGGCGCGCGCGCCACACCAAGTAGTAAAGGTGTCGCCATAGACCACTACGGTCGAGGGAGACCATTTTTCCAGTGTTTTGCTCATCGCAGCAATATTGTCTTCATGCACGGAACACCATTGCAGCACTCCGTCAGGTGCAATGCCAAATTCCTCAAAGAAGACCGCACTCATACTGGACTCATAATGCTGACCAGAATGCAGCACACTTTGTGGCGCACCAAGTGCATCCAATGCATGCCAAAGAGGCATAAGCTTTATAAACTGAGGGCGCGCGCCGACGATGTGAACAATCATATGGTGGTGCGGGCTGAAGCTAACCAACCCTTATCCGCAAAACTAACGTAATCCCCGTGGCCCACGATAAGATGGTCCAGAAGATCAATCTCTAAAAACCGACCCGCTTCCGCTATTCGCTCCGTCAACGCCTTATCCTCGACACTAGGCGTGAGTTGGCCACTTGGGTGATTGTGGGCAATGATAATGGCGGGTGCGCATAACTCTAAGGCCCTTTGAAATACCACACGGATATCTGCCATGGTGGCTGTCCAGCCCCCTTTACCAATGCATTCCAGAGCCTTTACATCACATGCGCGACTCAAGTAGAGAACCCAAAACTCCTCATGGTCTAGTGCGAGAAGGGCCGATTTTAGATACCTAAAGGCATCATAACTCCCCCTGACACGCGCCTTGTGTTGATTTATCCGGGGTTCGACAGGTGTTCCCATTCGACGTCCTAGTTCAAACGCAGCGGCCAATGTTGCCGCCTTTGCTTTGCCTAATCCTGATATGCGCATCCATTTTTCAGGACGTCCTTGTTCCAACATGTATAAATCCTCTCCGTGAAGCTTCCATAACTCCTGTGCCAAACCTAAGGCTGTTTTCCCTTGTGCGCCATTGCGCAAAAGGATAGCCAAGCATTCTGTTGTAGATAAACCGCGCGCGCCTTTAAGGAGACATTTTTCACGCGGACGATCTTCTGGCGACCAATCACGAATCATCATCTTTCCATCCATCCTGCAAAAATGACCATCCGACGGCACAACAGCCGTTGAAGCCACGGTATAAATAGTTTAACTCATGGATTCGTCCGGAACTAAAAAACTTTGGGCAACAAAAAAGCCGCCCAAGGGCGGCTTTTTTTGACCAAATCAGATATCGTAAAAGCTTACGACAATCCGTTTACGTGCTTCGCCAAACTTGATTTCAAGTTGGAAGCTTTGTTCTTGTGAATGATGTTGCGCTTTGCCAACTTGTCCAACATGGCGCTCACCAATGGAAGTTGGGTAGCGGCATCTTTGGCATCTTTCAATGCAAGCAAGCTTCGAACCGCATTACGGGTTGTCTTGTGATAGAAGCGATTGTGCATGCGCTTCTTCTGCGTCTGACGGATGCGCTTAAGAGAAGATTTGTGATTTGCCATACCTACTTAAATCAATGTTTTCTTTTTAATCAAAATTCGTGACCCGTACGGGATTCGAACCCGTGATCTTCTCCGTGAAAGGGAGATGTCCTAAACCGCTAGACGAACGGGCCAAATGGTTTTGGGAGTGCAAATGTATGATAAAATTCGAATTGTTCTCAGCCTTGGGGCAGAAATTTTCTTGAATTATGCCCCTTATTTCAAACCTGCTGGACGGTAGCCCAGACGCTTACTCGTCCGTTGCCTTAACTCTTCTCGAAGCCCTTCCAATTCCATTAATGAAATATCATGAATTTCAGCAAATGGCGAAACCACCAAATCCATGTCCATGGCTTGTAACATGGCGTGCTCAATCCACGATTGCATGACCGCAGAAGTTAAATGCTCTTGCGTCAGTGGAATGCCCAGTCGCCCGACGCCTTCTGCCATAAAGTGGCCTTCGCCATTGACAAACAATCTACTCAGCAACATACCGACATCATTCATTCGGCGCATCCTAAAGGAATCCGAAAGAAAATTATAGGCATGGATTAAGCCAAAATACGCCCTGTTTGCATTTTCCTGAACATAGGGTGTATTGCGCAAAGGATGCTCGCTAGGAAGCGCGAAAGCATTGGTATGCAACTGAAAAATCAGGGAATCACCACTGAAACGAATCTCCACTTCAAACTCACCCCGGTCTATAAACTCAACCACCACCGAATGATCAATGGCACAGATTTGGCCATTTAACGCTACGGCTGTTTCGCGCAGCATTTGCTTCAAGTCCGAAAAAGCTTCCAATGCCTTTCGATGCACCAATTGCTTATTGCTAGACTTGGTGGCTAACACCTTCAATATATCTTCTTGGCGGCTCATCTTAATAGGCACGTGCAAAGAGAACACGCTGTGTCGATGGTGCTCCAGTTAAAATACATGTGCCCGTTTCTTGCGGATTGTCTAAGGGAATGCAACGAATGGTCGCCTTTGTCTTATCCTTAATCTGGTCCTCCGTTTCCGGCGTTCCATCCCAGTGGGCAGAAACAAATCCCCCCTTGTCTAAGGCCTGTAAGAAGTCCTCCCATGTGTCAGATATATGGATATTGGCATCTCGGTGTGCCTTCGCTTTTTCAAACAAGTCTACCTGGATTTGCGTCAACATCCCTTCCACTTCAGCCGCTAGGCCTTCCATGGGCAAATAGGACTTAGTTAGCGTATCACGTCGTGCAATCTCCACGGTTCCTTTCTCTAAATCTTTGGGCCCAATGGCGATGCGCAAGGGTACCCCTTTCAGCTCGTACTCATTGAACTTCCATCCTGGCTTGTAGGTGTCACGGTTGTCATACTTCACCCGGATGCCCAGCTTCTTCAATTCTGCAAAGAGGGGATCTGCCACAGCATCAATGGCTGCCAATTCCTCTTCTCCGCGGTAAATGGGGACGATGACCACTTGAATCGGCGCCAATTTGGGCGGAAGGATAAGCCCATTGTCATCCGAATGGGTCATAATCAGGGCACCCATTAAACGCGTAGACACCCCCCAAGAGGTTGCCCATACATGCTTCACTTCGCCATCTTTATCTTGGAATTTCACGTCAAATGCCTTGGCAAAATTTTGTCCTAAGAAGTGGCTTGTCCCTGCCTGTAATGCTTTCCCGTCTTGCATCAACGCTTCAATACAATAGGTTTCTAACGCACCTGCAAAACGCTCATTGGCCGACTTCAACCCTCGAATGACCGGAATCGCCATGTGTTCTTCGACAAAATCCCCATATACGTGGAGCATTTGTTGCGCTTCTGCAATGGCCTCTTGCTCCGTCGCATGGGCCGTATGCCCCTCTTGCCATAAGAATTCCGTCGTGCGCAAGAAAAGACGTGTCCGCATTTCCCAACGCACCACATTGGCCCATTGATTGACCAAGATGGGCAAATCTCGGTAGGATTGCACCCATCCACGGTAGGTGTCCCATATGATGGTTTCTGAGGTAGGACGTACAATGAGTTCCTCCTCCAACTTGGCATCCTCATCTACGATAATACCAGGACCGTCAGGATTGTTTTTGAGCCGATAATGGGTAACAACGGCACATTCCTTGGCAAAGCCATCCACATGCGCTGCTTCTTTGGAGAAATAGCTTTTGGGGATAAACAAGGGAAAATAGGCGTTCACATGCCCCGTTTCCTTGAAACGGAAGTCTAATTCTGCTTGGATTTTTTCCCAAATTGCATATCCATGCGGCTTAATGACCATACAGCCCCGAACAGCTGAATTATCTGCTAAGTCTGCCTGAACAACCAGGTCATTATACCAACGGCTGTAGTCCTTTTCGCGCGTTGTGAGATTCTTTGCCATAGAGAATGGTATGGGATTTGTATCTTAACTAAGAATATAACCACAAAGGTACTTCGGAATGCGCTACACCTTTTTATCCCTTTTTGCCATAGCAAGTCTTGCTTCTTGTACTTCGGTAGACCGCAGAACGCTTGCCGAATATGATGATGGTATATATTCTTGGGATCCCTACCCCATTGAAGCTACACGGTATTATGATCAACGTAGTCAAGATGTTTATTTGTTCGGGGATGACGGGTACAATGACGGGTATGACGAAGGGTACAATGATGCCTTTTACAGCGTTTCAGGGCCCTACGCAAGTCCTTATTTTTCATACCGCCCACGCAATCGTCGTTGGAGCTACTCACCATTCCAATACTACCCATCTTATTACTACGGTTACAATAGCCCTTACATGACGCCATTTGGCATGAATCCCTATGGCATGACATCTCCTTGGAGTCCTTGGGGTTATGGTTATCCTGGATGCAGTATGCCCGGATATGGCTACCCATACGGTGGATACGGTTACGGCAGCTATGGATATGGAGGCTACGGTTACGGCGGATATGGATCCCCATGGGGTGGCATGACGGGCAGCACCCCTGGTAATGGCGGCGCCGTGAGTAATCCTGTCGGCACTAGTAGCAATATTTCTATTCGACGTATGGACATCTCTGGAGGACCTCAAACCCGGCGTCCGAGTGTCGAAAATGTTACAGGACGTCAAAGAGAGACGTCCAAAACGATTCAAAGCCCCATTGAGCCTGCAGGTCGCCGTTCTTATCAAATAGGCGAGATGCCTCAGCGTCCAAGCGTGGTGGAAGGGCCCCATTCTGTGCAAGACGAACAGCCCATTCGGTCACGTGCAACCCCTCGCACAACCGAACCTCAGGGTACAAGCCGAAGCATACCTTCACCAGCTTCAAGACCTACTTCGCAGGAAAAAACACAACGGTCTTCTCCTAGTAGTTCGCCTGCAACACGTTCCAGTGCACCCGCTCAAAGCAGCCCCTCCCCGAGTCGTTCCACTGGTGGACGTGGTGGGCGATGAGCCGAATTCTGCTTGTTACACTAGGCTTATGTGCCTCGTCATGGCTTTCTGGACAAAGCCTATGGCATTTTACCAGCCGTCTCACCCAGCCTTGGGCTGGCAGTGCGCGCTACATGGCCACGGGGGGGGCATTGTCCTCTCTGGGCAATGATCCATCTGCAATTCTTGACAATCCGGCCACCGCTGCAACCTATCGCGCTGGTGAGATCAGTTTAACGGGTCTGTATCGACAGAGTATAGGCGGTATGGTGTCACAGGGGGCATACCTCCCTGCCTTCCATTGGGGCTCTGCTATTGAGGGCACAGATGGTTCTATCATTGCCTTCAGTCTTGATACACGGCAAAGTAGATTTCAACCCAGTCCTTGGTCAGAATACGGTACAGACATTGGAACGAGCCAAGTGCAATCATGGTTAGCCCAAGCAGGCAATCGCAGTCCAGATGAATGCTTTAACGAGGGACTCTATGGACCTTATGCAGCCTATCAAGCCTATGTTTTGGAGTACGATGGCCAAAATCTTTACCCGATCATGTTGGGTGACCCTTCGCTTCGCTCTATGTCCTTTACCCGAAGCAGTGTGCAAAATCAAGTGCAAGGGAGCGTTGCCGTGCGCACCAATCGCATTTCATTTGGCGGTGCTTTAGAATATTATCAAGCCAAAACCAAGGAATCTACTTATATCAGTGAATACGGCTATGCCCAAGACAGCTACCTTCTCACCATAGCTTCACGGCAAACAGACAGTGCCGTGAGTGGTGGGGTACGAATGCGCTTTGGCTTTCTAGGTCGCGTTGGCGAAGGCACACGCATTTCCGGCTTCTTACATGCGCAAAGTTTGGCGACAACCCGTTGGCATTATCGTTACCGCATCATGCCTGGCCCATCTAATCCCAATGGGGTCGGGGTTGAACCATTTGAACTCTACCAAGATGAAAATCTAAAATTGATTCAACCTGGTTCCGGCGGAATGGGTATCGCACAGGTCTTCGGCTCAAATGGATTTCTTTCGGCCGAATATCGCTTTACCCCGGCACCCAAAAGGCCCATTCAATCCCCCCTGTCCTTTATGGGCATTGGAGAAGAAATAGCCGCTGAACTAAAGGCCCAGCATGATATGAGAATCGGGGCAGAATGGCGACAAGATGCCATTTCATTCAGAGCAGGCATTCACCACGCAAGCAGGGCAAGCCACTTTGTCGAACATTCCGGCTTTACCCAATTCTCCATGGGCATGGGGGTACGAAATGCCCAATCCTTTTTTGATATTGCCCTTTCCACGCAGTTTCGGCAAGGCAAAATAATTCACCCATTAGAGGGCTATGTATGGAATCTACCCGCACAAGAATGGATGTTGGTCGCAACCTATTCTGTGCGATTGCGGTAAGCCCCGTGGTTCCTATCTTGGGGACATGAAGTCATCTCTTTACACTGCTGCAGCACTTTTGGCTGCCCTCTCTCTTTTTGGTCAAAGTTCTAGTGCGCTCAAATGGCGCTCCATTGGCCCAGCTGTCACCTCAGGACGGATTGCCGACCTTGCCGTTGACCAAAACAATCCAGATCGATGGATTGTGGCCACGGCTGCTGGTGGTGTTTGGCTGACCGAAAATCATGGTCTTTCCTTTGAACCTGTTTTTGATTCTGAGGGCTCCTACTCTATTGGTTGCGTCACGATTGACCCCAGTAACAGCCATACCGTTTGGGTGGGTTCTGGTGAAAACAATAACCAACGTTCAGTCGCTTATGGTGATGGGGTATACCGCTCACACGACGGTGGCCACAGTTGGACCAATATGGGTCTGAAGAATTCTGAGCATATTGGCATGATTGCCGTGCATCCGACCAACCCAAATATTGTTTGGGTGGCCGCCTATGGTCCCGTTTGGAGTCCAGGTGGTGACCGTGGTATCTACAAAACCACGGATGGAGGACAAAATTGGCGTCAAGTTCTTCAAGTGTCCGAAAACACGGGCTTTAATGAGGTTCACCTCGATCCACGCAACCCGAAGGTTTTATACGCCACAGCTCATCAGCGCCGCCGTCATGTTTTTACCTACATCTCTGGCGGACCTGAATCTGGATTGTACAAATCAGAAGACGGGGGCGAAACGTGGAATGAACTAAAAAGTGGCCTACCAAGTGGCGACAAAGGGCGCTTTGCCTTAGCTATTTCACCCGCCAATCCTGATGTCGTCTATTGCATGGTGGAAGGACATGGACTGTACAAAAGTCAAGACCGCGGAGCAAGCTTTAGCAAACAAAGTGAGCATGCTACCAGTGGCAACTATTATGTTGAGCTTTTTGCTTCACCACACGATGTAGAGGTGGTGTACTCGATGGATACCTATGCCCAGTGGAGCCAAGATGGGGGTAAAACCTTTAAAGGGCTTGGAGAACGTGGAAAACACGTGGACAACCATGTCGCTTGGATCGACCCCAGCAACCCACAGCATTTGATTCTCGGTTGCGACGGAGGCATTTATGAGACATGGGACCATGCAAGCTCATGGCACTTTAAATCCAACCTGCCTGTGACCCAATTTTATCGGGTCGCGGTAGACAATGCTACCCCCTTCTACAATGTCTATGGCGGAACCCAGGACAATTTCTCTCTGGGTGGACCAAGCAGAACCATCAATGACCGCGGCATTGTCAATAGCGATTGGTATGTTACCCAAACAGGCGATGGCTTTGAATCCCAAGTGGATCCTTTAGATCCAAACATTGTGTACGCCCAGGCTCAGTATGGCTGGCTTCAGCGCTATGATCGCAAAAGTGGGGAAGGTGTGCCCATTAAGCCTATTGAAAGCGTGAGTGAAAAAGCCTATCGTTGGAATTGGGATGCGCCCTTGCTCATCAGTCCCCATGACAACAAGACCCTTTATTTTGCGGCAAATAAACTCTTCAAGAGCACGGACCGCGGCAACAACTGGACCTCCATTTCGGGTGACTTAACCCGTCAAATTGACCGAAATGCACTGCCCGTGATGGGGAAAGTGTGGAGTATGGACGCGATTGCTAAAAACCAAAGCACCACCATCTACGGAAACATTGTCGCCTTACATGAGTCCCCTGTGGCAAAAGGTTTGCTCTACGTAGGCACAGATGACGGTTTGGTACAGGTGAGTGAGAATGATGGCGGTAATTGGCGCAAAGTGGACAAATTTTCGGGCGTCCCTGCCAACACCTATGTAAATGACCTAAAGGCCTCTTTGCATGACGCCAATGTAGTGTATGTTGCATTTAACAACCACAAGAATGGCGACTTTAAGCCCTATGTATTGGTTTCAAAGAACAAAGGGAAAACGTGGGAATCCATTTCCGGTGATTTACCCGAACGTGGTTCTGTGTACAGCATTGCACAAGATCACATTGATCCTAATCTGCTCTTTGCCGGAACGGAATTTGGCATCTATTTCTCCACCTCTGGAGGGACTACCTGGAAGAAATTAGGTAGTGACCTACCTACGGTTGCCGTGCGTGATATTGAGGTACAAAGACGTGAAAATGACCTCGTGGTAGCCACCTTTGGTCGCGGCTTCTATGTGCTCGACGACTATAGTCCCTTGCGTGAATTTCATGACAACGTGACGGACGATGATGCCCATATTTTTGACGTGAAAACGGGTCTACTCTACCATGAAGCAAGTCCGATTGGCTATGGACCTCCCGGATTTATGGGAGCCGAGTACTTTATGGCCTCGAATCCAGATGTGGGGGTTACGTTTACGTATCACATCAAGGAAGCGCCAAAAACGCGCAAAGCCCAAAGGCAAGCGGATGAAAAGAAGAATCCCGATGCCATCCATTATCCAACAGCAGACCAAATGCGGGCGGAGGACCATGAGGTCGACCCCTATCTCCTTGTTGTAATCTCAGACGCAAAAGGTCAGCCACTACGGCGGATTGCCCGCAGCTACAGCAGTGGTATACAGCGCTTCACGTGGGATGGGAAAGTGGCCCGGAAGGATGCACCGAAGCGCGCGGCCTATTTTGTATCACCAGGAACATATAACGTACAGCTGATTGGCTTTGCGGAAGGCAAATTTGACACCTTGACGGAGCCTAAAGCATTCAATGTCAAACATCTAAATAATCTCAGCCTCCCTTCCACGGACCTTGCCTTGCAAAAGTTTCAGCAACGTGTGAACCAAACGGGAAGGCGTTATGAACGCTTAGACATGACCTTCAAAGAGACGCAATCCCTTGCCAATGATTTGTATGAAGCCCTTAAGTATACGCCTAGCGGTTCACCTGAACAACTTCAAACGGTTATGCAATTGCAATCAGACTTAGAAGCAATGGACATTGTGCTCAATGGAGACGCTTCCATGTCTAAGAGAGAGTTTGAGACCTTACCAGGACTCGGTGATCGCCTATCAACAGCCACATGGGGCTCATATGGTATGCGAAGCGAGGTGACTGGAACGATGAAAGCACAATTAGACATCGTAGAGGCCGCCCTACCCAAGCTAGAAGAAAAATTAGAGGCTCTGCAGAAGTCGCTCAAAATGGCGGAAACTTCTGCCATTCAAGACGGCGCACCCTATGTAAGGGGTGGATTAGATCAACCCTTGCCCTAATATGGCGGTTCTAAAAATGTTCAATAACAAAAAAGGCGCCCCGGAAAGGGCGCCTTTTTTGTTTTCTTCTGAAGCTATTTACATCCGATAAACAAACGCATTGATGTTCATCCCTGCGCCAACGGAGGCAAAGAGCACCACATCCCCTTTCTCTACCGAATGGCCTTGATAAGACTCGTGGCGGACCATGTCAAACAGTGTGGGTACCGTTGCCACTGAACTATTGCCCAGCCACTGAATAGACATGGGCATCACCGCATCTAAATCCGCTTCCATCCCATAGAGCTTGTAAAGACGCTCACCCACTGCATGGTCCAATTTAGCATTGGCTTGGTGCATAAAGATTTTTTTTACATCCGATAAATGCACACCCGCATTATCCAGGGCGGCTTTCATGGCGTCCGGTACATGACGGATGGCAAATTCATAAATCTTACGGCCCTTCATTTTGATCAAACGCTCAGAACGCGGCAATGCCGGATTGTTCGATGGGTTTGATTTCAAGAAATAGGCTTCATTTTTAGTATACGACACAGCAGCGCGTCCTAGAATCCCTGATCCATTATGGACTTCTTGGATTTCAAAACATGCGGCGCCTGCCCCATCCGAGAAAATCATCGAATCACGGTCATGCACATCGATGATTCGAGAAAGCGTTTCACACCCGATGACCAATGCGCGCTTAGCTAACCCTCCACGCAAATACGCCTCTGCGACTAACACACCTTGAATCCAACCTGGGCAACCAGCTAAAACGTCAAATGCCACCACATGAGGGTTTTCAATCCCCATTTCATGTTTGACACGGGAGGCAATGCTCGGCATTTGCTCCATCACGCGCGCGCCAAACTCAATGTCACCAAAGTTTTGGGCCACAATCAAAAGGTCAATGTCTTCGGCATCCCACCCTGCGTCAGCTAGGGCCTTTTGCCCAGCAATAGCGCCCAAATCCTTTGAGGTTTGGTCAGGTCGCGCATAGCGTCGCTCCGCGATCTCGGTAATGCTTTGAAACTTCTCAATGATGATCTCATTGGGATGAGGGAATGGATTTCCCTCTTCATCTAAGAAGGCGCGATCCATAAAATCGCGATTGGGGACAATCACTTCTGGAATAGCAGATCCCGTTCCGGTGATGACAATAGCTGGTTTCATGGCCGCAAAAGTACCCCTTTTTAGTGAGATGCTCCGTACTTTTGCCCCATGAATCCAGTGGACCATCACGACGACGCCGACCACATGGGCGGTGCTTTTGACACCCCTATGCGCAAAGATGCCTTTGAGCTTTCCGAAGATGAGAAGATCTCGAGGATTGAAACCCATGTGCGGGGCATCATGGATGCCCTTGGTTTAGACCTGCAGGACGACAGCCTGCGCGGCACCCCAAAGCGCGTTGCCAAGATGTACGTTAAAGAAGCATTTGGCGGGCTAGATCCTGCTAAAAAGCCCATCCTGAATACATTTGAGAACAACTACCAATACGGCGAAATGTTGGTGGAAAAGAATATCGTGGTCTATTCTACATGTGAACACCACCTCTTACCCATTGTGGGACGTGCACACGTCGCGTATTTATCGAAGGACCGCGTCATTGGCTTGAGTAAGATGAACCGCATAGTCGACTTTTATGCGAAGCGACCCCAAGTACAAGAACGCCTCACCCGTCAAATTACCGCTGCACTGCAGCAAGCCCTTGGTACCGACGATGTAGCTGTCATGATTGACGCTAAGCATCTCTGCGTCAATGCGCGCGGCATTCGCGACATTGATTCGAGTACTGTCACGGCGGAATATGGAGGACGTTTTGCAAAAGAAGCTGCCCTCAAGCAAGATTTTCTTTCCTACGTCCAATTAAAAACCGAATTTGGGGACTGATACTATGAGCCAACTCCAGATTTACGATAGCCACCAAGGCGCCCTAAAGACGTTTACGCCCCTAAAAGAAGGGCATGCAGGCCTTTATGTATGCGGGCCTACCGTCTACAGTCATGTGCACTTAGGTAATGTGCGGACCTTCTTGTCTTTCGACATGGTCTTCCGCTATCTCCAGTTTCTGGGTTATAAGGTTCGTTATGTCAGAAACATCACGGATGCAGGCCATTTGATCGATGATGCCGATGAAGGGGAGGACAAAGTAGGTCGACGGGCAAAACTAGAGCAGGTAGAACCCATGGAAATTGCGCAGCGCTACACGGTAAACTTTCACGATGTGATGCGCGCATTTAATACCCTCCCACCCTCTATTGAACCAACTGCTACGGGACATATAGTCGAGCAAATTTCTATGACCCAACAACTTCTTGAGAACGGTTGGGCCTATGAAGCCAATGGCTCCATCTATTTTGATGTAGACGCCTATAGCAAGGTGCATCCTTACGGAGAACTTTCTGGTCGAAACTTGGACGAAATGCGCAGTGGCACAAGAGAACTAGATGGTCAAACAGACAAGCGTTCTCCTATAGATTTTGCGCTTTGGAAAAAAGCATCTGAGGCCCACATCATGCGTTGGGCTAGTCCCTGGGGCGAAGGCTTCCCAGGTTGGCACCTAGAATGCTCTGCCATGAGCACTAAATACCTGGGCACCTCCTTTGATATCCATGGTGGAGGTATGGACTTAAAGTTTCCCCACCACGAATGTGAAATTGCGCAAAACAAAGGGGCAAATCAAGATGGAGGTGCACAAGTCTGGATGCATGCCAACATGTTGACGCTTAATGGCAAACGGATGTCAAAATCCACGGGCAATACCCTCTTGCCGGATGAGTTACTCAGCGGAGATTCACCACACCTCAGCAAAGCCTACCCCGCTTCTGTGGCACGCTTCTTTATTCACCAAGCACATTACCGTAGCGTGCTAGATTTTAGCGATGAAGCCCTACAAGCAGCAGAAAAAGGATACCAACGATTGATCCATGCGTGGAAGGCATTGTCCGAACGCCCCGGCGAAGGCCCATCCAAAGGTTCCTTTGATGTGGATCACTGGCAAGCCCAATGTGTGGCGGCGATGAACAACGACTTCAATAGCCCTATCCTTATTGCACATCTCTTTGATGCAGTGAAGGCTATTCAGGCGGACCAACAAGACCGTAGCCTTCTAGGTCAATCTGGCGCCAAAGTGCTTTTACAGCATCTGAATGCGTGGATATTTGATGTCTTAGGCCTTCAAGATCAAATGCGCCATGCGCATGCAGGTAGTCAGAAAGCCTTAGATGCCGCCATGGGCATTGTCTTACAGGCAAGAAAGCAAGCAAGAGACCAAAAGGACTGGTCCACCAGTGACGCGATTCGCGACCAGTTGGCAGCGGGAGGTATACAAGTAAAAGATGGCACCGACGGCAGCACATACACTATAGGAGAATGACCCTCCTGAAGTGGATTCTTGCTAGCCCACTGCTTTTTCTCATTGGGCTCTATAAGTACATCCTCTCCCCCCTTACCCCTCCCTCTTGTCGACATAGCCCAACCTGCTCCACCTATGCATCAGATGCCGTGCGAGAATGGGGGCCATTAGAAGGAGGTTGGATGGCCTTGAAACGCATAGGTCGATGCCACCCTTGGGGCACCCATGGTTGGGACCCCGTTCCTAAACGACCAAAAAACTACCCAGATGCAGGATAAGTCACTGACTTGTTCCCTGCTCTTGTTTACCTTCGTTTTATGCTATTAACTCTCACGTGGGCAGCCGAACGCGGTCTTAGCTTAGGCCCCCTCTTTTTGCGCTATTACCAAATCTTGTTTTTTGCGGGATTTTTGTCTGGTTTTTACCTCATGCGTCGCTACTTCAAAAAGGAAGGGGTTTCACAGGAAATTCTTGATAACCTCCTCATTTATACTGTAATAGCCACAATTATCGGAGCAAGATTAGGCCATGTTTTCTTTTATGACTGGGCGTATTACCGTCAACATGTTGTCGAGATCTTTATGCCTTGGAAAGGGGGCCTGGCTTCGCACGGAGCCGCCATTGTCATCCCCACCGTATTATACTATTTTGCACGAGTCCATTTACGACCTTTAGGCAAATCCTACCTCTGGCTCATGGACCGCGTCGTGATCACCGTTGCGCTGGCGGGCGCCTTAATTCGAGTTGGAAACTTCACCAACTCCGAGATCTATGGCGATCCAGCGAATAGTGCGGTTGAAACGGTTTACTTACGCCCAGTGCTCGACTATACAGAGCAATATTTCAGCGCTCTTGTCTCCGACGTAACCTTTGTCCCTACAGGCAATAGCCTAGAAACAGACAGTCTTTCCTTGCCTGAATACGAACTACAGATTACGCCTGCAGATGGGGTTGAAATCGGCTCCTTGCAATCGATGGTGGAAGTGCATCTGATTCCCTTGTTCAATTTGCAGAAAAAAGACAACCGCCACCTCTTCATACCGGAAGATGCCTATGTGCAACCCATGGAGGGAGGCAAGTATCGACTGTTGGCCTATGGCATTCCGAGACTTCCCTCCCAATTATTTGAGGCTTTAGGCTATCTCCTTATTTTTCTCATGCTCTTCTTCTTTGGGGAACGTGGGCACCTCAGGACGGAAGGAAGGATATTTGGCTTATTTCTCCTTTTGGTTTTCGGATTCCGCATTGCGATAGAATTTGTGAAAGCCAATCAGAAAACTTTTGAAGAAGGAATGGCTCTCAACATGGGGCAGTGGTTAAGTATCCCCCTCGTGCTGCTGGGCATTGGGCTTATTCTTCACTCCTTACGCACCAAAAATTCATGACGCGTTCCTTCATCAAAACAACCGGAACCATCTTGCTCGGCATGGCATTAGTGGGCTTTTTATTTGTTCAAATCGCCCCCGTTTTTACGGGCGCAAGGGACCCCAACAAGCCAAAGGCGCAGAACATAGCGGATAGCTATGAACCTCCTTTTCAGCATGAAGGGACCGGCGCTTTTCTCAACGGATCAGACACAGTAGCTCTGTACCGTCTAGAAATAGCCGAAACCGAACGCGAAGTGCAACAAGGCATGATGTGGCGTAAACATATGGACGGCGATATGGGCATGCTCTTTCTAATGCCTGAAGAACGCATGCAGAGTTTTTGGATGAAGAATACCTACGTTGGATTGGATATCATTTATATTTCATCCGAAGGGGGCGTCGTGAGCATACAGGCCAACGCCCAGCCCTTTAATGAGTCTCCTCTTCCTTCTGAAGGCCCTGCAAAAATTGTTTTAGAACTTCCCGCTGGCACCTGTGCCAAAGTGGGAATCACCCCTGGTATGAATTGGATCTGGAATCGATTATGAAAAGCACTACTACCCTCCTAATCATCATGAGCCTCATGAGCTCTATGCATGCCCAAACAAGCTATACGTATAAAGTTTCGGAGCTTACCAAGCAAAATCGCCCACATGAATGGGCTTGCGAACCGAGCATTGCAGCGGACCCCAACAGCTTCCATATTGTAGCTGGATCTGTGCTGGATCAAGTACACACCAACGCCTTTCCGTTGTCCGCTGATTGGCATCATCAAACACTCACCTCTACCTATGGGGTCTATGGTGATCCCATCTTACAATACGACAATGCAGGAAGAGTATATTTTCTGCACCTAGCAAATCCCAGCGGCAAAGCCCACCAAGAAGGCGATTGGCTAGACCGAATTGTGATCCAATGGAGCGACGACCATGGCGCCACCTGGAACAATGGCAGCGGCATCGGGTACAACCCGCCAAAAGACCAAGACAAGGAAGGAATTTCTATTGATCCTTTCAGTCATACCCTCCATGTTTCTTGGACAGAGTTTGACAAATATGGTGAAGCTGACCGAAGCCTTTATCGCTCGCGCATACGGTATGCCCAATCCGAAGACCGCGGAGAGACCTGGTCAACTGCAGTGACCCTTTCGTCCCATGAAGGAGACTGCGTGGACGATGACAAAACAACGGAAGGGGCCATTCCTGCTGTTGATCCACTTGGGGGTGTTTCCGTGATTTGGAGTGTCAATGATACCCTTTGGTTCAATCGTTCTGATGATGACGGCGCAACTACTTGGTTTGGTCATGAAATTCCTTTTGCCTCCCAGCGTGGGGGTTGGGCACAAGAAATACCCGGTTTTGGGCGCGCCAATGGCATGCCCATCTCTATGTATGACCGCAGTGGTCGCCTCCATTTAGTCTTTGGTGAACAAGACGGCGATAGTTCATGGGTTGCCTATCAATATTCCGATAATAGAGGACGGTATTGGTCACCCAAGCAAGTCATCCCACGCCCTGCCGGTGTTGTCCATCATTTCATGCCCTGGTTTACCGTGGACACAATGAACCAAAATGCCCTACATATCATGGCCTACGGCCAGCAGGATACCGTCAACTGGACGACTCAAGCCTACCATACCGTAAGCCACGACGGAGGGAAGACTTGGCAACATCATGCCCTCGCAGAGGCCTTTCAGCCTGCGCCCAAAGCCTTTTTTGGTGATTACAATGGTATTACCGCTGGACCGATGGGTGTTCATATGGTGTGGACGCAGCAAAAGGAAGGGGAAAACAGTGTTTACTACGGATGGTATGGCCAAATTGAAATGGCCAAGGATCCCATCGAAAAAGACAAAAGGAAAAAGTCTAAACGATGAGCCTCCATCTTCTACTAGCCTCTACCTCCACGGTCCATGGACAACCTTATTTGGGCTATTTCAAGGAGGCTTGGACTGCGCATTTTGCTCAGGGCACAGGACCCGTGGTATTTGTGCCCTACGCAAGACCAGGAGGTACGTCTTGGGATGATTATACGGCCCATGCTACACAAGCTTTTGAAGCTGAGGGCATTCCGATGCGAGGCATTCACAGTTTTGCTTCGCCAGCTGAGGCGATGACAGAGGCTCGCGGTGTTTTTATCGGGGGTGGAAACACCTTTGTCTTGCTTAAGACATTGATAGACACCGGTGCTTTTCATGCCATTGATGCTGCTGTCAGAAACGATCTTCCTTATATGGGCTCCAGTGCTGGGAGCAATGTAGCCGGCCGAAGTGTGGGAACAACCAATGATATGCCCATTGTCTACCCCCCTCAATTTGAAGCATTTGGATGGATTCCCTATAATCTGAACCCGCACTATTTAGACCCTACGACAGATTCTACCCACATGGGCGAAACGCGTGAAACCCGTATCAAAGAATTTCATCAATTCAATGACGTAGCCGTCATGGGTTTACGCGAAGGGACTTGGCTAGAGATTCATGGGACTACATCAACCCTCCACGGCCCTTTGGCGGCACGAATTTTCACTGCAGGAAACGTACCTGTCGAAATGCCCTCAGGCCCATTCTCCCTTTAGCCCATGTGGGCGAGTGAAGGATTACCCTTCCGAGAAGAAAAAAGTACCTTTGTCTTGTGAATACATCGCACCGTAAAGCCGCCCTCATCATCCTAGATGGATGGGGCATTGCCGCCAATTCAGACGTTTCGGCAATTGACCAAGCGAACACCCCTTTTGTCGATAGTCTTCATCAATATCCCACAACACATCTAGAAGCCTCTGGGCGGGCGGTGGGCCTTCCCGAAGGCCAAATGGGCAATTCTGAAGTGGGCCATATGAACCTTGGTGCAGGTCGAGTGGTATACCAGGATCTTGTAAAAATTGACTTAGCCATAGAGGAAGGTACATTGATGCAAAATGCGGTGTTCCTTGACCTATTGCAGCGCGCAAAAGGGAAGAAACTCCATCTTTTGGGCTTAGTAAGCGACGGGGGGGTGCACAGTCATATTGCCCATTTGAAGGGGCTGCTGAGTCTTTTTCATACTGCGGGCTTGGACAATGTGGTATTGCATGCCTTTACCGACGGCCGAGACACGGACCCACAAGGTGGGGCCAACTATCTCGCCGAGGTCGAAGCGCATATGGCCCAAACCACGGGCCGCATTGCCACCTTGATCGGCCGTTACTTTGCCATGGACCGTGATAAACGCTGGGAGCGGGTCAAGAAGGCCTACGACGCCTTGGTCCACAGGACGGGCGTTCAATCGCAGGAGAGTGCTTGCGATGCCCTCAGAGAAGCCTATGCACACGGGACAACAGACGAATTCATTGCGCCCATTCTTTTACATGATGATCCCATCCAAAAGGGCGATGTCATCCTTTTCTTCAACTACCGCACCGACCGGGGCCGAGAACTCACACAAGTTTTAAGCCAAGAGGCTTTTCCAGCCTGGGATATGGAACCCTTGGACACAGACTACTTCACGTTGACCAACTACGATAAAACCTTCAAGGGCATTGAGGTTATTTTTGAAAAAGACAACCTGAAAGACACCATGGGCGAGGTTCTAGAGGCAGCAGGAAGGACCCAAATCCGGATTGCTGAAACAGAAAAATACCCGCATGTTACCTTCTTTTTTAGTGGTGGACGTGAAGAGCCCTTTCAGGGAGAAAAGCGCCTTCTCTGTCCTTCCCCTAAAGTGGCCACCTATGATCTACAGCCCGAAATGTCTGCCTTTGATATCCGGGATGCCATCCTACCTGAACTGGAAGCAGAAAGTGCAGATTTTATCTGTTTAAATTTTGCCAATCCTGATATGGTGGGACATACAGGAAGCATGGAAGCCGCTATTATCGCCGTTGAAACGGTGGACCAATGCACCCGTGCCATCGTAGAAAAAGGGCTAGGACATGGGTATACATTCTTCATCCTAGCAGACCATGGCAATGCGGACTGCATGAAAAATCCAGATGGCAGCCCCCATACAGCCCATACTACCCAACCCGTCCCTTTCCATATGGTCTCTCCAGAGGCAAAGGATCACACTTTACATTCAGGGGTTTTGGGGGATGTTGCGCCGACCATTCTTCACTGGATGGGCCTTGATCAACCCTCCGCTATGACGGGGAACAGCCTCATCCAATGATTGTACTCAAGAATGCTGAAGAAATAGAACGCATGCGCGTCAGCGCACTCATGGTATCCAAGACGTTGGGCATGTTGGCCGCTGAGATAAAGCCTGGCGTTACTCCGCTGCGTCTTGACAAGCTAGCGGAGGCATTTATCCGAGACCATGGCGGTATACCAGGCTTCTTGGGCATGTATGACTTCCCCAATACCTTGTGTACCTCCATCAATGAGCAAGTAGTCCATGGCATTCCCAATGACAAACCGCTCGAAGAAGGTGACATCATCTCCATCGATTGTGGCGTCCTCTATGATGAATATTATGGCGACCACGCGTATACATTCCCTGTTGGCGCGATTGATCCAGCGGTAAAAAAATTATTGGACACCACAAAAGCTTCCTTATACGAAGGTATTGCAGCCATGAAACGCGGCAACCGGGTGGGTGACATCGGGTATGCCATTCAACGCTACTGTGAAGCAGAAGGCTATGGGGTCGTGCGGGAATTGGTGGGACATGGCCTTGGGAAGCAGCTCCATGAAGACCCACAAGTACCCAACTACGGCAAGCGAGGCAGTGGAAAATTACTACAAGATGGAATGGTCTTAGCGATTGAACCCATGATTAATCTCGGCACGCACCGAGTCCGCCAACTGAGTGATGGATGGTCGATTATCACAGGAGATAAGAAGGCTTCAGCGCACTTTGAGCATGATGTCGCCCTCGTTGAGGGTCGACCTGTGGTCCTTTCCACTTTTGATTATATCTATGACGCTTTGGGCTTACCAAAGCACGATCCCATTTTTGTATGATACGCTGGGCCCTTACCTATATTCCTCGCCCCTGGCTTATTCGGCTTTCTATGCTCGTGCGCATACTTGGCCCTATACTCTATGCCGGAAACCGATTTACCGACCCCATTGATGGACGATCCTACCGAAAATTCCTTCCCTATGGTTACGGCGGACGGATTCGTGACAATGCGTTAAGCCCAGGCACCAATTCCTTAGAACGCCACCGACTGCTATACCTCTACTTACAGCGATTCACGGACTTCTTTCGTGCACCCAAGACGGTACTTCACATTGCCCCCGAACAGTGCTTCCACTATCGTTTTAAAAAACAAGTCAATCTCCAGGTCCTCACGGCTGATATCGAATCTCCCCTTGCGGATATGCACTTTGATCTGCACCAGGTTCCCCTTGAAGACAACCGTTTTGACGTCATTTTTTGCAATCACGTGCTCGAACATGTGACGGATGATGCACAATGCCTTCGAGAGCTATACCGTGTGATGAAGCCCGGTGGATGGGGCATCTTTCAGGTGCCCTGGGTACCCGGTATCAAAACAACGGATGAAGATCCTAGTATCACGGATCCTGCGGAACGAGAACGGAGGTTCCTTCAATATGACCATGTCCGTCTCTACGGTGAAGACTACCCAGACAGACTAGCTGCAGCAGGTTTTCGCGTAGAACGAATTGCTTTATTTGAAACGCTTCCAATCGAAGAAATTAAACGCTTCTGCCTACCTAATGATGAGCCCTTATTTGTGTGCCACAAACCAACAGAGGCGCATGCTTGAGCACATTGTTTTTCAGAAAAACAAAAAAGGCCGCCCTTGTGGGCGGCCTTTTTTATCCTACCATTATATCAATTAAGCCAGCACAGCCAACACTGCGGCCATCTTTTCTTCTTCTTCTCGGGCCAATTGTGCGTCAACTAAAATTCGACCAGAATGCTCGTCAATCATGATTTTCTTTCGCTGTGCAATCTCCATTTGACGCTGAAGTGGAATAGTGAAATACGATCCTGAAGATGCACCACGTTCAATACTGACGATGGCTAGACCATTATTTACTTTTCCACGTATACGCGTGTAAGCAGATAATAAACGTTCATCTCCAATATTTTCAGCTAGGTCTTTGGAGCGATCTAATAAAACCGCCTCTTCCTTTTCTGTTTCCTTGATGATGGACTCTAATTCGCCCTGCTTAAATGATAAATGGCTCTTGCGTTCAGCTAATTTTTCTTCTACCGTAGCCAAAACAGCTCCGCGTGTCTCCACAGTTGCTTCAAATTCACGGATATGCTTTTCAGCCAATTGAATTTCCAATTCTTGGTACTCAATTTCCTTGGCAATCGCATCAAACTCACGATTGTTACGCACGTTTTTCTGCTGCTCTTCATATTTGCTGATTTTCTCCTGGCAACCTTTAATCAATTGCTTGTGGCCTTTGATTTCTGTTTTAGCCGAAGAAACTTCCTCATGGATGCGCTCAAAGCGTGTCTCCAAACCCGTGATTTCATCCTCCAAATCTTGAACCTCAAGGGGAAGCTCACCGCGAAGGC
The DNA here is from genome assembly GCA_001438205.1 of Cryomorphaceae bacterium BACL7 MAG-120322-bin74. Classification (GTDB taxonomy): domain Bacteria; phylum Bacteroidota; class Bacteroidia; order Flavobacteriales; family Schleiferiaceae; genus TMED14. Next base: position 51,379 of record LICG01000003.1, read on the forward strand.
TGCGGATTTCGTCAATGCGACGATCCACGATTTGTAGATTGTACAAAGCGCGGAGTTTATCTTCTACTGTGGCCGTAGCCGTAGTGCTAGTCTTTTTAGCCATATCAAACAGTGATCATGGGATTGGTTACCGACGTTGTCGTAAGGACGGCAAAATTACGGAATTTCCTTTGAATGTGGTCTGCTAAGATTTTAATGGTAAACTGCTCGCTTTCCCAATGGCCCACGTCCATTAAAACTAGGGCGCCTTTCGCCTCAAAATAACGATGATACGTAATATCAGCCGTCAGATAGACGTCTGCATTTTGCCGTATTGCTTGCGGAAGAAGATCCATTCCAGCCCCTCCGCAAAGCGCAATTTTCTTCACTTTTGACTTCACCAATGGACTGTGACGAATAGCCGAAACGCCAAGGGTGTTTTTGACGAGTTGGACAAAGTCCTTCCAATCCATTTCTTCTACCAGGGCTCCTATGACACCAAAACCTACATCTTGACGCGTATTCTCCATCGCAATCCAAGAATGCGCTACTACTTCGTATGGGTGGGAGGACACTAAAGCGGTTTGCACTGCCCCTCGATGTTCGGCGGATACCACAAAATGCTGCTGTGCTTCCTGGACCTTCTTCTGTTCCCCTATCACCCCATCAAAGGGATTTGCCCCAGATAATGGGCGAAAGGTTCCCTCCCCCTGGACATTAAAATGACATGCATCATAGCGGCCCACTCTACCTGCTCCAGCGTCAAAAAGGGCATTGGCTACCTTTTCAGTATGTGTCAATGGGGTATGGACGTTTAGCCCATACAAAAGACCTTCTCTGGGCGCCAAAATAGAGAGATCATGAACCGACAAGGCTTCTGCCAAAGCATGGCTCACGCCATCTTCTACGCTATCAAGGTTAGTATGTGCCGCATACAGGGCAATTCCGTCTCTTAGCGCCATAGCCACGCAACGTTCTACCTCTGTTTTGCCCGTGAGCTGCTTTAATCCTTTGAAAATAATGGGATGGTGTGTCACCAATAGATTACACCCTTTATCCTTAGCCTCTTGCAAAACCTCTTCCGTTACATCTAATGCCACGAGTACACCCGTTACCAGCATAGACGGATCCCCGACGAGCAAGCCAGAGTTGTCATAAGACGCCTGAAAAGCTAGTGGAGCCCACGTTTCTAATAATTGGGCAATGTCTTTAACGTATACCATGGAGTGAAGATAAAAAAAGGGCCACCCTTTGAGGCAGCCCTTTGAAATCTATTAAAAGAAAAGGATTATTCGTTGTTCTCCATCTCTTCCTTCAAGCGCGCCAAGCTGTCAAGATCACCTAAAGTGGACTTTTCAACTATTGAGTTCACTGCATTTACTGCAGAAGAACCTCCTTTGTTACCACCGCCCTTGCCTTTCTTGCTTCCGCCTTCTTGGCTATCTGCAACTTGCTTAAAGGTTTGGGTGTGTGACACTAAAATGCGACGGCTATCACGGTTAAATTCAATCACAACGAAATCAATCTGCTCGCCTACTGCGATAGATGATTCGTCTTCCTTAATGGCATGACGTGCAGGGCAATAAGCATCCAACTCTTGGTCCGCAAACCATACATTGAATCCTTTGTCTGCCGCAGACTTCACTTCACCTTGGTGTTTGCTTCCTTCACCGAAGACAACTGCATAACTGTCCCATGGGTTTTCAGAAACTTGCTTGTGACCTAGGCTCAAACGACGGTTTTCAACGTCAATGTCCAATACCTGCACCTCAAGATCAGCGCCTACAGAAGTAAACTCAGATGGGTGCTTCACTTTCTTCGTCCATGAAAGGTCAGAGATGTGAACCAACCCATCGATACCCTCTTCTAACTCCAAGAATACACCGAAGTTGGTAAAGTTGCGCACCTTACCAGTATGGGTGGAATTCACAGGGTACTTAGACGTGATTTCAGACCAAGGATCTGGTGTCAATTGCTTCACACCTAGAGACATTTTGCGCTCTTCGCGGTCAATGCTCAATACAATAGCCTCGACTTGGTCGCCTGCCTTGTAGAAATCATTGGCAGAACGTAAGTGTGAACCCCAGCTCATTTCAGAAACGTGGATCAAACCTTCAACGCCGGATGCAACCTCAACAAAGGCACCATAGTCCGCAAGAACAACAACCTTTCCTTTGATCTTGTCACCTGCAGCGATACTAACATCCAATGCATCCCATGGATGTGGGAACAATTGCTTAAGACCCAATTGGATACGCGTCTTAGCCTCATCAAAGTCAAGGATAACCACATTGATCTTCTGATCGAGTCCAACCACTTCTGAAGGATGGTTGATGCGGCTCCAAGAAAGGTCTGTAATGTGTACCAAACCGTCAACACCACCCAAGTCGATAAATACGCCATAGCTGGTGATGTTTTTGACCACACCTTCCAATACTTGACCTTTCTCCAACTGGCCGATGATCTTACGCTTCTGTTCTTCCAAGTCAGCCTCAATAAGGGCCTTGTGCGAAACAACCACGTTTTTAAACTCGTGGTTAATCTTCACAATCTTGAATTCCATCGTCTTATCAACGTAGATATCATAATCGCGAATAGGCTTTACGTCGATCTGTGAACCGGGAAGGAATGCTTCCAATCCGAAAATATCCACAATCATACCGCCTTTGGTGCGGCACTTTACATAGCCTTGTACAATTTCTTCTGTGTCAAAGGCTTCGTTCACACGATCCCACGCTTGGATAGAGCGGGCTTTGCGGTGAGACAGAACCAATTGACCTAATTTATCTTCTTGCTTGTCAACGAGAACCTCTACAGCATCTCCAATTTTCAAATCAGGATTGTAGCGGAATTCATTTAGTGACACAACTCCTTCAGACTTTGAGCCGATGTCGATGATCACATCACGGTCAGACATATTGACCACCTTACCGGTTACGACTTGGTGCTCAACAGAAGTCACCAAAGTGTCTTCATACATCTTTTCCATTGCCATGACACTCTCCGACTTCTCTTTGCTTCCAGTTTCGTAGGCGTCCCAATCAAAGGGCTCTTCTGCTTCTTCCGCTTCCAAAACAAGATCTTCATCTTCGCCTTCTTCCTCTTCAGAAGCTTCTACTTCTTTCTTAGGGGCTTTCTTGGTGGCACGTTTTGCAGGTGTTTTTTCAGCTGGTTCGGCTTCCTCAGCAGCGAGTGCTACTTCTGTAACAGATGCTTCTTCTACAGCGGGAACTTCTTCTGCAACAGATGCTTCCTCTACAGCGGGCGCTTCTTCTGCAACAGATGCTTCCTCTACAGCGGGCGCTTCTTCTGCAACAGGTGCTTCCACCGCTTCTTCAGCAGGTACAGCAACTTCTTGGATGGTTTCTGGGGTGTTCAGCTCTTCAGCTTCAACTTCAGGCTTGGTCGATTTGGCCATGCGCTTGTTTTCTTGTATTCCAGCAGTTTTGCAGGCTTCAGCGCCCACCAGAAGGGTATAAAAAATAGCAGTCCTTTTTGGCGCCTGCAAAAACGCTTTCCAAAAAGGACTGCAAAAATAAGGTAAAATATTGATTTACATAAGAAAAATCCTAGCTTCCAAAGCGCTTCTTAAGTAATTCTGTCGTGGTTGAACCCGGGCGTTCCAAGGGCATTGCCAAGGCACGATCCCAAATCAAATTAGTTAACGTACCAATGGCACGTGACACGCCGAAGAGCACCGTATAAAAGTCATACTCCACTAAGCCATAATGCATGAGCAGCTGACCTGAATGTGCATCGACGTTTGGCCATGGATTCTTCACTTTTCCCGTTGCTTCTAAAATCCCAGGAACCACATCATAGATATTGGAAATCACCTGGAACAGCGGATCTTCAGGCATATGCTTTTGAGCAAACTCGCGTTGTGCGGTATACCGTGGATCTGTTTTGCGCAATACCGCATGGCCAAAACCCGGAATCACCTTTCCGCCTGCTAGCGTGGCTTGACAGTATTGAGCAATTTCTTCTTTGGTTGGCGTTTCAGAGCCAATGGCTTCTTTCATCTCCAAGGTCCATTTAATGACCTCTTGATTTGCTAGGCCATGAAGAGGCCCGGCGAGACCATTCATTCCTGCCGCAAAACTCTGATACGCATCTGACAATGCAGACCCGACAAGATGAACCGTATGGGCAGAGACGTTGCCCCCTTCATGATCCGAGTGAATCGTCATGTACAATCGCATGAGTTCTCTGAACTCTTCATTGTCATACCCCAACATGTGGGCAAAATTACCCGCCCAATCCAACTTAGTATCAGGTTCAATATGCTCTCCATTTTTATATGCACGACGGTAGATGTATGCAGCAATCCGCGGTAAACGCGCAATCAAGTTCATCGCATCTTCATATGTAGTGTCCCAATATTCCGATTTTTTTACGCCATTGGCATACGCCTTTGCAAACTCACTTTCAGTGCGTAACGCCATGATCCCCACCACAAATTGCGTCATGGGGTGAGTATAGCTTGGCAGAGCGTCGATGGTTTTAAATACATGCGGAGGTACAATCGCACGGCGCGCCCAGTTGTTGCTGACGCGACGCACATCATCATCTGTTGGTAACTCATTCATGAGGATGAGATAAAACAGACCCTCAGGAAGTGGCTCCTGGCCGCCAGGATATGCAGGAAGCAACTTTTGTAATTCAGGAATACTATAGCCACGGAAACGAATGCCCTCTTCAGGATCCAATTTGCTGGTTTCACAGATCAATGCCAACATACCGCGCATGCCTTGATAAATCTGATTCACTTTTATCTCACCCAAGGTCTCTTCTCCATGGGTAGCTAAAAACGCTTTGGTTTCCGCTTGAGCAATAGGGATTTTGGTGGAAAAATGTTCTTTTATGCGGTCCATTTTGAGGTCTTATTTAAAATTCTTGCCATTAAATACAGCCGTATCCCCCAACATCTCTTCGATACGAAGCAATTGGTTGTACTTAGCCATTCTGTCCGAACGTGACGCCGAACCCGTCTTGATTTGGCCCGTGTTCAATGCAACAGCCAAATCCGCAATGGTAGAATCTTCTGTTTCACCTGAACGGTGGCTCATGATACACGTCATACCATTGCGCTGTGCTTTTTGCACCGTGGTAATCGTTTCTGTCAGGGTGCCGATTTGATTGACTTTCACGAGAACGGAATTGGCGGAACCTTCTTTGATGCCGCGTTCAACACGCTTCACATTGGTTACAAAAAGATCATCGCCCACCAACTGCGTGGTGTGACCAATAGACTTGTTTAGCGCAGCCCAGCCAGCCCAATCATCCTCGGCCAAACCATCTTCAATGGAAAGAATGGGATACTTCTTCGACCAATCCGTCCAGTAAGCCACCATTTCATCTGTGGTTAATGACTTTTTGGAACTCTTAGAGAACGTATAGAGACCTGTTTTCTCATCATACAACTCCGTCATAGCGGCGTCCATGGCAATGAAAACATCTTGCCCAGGCTCGTAACCAGCCTTTTCAATGGCTTTCAGGACAATTTCAATAGCCTCTTCATTACTTTGAATATTAGGTGCGAAACCGCCTTCATCCCCCACATTGGTGCTATACCCCTTGCTCTGAAGAACTGACTTTAGGTGGTGAAAGATTTCTGTTCCCATGCGCAAGGATTCACTGAAGCTTTCCGCACCTACAGGCATCACCATGAACTCTTGGAAGTCAATGGAGTTGTCAGCATGAGAGCCTCCGTTTAGGATGTTCATCATGGGAACAGGTAGGGTACGCGCAGTCACACCTCCTACATACTGAAACAAGGGTAGATTGGTCGCTTGCGCAGCAGCACGCGCCGCTGCGAGACTCACAGCTAGGATGGCATTTGCCCCCAGTTTGGCTTTATTATGGGTGCCATCTGCTTCAAGCATCGCCATGTCTAGCTCAGCTTGGTCTGTTACCTCCAGACCTACCACTGCTTCCGCAAGTGTGGTCTTGACATTTTCTACTGCGTTTAATACGCCTTTTCCGAGATACACTTGGGCATCGCCATCGCGCATTTCGACCGCCTCGTGCGCCCCAGTGGATGCACCAGAAGGCACAGCCGCCCGACCGAATGAGCCATCTTCACAATAGACTTCCGCTTCAACCGTAGGATTACCGCGAGAATCTAAAATTTGGCGTGCATGTATAGACGTGATAATGGGCATGGTTTATATTTTTTTAACGTTCATTAATGTGACAAAGTCTTGAAATAAGTAGCGCGAGTCATGGGGGCCAGGAGAAGCTTCAGGATGATACTGCACGCTGAAAACTGGGGCATCCGTCCGACGTATGCCGGCAACCGTTCCATCATTCAGGTGTACATGCGTTAATTCTATATGCGCATGTTTCTCTACATCTTCCATAGCAACAGCAAAGCCATGGTTTTGGGAGGTGATTTCTCCTTTTCCTGTGGCCAAATTCTTAACGGGATGGTTAATCCCCCTGTGCCCATTGTGCATCTTGTACGTTTTCATCCCTGAAGCAAGAGCGATCATCTGATGCCCGAGGCAAATGCCAAAGGTGGGTTTTCCAGAAGAAATCATGGACCTTGCCACTTCAATCACCTCAGGAGATGCGGAAGGGTCACCGGGACCATTGGATAAGAAGAACCCATCTGCACCGGTGGCAGCCATGGCTTCAAACGAGGTATTATGCGGGAACACCGTAACACGGCACCCAACTTCTGTAAGGCAGCGCAAAATGTTCTTCTTGATCCCTAAATCTAATGCCGCAACGTGCAAAGGGGCATCCGCTTCACCAAAGGCGTAGACCTCTTTTGTGCTAACGTCAGGACAAAGCGCCAATCCCTCCATAGAGGGGGTCGAATTCAATTCCATCTTTATCTCTTCTAGGCGGTCGACTTCTGTCGTAATGACAGCATTTTGCGCACCATGTTCGCGAATATGACGCACGAGAGCGCGGGTATCCACATCGGCGATGGCTACTTTGTTTTGTTCCTTGAAGAAAGCAGCCAACGTCTTTCCCTCTGCCCGAGGACGAGATTCGACTTCACTAAAATTGCGCACGATCAAACCCGAAATTTGCACTTGCGCATTTTCAGATTCTTCCGCAACAATGCCATAGTTACCAATGTGCGCAGTAGTTGTCACCATTAACTGACCTTTATAACTTGGATCTGTGAATATCTCTTGATATCCTGTCATCCCAGTATTAAAGCAAATTTCACCAAATGCCGTGCCATCAAGACCTGTAGATCTTCCATGAAAAACGGTTCCATCTTGAAGGATTACAACTGCTTTTGAACTCATTCATACTATTTTAGAACTGGACATAAAAAAAGGATAAGGGGTCACCTTATCCTTTGCAAGTTAGCAGAGATTTCACGCGCATTTGTGTGATTATTCTGCCTCGTTTTCGTTGTTTTCCACAGGCGCATCAACTGAAGCTTCAGTAGACTCTTCTACTACTGCCTCAGGGGCTTCAACCTTCGTAGCTTCAGAGGCTGGAGCCGCTGTTTTCTTGCCACGACGCGTTGACTTCTTCGCCTCCTTCTTTTCGTTGCCATAGATTTCATTATAATCTACAAGCTCCATCATACACATATCTGCATTGTCACCTAGACGATTACCCGTCTTGATGATGCGGGTATATCCGCCTGGACGGTCTCCGACCTTCACCGCTACTTCACTGAAAAGCTCCGTAACAGCATACTTGTCTTGAAGGTAGCTAAATACCATACGACGATTGTGCGTGCTATCAACTTTAGAACGTGTAACCAATGGCTCCACATACTTCTTTAGTTCTTTTGCTTTGGCCACCGTTGTATTGATACGCTTGTGCGTAATCAACGAAGTTGCCATGTTGCTCAACATCGCCTTCCTGTGGGAAGCCGTACGTCCAAGGTGATTAAATTTCTTGCCGTGTCTCATTGCAAATTATTCCTTATCCAGTTTGTACTTGGTGGTATCCATCCCGAAAGAAAGACCCAAATGTGCGACCAACTCTTCGAGTTCAGTCAATGACTTCTTACCGAAGTTGCGGAACTTCATTAAGTCAGCTTTCGTGTAAGAGACCAAGTCAGCCACAGTCTCAACTTCAGCTGCCTTCAAGCAATTCAACGCACGAACACTTAATTCGAGTTCGGTCAAAGCCTTCAGAAGAAGCTTGCGCATCTCCATCACTTCTTCGTCATAGCTCTCCACTTCTTGAATGGGCTCTGAGTCAGGAATCATGCGCTCATCGGTGAACAACAAGAAATGTTGAATCAAGATCTGCGCCGCATCAGTTAAAGCGTCTTGAGGTGCAATGCTTCCGTCTGTGTGGATGTCAAGGATCAACTTTTCAAAGTCAGTCTTTTGCTCAACACGGAAGTTCTCAATGCTGTAGTTGACATTCTTGATTGGCGTATAGATTGCATCAAGCGCTATAGTGCCTAAAGCTGCATCTACCTTTTTGTTCTCCTCCGCGGGAATATAACCACGACCTTTTTCGATCGTAAGTTCCATTTCAATCTTAACAGAGGCATCCATGTTGCAAATCACCATATCAGGGTTCAACACTTGATAATTGGTCATAAATGAGCCCAAATCACCAGCCGTTAACTGGTCTTTACCTGTCAAGCTAACCTTCACGACTTCAGCATCTGCCGAATCAATTTGGCGCTTAAGGCGAACCTGCTTAAGGTTCAAAACTATTTCTGTCACATCTTCCACGACACCTTTGATCGTAGAAAATTCATGCTCTACACCATAGATACGCACCGAAGTGAAAGCAAAACCCTCTAAGGAGTTCAGCAATACGCGACGAAGTGCGTTACCTACCGTTAGACCATAACCTGGCTCTAATGGACGGAATTCAAACTGTCCGTGTGTATCAGTAGTCGCGTTAACAATAACCTTTTCAGGCCTTTGGAATTGAAGGATAGCCATAGCTTATTTCGAGTAGAGTTCGACAATCAGTTGCTCCTTAATGTTTTCAGGAATCATGTCTCGTGAAGGGACACTGTCAAAAGTTCCTGTCATGGTCGCATCGTTCCAGGTCACCCAACCATATTGGTTGTTAGATCCACCTGAAAGGGCTGCAGTAATAACCTCGAGGGTTTTGGACTTCTCACGTACAGAAACCACGTCACCGGGCTTCACTTGGTAAGAAGGAATGTTACATACTATGCCATTCACCGTCATGTGACGGTGAGAAACCAACTGACGTGCACCACGACGTGTAGGTGCAACACCTAGACGGTAAACTACATTGTCAAGACGGCTCTCGCAAAGCTGCAATAAAACCTCACCCGTAACGCCCTTAGAGCGTGACGCGCGGTCAAACAAAATGCGGAACTGACGCTCCAAAATACCATAGGTATATTTTGCTTTCTGCTTTTCAGCTAATTGAACGGAGTATTCGGACTTCTTGCCGCGCTTGCGTTGGAAACCATGTTGTCCGGGAGGATAGTTGCGCTTTTCTAATGCGCGATCCGGGCCAAAAATGGGCTCACCAAAGCGGCGTGCAATCTTCGTAAGGGGACCTCTATAACGTGCCATTTCTTTCTGTCAATTAAAAATTATACGCGACGGCGTTTTGGGGGACGGCAACCGTTGTGCGGAATAGGCGTGATATCCACGATTTCCGTTACTTCGATTCCACTGTTATTCAAGCTTCGAATCGCACTCTCGCGACCGTTACCTGGGCCCTTTACATAGACCTTGACTTTACGCAATCCCGCTTCTACAGCAACACCTGCAGCATTCTCAGCTGCCATTTGTGCCGCGTAAGGCGTGTTCTTTTTAGAACCACGGAATCCCATTTTACCCGCAGAGGACCAAGAAATTACTTGACCTTGGGTATTGGTGAGTGCAATGATGATGTTGTTAAATGTAGAAGTAACGTGAGCTTCTCCCACGGCTTCCACTTTCACCTTGCGCTTTTTCGTCGTCTTAGTCGACTTGGTAGACTTAGCCATCAGTTATGGATTATTTCGTTGCCTTCTTCTTGTTTGCTACCGTCTTACGCTTACCCTTACGAGTACGCGAATTATTCTTGGTACGCTGACCACGAAGGGGCAGCCCCAGACGGTGTCGGATACCGCGTTGGCATCCAATATCCATCAATCGCTTGATGTTCATTTGTGTTTCAGATCGGAGTTCTCCCTCCACTTTCACATTGTCGGTAATCCAGTTACGGATTTCTTGCAATTGATCATCCGTCCAGTCTTGGACTTTGATGTTAATATCAACGCCCGCCGCTATGAGGATCTCACGCGATCGTGAACGACCTACTCCGTAGATATAAGTCAGTCCAATTTCTCCACGTTTATTTTTCGGGAGGTCTATGCCAGCAATTCTCGCCATTTTTTTAGTCTAAATGGATTTAACCTTGTCGTTGCTTCAACTTCGGATTCTTCTTGTTGATGATGTACAAGCGGCCCTTGCGACGGACAATCTTGCAATCAGCGCTACGCTTTTTAAGTGATGCTCGAACTTTCATGGTGTGTTTCTAAACAAATCTTTAATAACGGTAGGTAATACGTGCCTTGGACAAATCGTAAGGAGACAACTCCAATTTCACACGATCCCCTGGAAGGAGTTTGATATAGTGCATACGCATCTTTCCAGAGATATGTGCGGTCACTACGTGTCCATTCTCTAACTCAACGCGAAACATTGCGTTAGAAAGATTTTCCGTAATGGTGCCGTCTTGGGTAATCCCCCCTTGTTTTGCCATAGTTAGATGGTGTTATTTCTGCCCGTCAGACGTCCTCCATCCATGAGGCCGTCATAATGACTGTTCAACAAATAACTTTCAACTTGCATCAAGGTGTCAAGGACAACACCTACGATAATCAACAGAGAGGTGCCTCCGTAGAATTGAGCCCATTGCATATTCACGCCTGCTGTCATAGCAAGGGAAGGCAAGATGGCAATAAGTGCCAACAGAATAGCACCAGGTAATGTGATTTTGGCTAGAACATCATCGATGTAGCTGCCTGTCGCTTCTCCTGGTTTAATGCCGGGGATAAACCCACCATTGCGCTTTAAATCATCGGCAATTTGGGTTGTGTTGATCTGAATCGCAGTGTAGAAATAGGTGAATACCAAGATCAGCATGGCGAAAACAAAATTGTACCAGAACCCTTGGATATTGCCAAAGACATCTACCATCCAGGTTGCGCCCGCACCCTCCAAACCTGTGTATTGCACCACGGTTAGCGGAATAAACATCAAAGCCTGTGCAAAGATGATCGGCATAACGCCAGAGGCATTTACTTTAATCGGTAGATAATTACGTCCGATGGTCTTATTACTGCCACCTGCAACACGCTTAGCGTACTCCAGTGGGATTTGACGTACAGCTTGGGTAATGGCAATAGCGAAAAGGAAAACGAGGTAAATCGCCACCATCTCAAGGAGGAATTTAATCCATCCGCCACCTGTTGGGCTCAACTGTGTAACCAATTCCTGGAAGAAAGCCTGTGGCAACGTAGCCACAATACCAATCATGATCAATATGGAGATACCGTTGCCGATGCCTTTTTCCGTGATGCGCTCACCGAGCCACATCGCAAAAATGGTTCCTGCAATAATAACAGTCCATGCTGCAAACCAGAAGGTCGGCATTGGCAGGGTGACCGTCACGCCTTGCATAAGCAAGTTCGTGATGTATCCAGGTGCCTGAGCTGCCACAATCAAGATGGTCAAGTAGCGCGTGATTTGATTCAACTTTCGGCGTCCAGACTCCCCTTCCTTTTGCATCTTTTGGATGCTGGGCACAGCGAGACCCGCTAATTGAATCACAATAGATGCCGAGATATACGGCATGATACCTAAAGCCAATACCGAAGCATTTGCAAAAGCACCCCCAGAGAATGCATTGATCAATCCAACCAAACCTTCAGAAGCCTGGTTCTGAAGTTGACCCAAAGATTCAGGATCAATACCCGGTAGTACCACATTGGAGCCCAAACGGTACACCAAGAGCAAACCGGCTGTCAAGAGAATTTTCTCTCGCAGTTCGGCGATGCGCCAGATGTTTTGGAGGGTTTGGATAAAACGCTTCATAGGTAGGGTCCTTAGAGGGTTTCGACAGATCCACCCGCTGCCTCAATAGCTGCAGATGCGGTTGCACTGAATTTATGCGCGGATACTTTAACAGCAGCAGTTAAGATTCCTCGGCCTAATACTTTGACCAAATCATGCTTGTTTGCCAATCCATTTTGCATCAATACTTCCAAGTTAACTTCAGTAAGTTGCTTGGTTTCAACCAAGTTTTGAAGCGTATGAAGATTGATCCCACGGTATTCCACACGATTTGGATTGGTGAAACCAAACTTTGGAACACGACGCTGAAGGGGCATTTGACCGCCTTCAAAACCGATCTTTTTGCTATAACCAGAACGTGACTTTTGGCCTTTGTGACCGCGTCCAGCTGTTCCGGCAGAACCACTACCCTCTCCGCGTCCAAGACGCTTCTTGGTGAATGTAGAACCTGCAGCAGGTTTAATATTGTGAAGTGACATACCTTCTCTTATTTAACTTCTTCAACTTGAATGAGATGGAACACCGTACGAACCATACCTGCAATTTGAGGAGTATTCTCGTGTTCCACACTGTGGTTCATCTTGCGCAAACCTAAGGCGACCATAGTGGCACGCTGGTTAGGTGGGCGGTTGATGAGGCTGCGAACTTGTGTAATCTTAATACGTGCCATAATGGATGAATCAGCCGTTAAATACTTTAGAAACTTCCACACCACGTGTGCGTGCAACTTGCTTCGCATCACGCAATTGATGCAAGGCCATAAACGTGGCTTTTACCAAGTTGTGTGGGTTGGATGATCCTTTGGACTTTGCCAATACATCGTGTACGCCAACACTCTCTAATACGTGACGCATTGCACCACCTGCGATAACACCTGTACCTGAAGAAGCTGGACGTAGGAATACGCGTGCTCCACCAAATTTGCCATCTTGCTCGTGAGGAATACTGCCCTTCACGATAGGAAAGCGGTACAGATTTTTCTTGGCGTCTTCAATGCCTTTGTTTACAGCTTCAGAAACTTCCTTGCTCTTACCAAGGCCATAGCCACCTATGCCATGCTCATCGCCTACTACCACAATTGCGGTGAAGCCAAATGCACGACCACCTTTGGTCACTTTGGTAACACGTTGTACACCTACGAGGCGATCCACGAGTTCTAAGCCGCTAGGCTTTACTTTTTTTGATGTGATTTCTTTCATCTCTTCTATCAGAATTTCAGTCCGCCTTCACGTGCTCCTTCGGCCAAGGCCTTTACACGTCCATGATAAAGGAATCCGCCACGGTCAAACGCTACGCATTCAATGCCTTTCGCTTTTGCGAGTTCGGCGATTTTCTTCCCAACTTCTGCTGCTTGCTCAGTCTTTGTGCCAGAGAGAGACTCTCCAGCCTTCGTTAGTGAGGTCGCTTGCGCCAAAGTTGTTCCATTTTCGTCGTCCACCAACTGCGCATAAATTTCTTTGCTGCTGCGGAATACGGCCAGGCGAGGGCAGGATGCGGTACCGGTAACCACCTTGCGAATACGCATGTGGATACGGTCTCTACGGGTCATTTCTTTCGTTGCCATGATCTATATACGATTATTTACCACCTGATTTACCCGCCTTCTTACGAACTACTTCACCAACATAGCGAACACCTTTTCCTTTGTAAGGCTCAGGTTTGCGGAATCCACGAATCTTGGAAGCTATCATACCTACAAGCTGCTTGTCAAATGAGGACAATTCAACAATGGGGTTCTTACCTTTTTCACTTACTGTATTAACCGTAACCTCAGAAGGGATTTGCATCATGATGTTGTGCGAAAATCCAAGTGACAAGTCAATAACTTGACCTTCATGGCTTGCGCGGTAACCAACACCCACCAATTCAAGACGCTTGGTCCACCCTTCAGAAACACCCACAACCATGTTGTTGATTAATGAACGATACAAACCGTGCGCAGCACGATGGGGCTTGGCGTCCGAAGGACGGGTTACCGTCAATACGTTATCCGCAATTTCAATACCGGTCTCGGAAGGGATGGGCTGCACCAAGGTGCCTTTGCTTCCCTTAACCGTGACCACGAAATTCTCTACGGTGATGGTTACACCTGCAGGAATTGTGATGGGGGATTTACCTATACGTGACATATCGGTCGAATTAATAGACGTAGCAAATAACTTCTCCTCCAATGTTCTTAGAGCGAGCCTCTTTATCGGTCATCATACCTTGAGAGGTACTAACAAGCGCGACACCAAGACCGTTCTTCACACGGGGAAGGGTAGTTGCTGATTTATAATTGCGCAAGCCAGGACGTGAAGCACGGTCAATACCGCGGATCACGGGACGCTTTGAAGACTTTTCGTACTTCAAAGCCACCTTTAGCGTACCCTGAGGACCATCTTGGTCAACTTTGTAGCTAGCGATGTACCCTTGGTCTTGCAAAAGACGGGCGATTTCCACCTTCATGTTGTTGGAGGGAACCTCGATGACCGCATGTCCGGCTTTAGCGCCGTTGCGAATACGAGTGAGGAAATCTGCTATAGGATCTGTATACATGTTCTTTTGAATTCTAAGAATTACCAGCTACTCTTTTTCACACCTGGGATCAACCCGTTCAAAGCCATTTCACGGAAGGTCACGCGAGAAAGGCCAAACTGGCGCATGTATCCGCGGGGACGACCCGTCAATTTGCAACGGTTGTGCAGGCGCACAGGAGATGCGTTTTTAGGCAACTTCTGCAAACCCAAATAGTCTCCAGCTGCTTTAAGTGCTTCGCGCTTTGTAGCATACTTTGCTACTAGGGCTTCACGTTTGCGCTCACGCGCTTTCATTGATTCTTTGGCCATGACTTATTTTTTGAAAGGCATTCCGAATTCCTGGAGAAGCGCTTTGCACTCCTTGTCTGTTTTTGCCGAGGTAACGAACGTGATGTCCATACCTGAAATACGATTTACTTTGTCAATCTCGATTTCAGGAAAGATGATCTGTTCAGAGATACCCATGGTAAAGTTTCCACGGCCATCAAATCCTTCTTTCACACCCTGGAAGTCACGAATACGTGGCAAAGAGGAAACCAAAAGACGCTCTAAGAAATCGTACATGCGCTCACCACGAAGGGTGACACGTGCACCTACAGGCATTCCCTTACGCAACTTAAAGTTTGAGATATCTTTCTTAGACTTAGTTGCAACTGCCCGTTGGCCAGCAATCAAGGTCATTTCCTCCACCGCATTGTCCACCAACTTCTTGTCAGAAACAGCTACACCAATACCTTGGCTAAGCACGATTTTTTCAAGACGAGGCACCTGCAAGTCATTCTTGTAAGCAAATTGCTCTTTCAAAGCAGGAACAACCTTGCCGTGAAAATCTATTTTGAGTTTTGGCTCCATTACTTCACGATCGGTTTACCAGATTTAACGGAAATACGCATGGTCTGTCCTTTTTCGTCGACCTCACGGCGCGTACGAGTTGGGGTACCGGTTGCATCCATCACCATCAAATTTGATATGTGGATGGGTGCTTCCATTTTTTCTATGCCTCCTTGGGGATTGCTCGCCGAAGGCTTGAGATGCTTGGTGATCATATTGACTCCTTCCACCACCGCACGGTGCTGCTTAGGGATCATGCGGACCACGCGACCCTGCTGCCCTTTGGAAGTACCGGCAATGACCATCACCGTGTCTCCTGTTTTGATATGAAACTTTGCCATTGTATTCAGATTCTTAAAGCACTTCAGGTGCCAAGGAAACAATCTTCATGTACTGCTTGTCACGAAGCTCACGAGCAACCGGACCAAAAACACGCGTTCCGCGCATTTCGCCGTTAGCATTGAGCAACACACAAGCGTTGTCATCAAAGCGGATATATGAACCGTCAGGACGGCGCACTTCTTTCTTGGTACGAACAACTACAGCTTTAGAAACTGTACCCTTCTTAGCATTTCCTGCCGGAGCAGCGTCTTTGATCGTAACAACGATCTTGTCTCCTACTGAAGCGTAGCGACGACGCGTACCCCCCAAGACACGAATGACCAAAACCTCTTTGGCACCCGAATTGTCCGCAACGCGGAGGCGTGATTCTGTTTGTAACATCTTTACTTAGCTCTTTCGATAATTTCTACGACGCGCCATACTTTGGTTTTACTCATGGGACGAATCTCCATGATACGAACCGTATCGCCATTGTTGCAATCGTTGGTCTCATCATGTGCATGAAACTTCTTCGAAAACGTGAGGAACTTGCCATACTTGGCGTGCTTCACGCGACGAGAAACGCTCACGGTGACCGTTTTGTCCATAGCAGCACTAGTGACTACACCAGTACGCTCTTTGCGGAGGTTGCGTTCATTTTCCATCGACCTCAATTATTTAACTTGACGGTTAGTGACTTCCGTGGACAAACGTGCCACGACTTTACGCATTGCTTTTATCACCATGGGATTGTCCATGGGGCTGATGCGGTGCTTGCGCTGCATCTCTGACAATTCCTTCTTTACAGAAGACAATTGGTTCATCAACTCTTCCTGAGACAGGTTCTGAATTTCTTTCATTTTCATGGCTGCAGGAATTAAGACTTAACTAAATCACGACGGGTAACCAGCTTGGTCTTCACCGGAAGCTTTTGAGCCGCAAGGCGCAATGCTTCAATAGCGATGTCCTCAGGAACTCCATCCAATTCAAACAACATACGACCCGGACGGATTACAGCTGCGTAGTATTCTACAGCACCTTTACCCTTACCCATACGAACCTCAAGAGGCTTCTTCGTGATAGGCTTGTCTGGGAAAATACGAATCCACAACTGGCCTTCACGTTTCATGTAACGCGTTGCGGCTATACGTGCGGCTTCAATCTGACGTGCGGTCATCCAAACCTCTTCAAGAGATTTGATGCCATAGGAACCGAATGCTAAGGTCGCGCCACGTTGGGCTAGGCCCTTCATTTTGCCCTTAAACATTTTACGGTACTTGGTTTTTTTCGGCTGTAACATGATATAACTCCGAATTAAGCTTTACGGTTGTTTGGACTACGACGTTCGGCACCACCGGGACCACCCGGACCACGGCCACCAGGACCACCAGGACCACGACCACCAGGACCACCGGGACCACGACCACCAGGACCACCAGGACCACGGCCACCAGGACCACCAGGACCACCAGGACCACGGCCACCAGGACCACCGGACCACGGCCACCAGGACCACCGGGACCACGACCACCAGGACCACCAGGACCACGGCCACCAGGACCACCAGGACCACGGCCACCAGGACCACGCCCACCAGGAGCACTTGATCCAGGACCCATTGAATTTGGACGCTGTGATGCCCCCAATACATTGGTCAAGTCACGCTTTCCATATACTTCACCTTTCATGATCCATACTTTGATACCTATACGGCCATAGGTCGTATGCGCTTCAGAAATATGATAATCAATGTCAGCACGGAAAGTGTGCAAAGGAGTACGGCCTTCCTTAAATTTCTCTGAACGTGCAATTTCAGCACCATTCAAACGTCCACTCAATTGAACCTTTATCCCTTCTGCTCCCATCCGTATGGTTGAACCAATAGACATCTTGACAGCACGACGGAAAGAAATACGACCCTCAATTTGGCGCGCAATGGAATCAGCTACCAATTTAGCATCCAACTCAGGGCGCTTGATCTCGTGAATGTTGATCTGAACATCCTTCTTTGTTAATTTCTTGAGCTCTTCACGCAACTTATCAACTTCAGAACCACCTTTACCAATGATCACACCTGGACGTGCCGTAGCAATTGTCACTGTAACCACTTTTAACGTACGCTCGATGATGATACGTGAAACATTCGCACGAGAAAGACGCGCATAGAGGTATTTACGAATCGCCGCATCTTCGGCAATTTTATCGCCATAATTGCGACCGCCATACCACTGTGAGTCCCACCCGCGGATAAAACCGAGGCGATTGCCGATAGGATTTGCTTTTTGTCCCATTATTTAGCTTCGATTACTTCGGTTACTACAGGTGCCTCTGCTTGCTCGCCAACCACAATAGTGACGTGATTAGAACGCTTGCGTACACGGTGTGCACGGCCCTGTGGAGCAGGTTGTACACGCTTTAGCATACGACCACCGTCAACACTGATCAATTGAACTACGAGGTTTGCTTCGTCCACAGACACTCCTTCGTTCTTTGTTTCCCAGTTACTGAGGGCAGACATGAGCAACTTCTCCATACGGATAGATGCTTCTTTGCCACTATGCTTCAATACATAGAGTGCTTTTGCTACTTCCATACCACGGATCAAATCCGCTACTAAACGCATTTTGCGTGGTGAGGTTGGGCAATTGTTCAGTTTAGCCACGGCCACGCTCTTGCGGGCTTCCTTCATGGCTACTGATGAGAGTTGTTTACGTTTTCCCATGGCTTCTTATCGTTTACCCTTATCCTTCTTTCCTGCGTGACCGCGGAAAGTACGTGTGGGGGCGAATTCACCGAGTTTGTGTCCAACCATATTCTCTGTTACATACACAGGAATGAAAGTCCTGCCATTATGAACAGCAATAGTCTGTCCTACAAAGTCTGGGCTGATCATAGAAGCACGCGACCATGTTTTCACAACAGTCTTCTTACCTGCTTCTACATTCTCCATAACCCGCTTCTCAAGCTTGTAATGGATATAGGGTCCTTTTTTTAATGAACGTGCCATCGCTTATTTCTTGCGTTTTTCAATGATGTAGCGGTTGCTTGCCTTCTTCGGCGTACGCGTCTTGTATCCCTTCGCAGGAATACCGTTGCGAGAGCGTGGGTGGCCACCAGATGCCCGGCCTTCACCACCACCCATTGGGTGATCGACAGGGTTCATGGCTACACCACGGGTGCGTGGACGGCGACCCAACCAACGGCTGCGTCCTGCCTTACCACTTTGTACTTGCTGGTGGTCGCTGTTTGAAACAACACCTACCGTTGCCATACACTCAACCAAGATCATACGCGTCTCACCTGAAGGCATCTTCAGCGTGGCGTATTTCCCATCACGTGCAGAAAGTTGAGCAAAGGCACCCGCACTACGCGCAATGATGCCGCCCTGACCTGGACGTAATTCGATGTTGTGGATGATCGTACCAAGAGGTAATTCAGATAGTTTCATAGAGTTTCCTACTTCTGGAGCAGAACCTGTACCTGAAACAATCGTTTGATCTACTTGCAATCCGTTAGGCGCAATGATATAGCGCTTCTCGCCATCTGCATATACGACAAGTGCAATAAATGCTGAACGATTTGGATCGTATTCTATTGTTTTGACCGTTGCTGGAATACCAAACTTTTCACGCTTGAAGTCCACGATACGGTAACGTTGCTTAGCCCCGCCACCCATGTATCGCATGGTCATTTTACCGGTATTGTTACGACCGCCGCTGCGCTTCTTTGGAGCCGTCAAAGACTTTTCAGGAGCTGTGGCAGTGATTGCCGCATAATCATTCACGGAGCGAAAACGCTGCCCAGGAGTGATTGCTTTTAGTTTACGTACGCCCATAATACTTAAAGATTGCCGTAGATATCAATGGATTCACCAGAACGCACATCCACCATCGCCTTTTTGTAAGAAGACTTTTTGCCTTCTAACATACCTGCCTTCGTTTGGCGCACAATGTGCTTGGCAGGAACGATAATGGTGCGAACGTTGTCCACCTTCACATTGTACGTTGCCTCAACAGCCTTTTTAATTTCAATCTTGTTGGCTTTCTTGGCAACGACGAAGGTGTAGCGATTCCGCCCCTCAGCTTCGGCTGAGGCCTTCTCCGTAATGACGGGTCGAATCAGAATGCTTTCCATTATTTCGTAGTTAATGCCGTTTGAATTTTCTCAATTGAGCCCTCTGTCAAGATCAAGATACCACCGTTCAAAATTGAATAAGTATTTAGTTCTGAAGCAGTTATAACATTTGACCCCTCAAAATTGCGGGATGACAAATATACATTTTTATCTTGCTCAGCCAACACTACCGTGGATTTCTTTCCTTGAATTCCTAGTGCCGCCAGTACGGATTGGTACTGCTTAGTCTTAGGCGCATCGAAGCTAAAGTTCTCGACAACAATCACTTGATCCTCTTTTACCAGGGTAGAAAAGGCGGATTTACGTGCCAACATTTTTAGCTTTTTATTTAGCTTAAAACCATACTCGTGAGGTACTGGGCCAAAGACGCGACCTCCACCACGAAACAATGGAGACTTCATACTACCATGTCGTGCACCACCTGTACCCTTCTGCTTGTGCAGTTTCTTTGTGGTACGAGAGATTTCAGCGCGTTGCTTGGCCTTGTGCGTTCCCTGGCGCTGATTGGCCAAGTATTGCTTCACGTCCAAATACATCGCATGCTCATTGGGCTCGATGCCGAAGACATCATCATTCAGGTTCGCCTTGCGACCTGTGTCTTTGCCCAGTTGATTGACAATGTTCAATTCCATTATTTCTCAACAATTACGAGCGATTGCTTGGCGCCAGGTACTGAACCTTTTACCACTAGCAAATTTTGCTCAGTGTCTACTTTCAAAACTTGTAAGTTTTGGATCTTCACACGATCCACGCCCATACGGCCACCCATACGTGTGCCTTTAAAGACACGTGAGGGATCCGAACCTGCGCCAATAGAACCTGGCGCACGTAAACGGTTGTGCTGACCATGCGTGCTCTGTCCTACCCCGGCAAAACCGTGACGGCGAACAACACCTTGGAAGCCTTTACCTTTTGTCGTTCCAACGATATCCACAAATTCACCTTCTTCAAACATGCTGACAGTCAAAACGTCGCCTAGGCTCACAGAGCCGTCAGCAAAGTCTTTGAACTCTACATATTTCTTCTTGGCTGTGGTATTCGCCTTACTGGCGTGGCCGGCGGCAGCTTGGACAGGGTGCTTCTGCTCCCCGAAACCGATCTGCACGGCTGCGTAACCATCGACATCTTCATTTTTGATTTGGGTTACCACACAGGGTCCCAACTCGATGACCGTACACGGATAGTTTTTACCATCCGCATCGAAGATGCTGGTCATTCCGATTTTCTTGCCAATTAGTCCAGGCATGATTTCAATTGGAATTGATTGTTAAACTTTGATTTCTACTTCAACACCGCTAGGCAGCTCCAACTTCATCAAGGCATCAATCGTCTTGCTTGAAGAGGAATAGATATCCAACAAACGCTTGTAGCTGGACAATTCAAACTGCTCACGGGCTTTCTTGTTTACGTGAGGAGAACGCAGTACCGTATAGATACGCTTGTTCGTAGGGAGAGGAATGGGGCCAATAACAACAGCTCCAGTACTCTTCACCGTTTTCACGATTTTCTCTGCACTCTTGTCAACCAACATGTGGTCATATGACTTGAGTTTAATGCGAATTTTTTGGCTCATAGGATAGTGAAAAAAACTTATTTACTGCCGCGTACTTTCTCAATCACAGCTTCAGCAATGCTAGAAGGCGTCTCAGCATAATGGCTAAACTCCATAGTAGAGCTACCACGTCCTGATGTGATTGTACGCAATGTGGTTACATACCCAAACATTTCACTCAAAGGCACCTTGGCGCGAACGACAGAGTCACCTTCTTTTGTGTCCATTCCTTCAACAATGCCACGGCGCTTGTTTAAGTCACCCACAACATCACCCATCGAAGACTCGGGCATCACTACCTCCATTTTCATCACAGGCTCAAGGATTACGGGACGTGCTTTCTTGCCTGCATCGCGGAAGCCAATTCGGGCTGCCAATTCAAAAGACAAGGAATCAGAATCCACAGGATGGAAAGAACCATCCGTCAAAGTCACCTTCATTGTATCGATGGCATAGCCAGCCAAAGGACCATTGTTCATAGCATCCTTAAAGCCTTTTTCTACGGCAGGGACAAATTCACGTGGGATGTTACCCCCCTTGATTTGGTTCTCGAACTGTAGGGTTCCAACGAAGTCCTCATCTGCAGGACCAATGGTGAAGACAATATCGGCGAATTTACCACGACCACCTGTCTGCTTCTTGTAGACTTCACGGTGATTGTAATTATTCGTCAATGCCTCTTTGTATTGGACTTGAGGTGGGCCTTGGTTACATTCGACCTTAAACTCACGCTTTAGGCGGTCAACGATGATTTCCAAGTGCAATTCACCCATACCCGAAATAACTGTTTGACCCGTCTCATCGTCAGTGTGAACACGGAAAGTAGGATCTTCTTCAGACAATTTTGCTAAAGCCATTCCCAACTTGTCAACGTCTGCCTGGGTCTTAGGCTCAACCGCCAAACCAATAACAGGCTCAGGGAAAGACATAGACTCCAATACGATAGGACGCTTTTCATCACACAAGGTATCGCCCGTACGTATATCCTTGAATCCTACGCCAGCACCAATATCACCAGCCTCGATCATGTCGATCGGATTCTGCTTATTGGAGTGCATTTGAAAGATGCGAGAGATACGTTCTTTGTTTCCTGTACGCATGTTCTTCGTGTAAGAACCTGCTTCAATTTTTCCGGAATAGACCCGGAAGAAACACAAGCGACCTACGAAGGGATCCGTTGCAATCTTGAAGGCTAATGCGCTAAAAGGCTCATTAGGATCAGGCTTGCGCATTTCAGGTTCTTCAGTATCAGGATTAGTACCTATGATCCCCTCAACATCAACTGGTGAAGGCATGTAAGACATTACAGCGTCCAACATCGTCTGAACACCCTTGTTTTTGAAGGCAGAACCACACAATACGGGTGTGATCTTCTGGGCGATGGTCGCCTTGCGAATGGCCGCAACAAGTTCCTCACGTGTAATGCTCTCTGGATCGTCAAAGAACTTCTCCATCAAGTTGTCATCAAATTCCGCTACAGCTTCTACAAGCTTTTCACGGTACTCCTTGACAGTCTCTTTAAGGTCTGCAGGGATATCAATCACCTTATACGTCATTCCTTGAGTCTCGTCTTCCCAAATAATCGCTTGATTATCTAGTAAGTCAACGACGCCTTGAAATTCCATTTCAGCACCAATCGGCACTTGCAAAGGGATAGGATTGCCTTTTAATTTCTCATCAATTTGGCGGACAACATTAAAGAAGTCAGCACCTGTACGGTCCATTTTATTGACAAAAGCAATACGTGGAACATTGTACTTGGTGGCTTGACGCCAAACCGTTTCAGTTTGTGGCTGTACTCCACCTACCGCACAAAGTAAGGTCACTGCACCATCTAACACACGTAACGAACGCTCTACCTCAACGGTAAAGTCCACGTGTCCAGGAGTATCAATGATATTAATCTTGTACTGTTGGGTTTCGGGCAAATCCTCTCCTTGGTTAGTAGGGAAACGCCAGAAACAAGTAGTAGCCGCAGAAGTAATGGTGATACCGCGCTCTTGCTCTTGGATCATCCAGTCCATCGTAGCAGCACCGTCGTGTACCTCTCCAATCTTATGGCTTACGCCTGTGTAATAAAGAATACGTTCCGTGGTGGTCGTTTTGCCCGCATCAATGTGGGCCATGATACCAATGTTCCGTGTGAGTTTGAGATCGCGATTAGACATGGTACCTGATTTAGAAACGGAAGTGAGAGAATGCTTTGTTTGCCTCTGCCATTTTATGAACGTCCATGCGCTTCTTTACAGAAGCACCTTCCTCTTTTGCAGCAGCCATGATTTCACCGGCCAATTTACCAGCCATGCTCTTTTCATTACGGCCACGCGCATAGCCAATCATCCACTTCATAGCCATAGAGATTTTACGCTCTGGACGGATTTGTTGTGGGATTTGGAAAGTAGAACCACCAACGCGGCGGCTACGAACCTCTACGTGCGGCATTACATTGGTCAAAGCCGTCTTCCATTGCTCTAAACCGTTGGCTTCGCCAGACTTTTCAGACACAAGGTCAATTGCTTCATAGAAGATGGTATAAGCCGTAGACTTCTTTCCGTCGTACATCAAGTTGTTTACGAAACGGGTTACCAAGGGATCGTTGAAACGGGGATCCGGCAACAGGGGGCGCTTTTTAGCACGCGTCTTTCTCATGGTTTCCTATTATTTTTTGACTTTGGGTCGTTTTGTACCATACTTAGAGCGGCGTTGCATACGTCCGCTAACACCGGCAGTATCCAATGCACCACGTACGATGTGGTAACGGACACCTGGCAAATCTTTCACACGACCACCGCGCACAAGCACGATAGAGTGTTCCTGAAGGTTGTGACCCTCACCGCCGATGTAGGCGTTGACTTCATTTCCGTTGGTCAGGCGCACACGTGCAACCTTACGCATAGCGGAATTCGGCTTCTTAGGAGTGGTTGTATAAACCCGCGTACACACGCCGCGGCGTTGAGGGCAAGAGTCCAGCGCTGCTGACTTGCTCTTCTTTTCTAGTTTGACTCGGCCCTTACGGACGAGCTGTTGAATGGTAGGCATTCTTGTTAATTGTGTTGGTTGTCGTCGCTACAATAAAATATGCCCCTCGTTTTTAGGGGACTGCAAATGTAGACCTTTTTTCTATATGAATCGATTTGATTCCCATAGCACTTTCAAACTTTTTCGCACCACATGCAAACGCTACCTTTGGGACCCTTCTATGTCTAGCTATTCATCCGCCCTCAATCCTGTGCAACTTGAAGCCGTCCAACAGACGGAAGGACCTGTTATGGTTATCGCAGGCGCAGGCTCAGGAAAGACCCGCATGTTGACCTACCGCATTGCCCATTTAATGGAAAAAGGCGTGGATCCCTTTAACATCCTTTCCCTCACGTTTACCAATAAGGCGGCGCGTGAAATGAAAGGTCGAATTGAAACCTTATTAGGTGGGACGGAAGCAAAGAATTTATGGATGGGGACGTTTCACTCCATTTTTGCCCGCATCCTTCGAATTGAAGGGCATAGACTGGGATACCCTTCAAATTTCACCATCTATGATTCCGAAGATTCACAGAAGGTTATTTCGGGGCTGATTAAAGAGCGTGACCTAGACAAAGACATCTATAAGGTGAAGGCTGTGTCGGGCCGAATCTCCTCATACAAGAACAATCTGATTACGCCAAAGGCATATCAGCACCGGGCAGATCTCCAGGAGGCGGATGCTTCTGCGCGCATGTCTAAAATGGGGGAACTCTATAATGCCTATGTAGAAAAGTGCTTCCGAGCCGGCGCCATGGATTTTGATGACTTGCTCCTCAAGACCAACGAGCTCTTTGCGAAGTTTCCTGATGCCCTAGCTCGTTATCAGGAACGCTTTAAGTATATCCTAGTCGATGAGTATCAGGATACCAACCATTCACAATATCTCATCGTTAAAGCACTCGCATCTCGCTTTGAGAATTTATGCGTTGTAGGGGATGATGCACAGAGTATATATGCTTTCCGAGGTGCAAATATTCGGAATATTCTGAATTTTCAAAAAGATTATGCGGATGCAAAGCTCTTTAAATTAGAGCAGAACTATCGCAGCACACAGTGTATTGTAGAAGCGGCTAATTCATTGATCAAGCACAACCAAGACCAACTCGAAAAGAAGGTTTGGACTGCCAATCCTACAGGGGAGCGAATCGTAGTCCACAAAAGCGTGAGTGACTCCGATGAAGGCAACTATGTCGCACAGACCATTTGGGAATTGCACATGCAGGAACATATGGCCCATGATCAAATGGCCATTCTCTACCGAACCAATGCCCAGTCTCGCGCTTTTGAAGATGCTTTGCGCAGACGAAACATCCCTTACCGTATTTTCGGGGGTCTTTCCTTCTACCAACGAAAAGAAGTCAAAGATTTAATGGCGTATGTGCGTTTAACGGTTAACCCCAAAGACGAAGAAGCATTTCGCAGAGTGATCAACCTACCTGCACGCGGTATTGGCGATACCACATTGGCCCGACTAACCATTGCCGCAAATGAAAAAGAGGCAAGTCTTTGGGATGCCGCTGGGCTTTGTGGAGAATGGGGCGTCAACATCAATAAACCTACACAGCAGCGCCTAGTAGATTTTGTAGACCTGATCAAATCCTATCAAATCATTGCAGCAGAAAAAGATGCCTTTGATGTGGTGGAGCACATTGCCCGCAGCAGCGGACTGATTAAACTTCTGGCTGACGACAAAACACCCGAAGGTGTCTCACGCTATGAGAACGTCCAAGAACTGCTCAATGGCATCAAAGACTTTGCAGAGCAACAGCAACAAGTAGACGAAGGAGATCCAAGTCTTGGCGCCTTTCTTCAAGATGTGGCCTTGATTACGGATGCGGACCGTCCAGACGAGGATGATCGTCCTAAAGTGAACTTAATGACCATACACTTGGCAAAGGGCCTAGAATTTCCAGCTGTTTTTGTGGTAGGCATGGAGGAAAACCTTTTCCCTTCAATGATGTCCATGGGTTCGCGCTCAGATCTGGAAGAAGAAAGGCGCCTGTTTTATGTCGCCCTAACTCGAGCGGAGAAACGTGCATTTCTCACCTACGCACATGTGCGCTACCGCTGGGGCAAGCTGATCGATTGCGAACCTAGTAGATTCCTTGAGGAATTAGATGAAGAGCACCTGGACATACATGTGCCTGAATTTCAGCCAACCTACACCGTTCCACGCGAACTTATAGATGCCTTTGATGTACCTTCGTCTAGGCGCTCTACAGGCTCGACTCCCGTCAGGCCCAAAACCACGCCGTCTCCTCCTCCAGTCCCTGTGCGCTTTAGGAGGCCAACTGCACTGAAGTCCATGCAGCATGCCACCTCGGCTGCAACCAGCGGGCCAAGTGCACTCAACTTGGACCTCACCGTGGGGGCACGAGTAGTCCATGACCGATTTGGTATCGGAAAAGTGACAGAATTGGCCGGCGACGGTATGGAAAGAAAGGCCACCATTCTTTTTGATAATGCTGGGGAGAAAAAATTGCTCCTCAAGTTTGCTAAATTGCAGCTTCTCTCATGATAGAAACTTCTCAAATAGCCGCGCTTTCTCTGGACTATAATACAGACCGAGAAGATTTGCGCATGCCCGAATATGGACGCCATGTGCAGTCCATGATCGAATATTGTTTAAGCCTTCCTGACCGCGAACGCCGGACAAAGGTGGCCAACAGCATCATTGATGTTATTGGGAATCTTAATCCAAGTCTACGCGACAATCCAGATTATCGCCATAAACTTTGGGACCATCTTTTTGTCATGTCCGACTTTGCTTTGGATGTGGATTGCCCCTACCCAACGCCAACGCGTGAAAAATTAAGCGAGAAGCCTGATGCTGTTCCTTATCCTCAAAAAAGCAGGAGCCATCGCTATTATGGCAACATTGTGCAAAATCTCATTACGACGGTATCGGACATGGAGCCTTCAGAAGATCGTGATGCCATGGAGTTGGATATTGCCAATCAGATGAAACGTGCCTACCTATCCTGGAATAAAGATTCTGTGGATGATGCCGTCATTTTTGCCGAGCTGCGCATCTTATCCGCCGGTAAGCTTGGGCAGGAAAAGGCCCCACTTAGCGTCAACCGCGGGGTTGTGTCCCAAAATGCGCCACTTCACACACGCACCAAGAAAAAAGCCAAGCCCACTTTTAAGCGGAAAACCAACTTCAAACGCTCGTAATACCTTTTTTATTTAGTGTCCAGTTTTAAAATAACAGGGGGGCTTCGCCTCAAAGGGGAAGTTCAACCCCAGGGAGCAAAAAATGAAGTCCTTCAGATACTATGCGCCGTTCTTTTAACAGAAGAAAATGTCCGCATATCGAACATTCCAGACATTGTTGACGTCAATAAATTAATTGAACTATTAGGGGATTTTGGGGTCAACGTAACCCAGCATGGGCAGGGTGATTACAGTTTCTGCGCCCAGGATGTAAAGGTTGACTTTTTATTCTCTGATGCCTACAAATCAAAGGGAGCTGCACTCCGTGGATCCATCATGCTGGTGGGGCCATTATTGGCGCGGTTTGGCAAAGGGTATATCCCAAAACCCGGAGGTGACAAAATTGGCCGCAGACGCCTTGACACCCACTTCTTGGGTTTTATGAAGCTTGGTGCAGAATTTAAATATGAAGAAGGTTCACATTTCTACGGTGTAGAAACCCCAGCCGAAGGGCTTCGGGGGGCCTATATGCTGTTGGACGAAGCCTCTGTCACCGGCACCGCTAACATTGTCATGGCAGCTGTGCTAACTCCAGGGGTGACCACCCTTTACAATGCAGCCTGTGAGCCCTACTTGCAACAGTTGTGTAAAATGCTGGTGCGTATGGGGGCAAACATCCTAGGTATTGGCAGCAACCTATTGACCATCACGGGTGTTGAGCGCCTTGGTGGGACAGACCATCGCTGCTTACCGGATATGATCGAAATCGGCTCATGGATTGGTCTTGCCGCCATGACCAAGAGCGAACTCACAATTAAAAACGCAGGAGTTGAACACCTGGGCATCATTCCGGAAGTGTTCAAGAAATTGGGTATTAAACTCCAAATCCAAGGAGATGATATCTATGTTCCCGCACAAGAAAGCTATGAAATTGGGGCCTACCTCGACGGATCTATGGTGACCGTTTCTGATGCACCATGGCCAGGCTTTACCCCTGATTTATTGAGTATTGTTTTGGTGACCGCTACACAAGCAAAAGGCTCTGTACTGGTGCACCAAAAAATGTTTGAAAGTCGACTCTTTTTCGTAGACAAACTGATCGACATGGGTGCACAGATCATTTTGTGCGATCCACACCGCGCTACGGTTATTGGACTTGATCGCAAGGTTCCATTACGCGCCACAACGATGACTTCACCAGACATTCGTGCAGGTATTGCCCTATTGATTGCTGCACTGAGCGCTGAGGGAACCAGTATGATTCACAATATTGAACAGATTGACCGAGGCTATGAGCGTATCGACGAGCGTCTCCGCGCACTAGGTGCACAAATAGAGCGAATTCCTTCCTAACTTGACCCCATCATGAAACAAACTTTCACCTTTCTTTTGTTGGCCTCCGCATTATTGTGGACCGCCGCACGTCCTTCTGATTCTGTTTCCCGTCCTTCTGGTGAACTACAATTAGCCAATATCAATGTGGGTGACCAGGCGCCCGAATTAGCTTTTCCCAATCCCAATGGGGATATTATCAAGCTAAGTGATTTGCGTGGCAACGTGGTCTTGATTGATTTTTGGGCATCTTGGTGCGGACCTTGCCGGATGGAAAATCCAAATGTTGTGCGCATTTATAATGCCTACAAGGATAAAAAGTACACGGCAGGTAAAGGTTTTGAAATCTATTCTGTTAGCCTTGATCAAGCCAAAGACCGTTGGATTCAAGCCATAGAAAAAGATGGCCTCATCTGGCCGAGCCATGTGAGTGACTTAAAAGGATGGAAGGCGCAGGGAGCAGCCATTTATGGCGTGAACTCCATTCCCATGACGTATTTGCTAGATGGCGAAGGAAAAGTCATTGCAAAAGGGCTCCGGGGCGCTCAACTGGAAGCAGCCTTGAAATCATTGCTGCGTTAATACAAGGGCATACAGTTCTAAAAGTGGCCAGAAAGGCCGCCATTTTGCGCACAATCTGCCATTCTGACACAAAGCTCAGTTTGGCAGATTGTTTGCTTTAGAGGGGGCTATAGATCCTATTGAACCATGGCCAAAGAGAAACAACCTGCAGAAGAACCAAAAGCCCAGAATGAAATGGAAACTGGAGAAATGCCCCAACAGGAAAACCCAACAGTAGAGGGTGAGCCAACTACTGGTTCGGAATTGGACAACCTACAGGAAGAATTCCAGGCTTTAAAGGAGCAAAATCTACGGCTCTATGCCGAGTTTGAGAACTTTCGCCGCAGAAATGCCCGTGAACGTCTTGATCTCATGGCCACAGCCAATGAGAAAGTCTTAAAGGCCCTTTTGCCCGTGGTGGATGATTTTGAACGTGCGATGAAGAACATTCCGGCTGATTCGGCCGTGCGCATTGGCATGGAACTCATCTATACCAAGTTGATCAATACCCTAAAGACTGAAGGCCTCAAAGAAATGGAATCCCCTGTAGGTCAAGTGTTTGACGTTGAAACGATGGAAGCCATTACCAATATACCCGCTCCAAGTCCTGAACTTGGCGGAAAAGTGATCGACCAGATTGAAAAGGGCTATACCCTTGGAGAGAAAATTATTCGCTACACCAGGGTGGTGGTCGCGGACCAACACCCCGGATAAGCATGGCAAAGCGCGATTATTATGAAGTTTTAGGTGTCAGCCGATCCTCTTCCGCAGACGAGATCAAAAAGGCCTACCGCAAACTCGCCATTCAATATCACCCTGACAAAAATCAAGGTGACGCAGCGGCCGAAGAAAAGTTCAAGGAAGCGGCTGAAGCCTACGAGGTTTTATCCACTGCCGAAAAAAAGCAGAAATACGATCAGTTCGGTCACCAGTCTTATGGGCAAGGTTCCGGCGGTGGCGGTTTCGGTGGCGGTATGAATATGGATGACATATTTAGTCACTTTGGTGACATTTTTGGAGGTGGCAGCTTTGGAGGTGGTGGTGGCCGTGGTGGTGCCGCACGCGGTGCCAATCTGCGCGTCCGTGTGAAGCTTACCCTTGAAGACGTATCAGCAGGTGTTGAAAAGAAAATTAAGATCCGTCGTGCTATTCCTGCGGACGGTTTAACGTTTAAAACCTGTACCGTCTGTAATGGGTCGGGTCAAATCTCACGTGTCCAAAACACGATCTTAGGGCAGATGCGCACGGCTTCGGCTTGTCATGGTTGCAATGGCTCTGGGAAAATGATCGACCTGCGTCCAGACGGCGTTGGCGCCGATGGGCTTGAACGCGTGGATGAAGTCGTAAGCGTAAAAATCCCTGCAGGTGTACAAGATGGCATGCAGCTCCGCGTGAGTGGCAAAGGAAACCATGGCCCTATGGGAGGCCCTGCGGGGGATCTTATTGTGAGTATTGAAGAGGAAGCACACGAGACGTTGGTGCGAGAAGGTCAAAATCTTCATTATGACCTCTATCTCTCTTTTCCTGATGTTGCTCTTGGAACAACAGCTGAAATACCCACCGTACAGGGCAAAGCACGGATGAAGATTGAAGCCGGAACCCAGAGTGGTAAAACACTGCGTTTAAAAGGAAAAGGGCTTCCGAGTGTCGAAGGATATGGCACGGGTGATTTACTGGTCCATGTGTCTGTATGGACGCCCAAGTCTTTGAGCACTGAAGAAAAAGAGCTGCTTGAAGTCATGCAAGGCAATCCCAATTTTCAACCCAATCCAGGAAAGTCTGACAAAGGATTTTTTGACCGAGTTCGGGATATGTTCCAAGGTTAACGCCTTTTCTATTTTTGATGTAACGAGCAAAAAAAGCCCCGACCAATGGTCGGGGCTTTTTTATGCATCCTGATGATGGGATGAATTATTGAATTATCGTCACCGGGCCACCATATCGGAGCTCCTTACCGCAATGTAGCAGAATGTAATAGGTTCCAGGCGGAAGTGGATTGCCATTTATATTGGTTCCACCCCACGTGTTGTCATATCCATCTTGCTCATATACCTGCCCTCCCCAACGATTGAGTACACGCAATTTGCAGCCATCAGCAAATAGAACCTCTGTCAAGTCCAACACATCATTCATTCCATCCCCATTAGGTGTCATGGCGTTTTGCACATTGGAAAGATTTGGTTGCGTTTGGTTAGGTAGATAATACACAAATACCGTATCAATGCCCTGGCATCCTACCGCATTTGTCACGATGGCGTAAAAAGTTGTTGAATCCTGGTACGTCCATGCCTGTGGGTCAAGACGACGATAGTTATTAAAATAGACCGGCTTATCGGCAAACCAACGGTATGCTGCTCCTGATGTCACATGCAAGTAGGCCGTGTCACCACGCGCAATAGCCGTGTCATTCCCTGCAAAAACAGGCAACGACCATTGCACCACATGCATGGTATCATAGGTAGTGTCTGGGCATGTCGCCGAATACACAATCAATCGAACGGGATACTTGCCTGGATCAGACCATGAAACATGCATCACAGTGTCACCTGTTGCACCATACACATTGGCCAGTGGGCCAAAATCCCAAGCAAAGGATGCATCAGAAGGCGTGGTGCCCTGTGCGTAGAAGGTAATGTCTTGCGCCTCATAACATGTCTGACCATTATAGGCAATCACATAGTCGGGAGCATCATAAATATGGAAGGTTTCGTAGACCGTATCCGTACATACCAACCCAGGATTTATCACCAACATAACGGTGTAAGCACCCGTATCCACATACGTCCAAGAAGGAGAAGGCGAGCTGCTCGTGTCTTGGGTCGTCGTCGTGTCACCAAATTCCCAATAATAGGAAAGCGCACCAGAAGTTTGCGCCTGGAATTGCATCGTACGGCCACCACAAAGAAGACTAGGCTTCTCGATTTGTGTCAACATATCTGCTACCACATTGCTCACACAATTCGTGATATTGAATTGATAATCCCTTCGCACCGTTGACTGATATACCCCATTTCGGTATTCGCTTACACAAATCCCGACAACGAATTGCCCCGTTGTATTCGCCGAACCTGTGATATAACCCGTGTTGGGATGGATGACCAAGGCTGGATTACCAGGGATGGGTGACGCACTTGTTTGAGGTGCAATGAATGGGATGCTTGTATAAGGCGGCGCAGATGCTGGGTTGGGAGAGGCATTGCCACTTGACCCCCCATTCAGGATATCACAGAATTCGTAATACAATGAGTCCCCATCGGCATCGGTTGCTGAAGCATTGATGTTTTGCACATCATTTAAGCAAAGGACAATAGGTGGAACCGTTGTAAGGACCGGCGAATTATTACAGTTATCCAATGAAGGGATTTGCACCGTGTAGGTGTTCCCCTTACCACTCGCCGCAATATTGCTGATCGTGGCATTTCGGCAACAGCGCTGGTAAGAAATGGTGTAACCCCCCACCCGAGCGGGTAAATTCATGGTATGCGTATAATCCGCATATTCAGTACAAATATTGGGTGGCGTGAGCAAACACGGATTACCCGTAGCGACTGGCACACTCACCGTTGGACCTTTACTCACAGAGGGGTTAAAGAGAATCGCTCCCAGGTTATCAAAAATCGTAAACGTTACAGCATTGTCAAATGCGGCACCGCCACTATTACAATCACGATACACACGCAGTTTGATCGTGTAGTTGTTTCCCCCACTGCAGGTATACGTAATCTCGCCCCCCACTAGGTGGGCAGCATTGGCTGGTACAGCAAAAAACAATGCTAGCAAGAACAGCGAATATGCTGCGAATGATTTACGCATTATTCAACAACTTTAATCCACAGTTTACCCGTGTACTGACCATTCAATCCAGAAGATTTTGCGCGGTCTGCTTCTTCGTAGTTGCGGAACTTGAAGAGGTATACGTAGAACATGTTATTCCGGTTATCGCGAAACACTTTTGCTAAAATTCCCTTATTGCTTAGGCTGTTCGCCATGCGTTCTGCATTGGCTGATTCGCCATATACACCCGCTGTGACATAATAACCAGGAGATCCAGGTGCTACGTTATTGGCATATTCATCATTTCGGTAGCCCTTAATGGCGCCTGAATTATTGATGTCCCCAGCGCCGTTCCAAGTAGGGTTATTTCCAACATTGTTCATGTTATCACCACCTTGGTTTCCACCGCGAAGACCGCCATTTTGTGCACCTGCTTCTTGAAGCTGTAAACCAGCCTCTTTCAGCGCTTCTTTTTGCTTTTCTAGTTCTACGGCTTGCGCAGCGCCCATCTCTTCTTTGAACTCTTCAAATCGCTCATTCAATAGCTTCTCGGTTTCTTGACTTCCAGAACGTTGCTTGTCTTTAAGTCGCTTGATCTCCGCCTCCATACGCTCGTTGCGCTTGTTGTCACCGAACTTATAAGAAAGGATAAACTCGTTGGACATACCTAAATAAGAGGCATAGGTATTGGTGCTGAACTCATGTGCATAGCCCAAAGAAAGTACAGGGGTTAAATGTACCCCCGCATTGATGGTGGCGGCATAATTTGAGCGATACATCGCGCCCAAATAGCCATATTCCTTCATGTCAAAAAGAAGTCCTGCATCCACTTGTGGCTTCACATAGGCTGCCGCACGAACGGTCACCATAGGTGAAAGCACCATTCGGTCCTTTTGAATCTGGATATCATATTGCGTTCTTGCAACATAATGACGAATCAAGTGATAGGCCACGGGGCCATCATAGTTGTTGCTGTAGGTAATCGTAGGATTCAGTAGTTGAGGAACACTCAAACCTAAAGTGAAGTCTGAGACACGCAAGTTCGCACCCAAGGTCATATCTAACGTGCCATTCTGATTGGCAGGAATCAAAAAGGGATCTCCTAGATTCTTGACACGAACAGATGCCATGTCGAATGAATTATTGACATAACCCGCCCCCACACCGAAGCTTAAAATCGCTGTTTCTGAGAGCTGTGCATGGTAAGCATAGTTGCCATAAATACCTGAACGGCTTACAATATCTGTCTTATCCGTGTAGGCATAAACAGAATAGCCAATTCGCTCTTTATTCAGTGCGCCATTAAATACCAAAGCAGAGGTTTCAGGCGCGCCCTCCATTCCCTGCCATTGCTGACGATGCATGGTCGTAAGTTCGCTAAACCCTTCTGCACCAGAGGTAGCAGGATTGGTCATTTGCGGAGCAAAGAAATAGTTGGCGTACAACGGTAATTGTTGTCCGTAGGTCATGAAACTGCCTAAAGTGAGCGCCAAAAGGAATAATTTTTTCATGGATTCAGGTACGATTAATTGCGAATAACAGTGATGGCGCCACGGTAACGGGGTTCACCGTTACAAAGGAGCAAATAGTAATAGGTTCCATCAGGAAGTGGGTCTCCGCCGGCATTTCGACCATCCCAACCACTGATGTACCTGGCTTCATCATATACTCTTGATCCCCAACGATCTAGGATAACCAAATCACATGAATCCGCTTGAACCACATTTGACATATCAAATACATCATTGAAACCATCGCCGTTCGGCGTAATGACATTCATTACATTGGAGATGTTTGGCAATAAGGTGGAAGGATCAAATTGAACGACCATCATAGAATCAATTCCCCAACAGCCAAAGGCACTTCGTACCTCTACAAAGTACCAAGTGGTATCATTCGTAGGGCGTGTTTGCGCATTTGGATTATAGGGGTCGCTGAAATACGCTGGTTTGTCCGCATACCAATAGTATTGTAGACCCCCACTAGCACCTAACTGCACAACATCTCCTGGCATGATGATTTGGTCTGGTCCTGCATTTGGCGTCACGACAATCTGCGTGATTTTTAAAGTGTCAAAGCTTGAGCAGTTATTTGGTCCAATGGCCTCGACCACATAGGTGCCTGGATCCTTTGCATAGAACGAAATGCCTGTGAATGCACCCGTGGCCCATGTCCACTGATAGCTCAGGGCATTCCCTGTAGCCCCAACAAATACGGAATCACCTAAACAAAGTGCCAAGCTATCCTTTGGCGCCACCGCGACCGTAGGCAATGGAATCAAATTTACTTGCAGTGGAGCCGTGGTGAAATCACAGCTTTCACTGTTGATGACGAGACGATATTGTGCTGTGCCAGCAACAACGGTGGTATCCACCCGGATTTCTTCTTTGTCTTGTCCCGGAATCGCCTGCCATGTTGAAGTCAAGGGGTACAGCACTTCCCATTGATACGTCCAGTCCCCTGAGAAGCTGATCGCATTGCTGCGCAATAAGGTTGAATCCCCGGGACAGATGTCCAATGACGCAGCCGTTTGCCATGCCCAAGCAATGTTTTCAATAAACGTGTCTGGCACGGTATCGACAAAAAGCTCAACCGAGTAACTAGTATCGGGACATCCTCCGGGATACCAAGCCGTTACCAATGAGAACAAACCTGACACGTTGGTCGTGAAGTCCCTATTCGTTGCCCCATTGATGGGCACCTTCAATTTCTGGCCGAATTGGTCGACCGAGTCGCGCAACCATTGGTAATCAATGGACGTGCCCATACCTAACGTATTTGGCCCACGAAGAGTGATGGATTCTGTTTCGCAAAATGCCAACGAATCAATTTGGCTATCCTTGTCCAGAACATTTAAAGTGAACATACCCGAGGGTATGTGCGTAATGGTTGTTTGCGGGCTAAAGATGTTCACCAGGGTATCTCCACTCATGACATCGCAGTTACCTGAACTGCCTGTCACACCATAGGCACCGCTTGCGACAACAACCAATGAATCAGATGTGGCCCCAGGCATTGCGGAACCTCCATTGGTCCATTGGTAGCTGTCTAAACCCTTGCTTGCATATAGAACGATGGTATCCCCATTGCACATACCCCAATCTGGACCCCCACTAAATATATTTTCAAAGCCCCCAACAATAGAATCAATTTCTACAATGGGCGCAACGTTGACCGTCATCTGAATCGTATCCGACCAAATAATTGGAGAACTGCCTTTGACTGCAAGTCCATAAAAGTTATTCGTGGTAATCGTCACGGGGATAATGACCCATGCGTACTTCACTCCTGCTGTAATAGTATCTGCAATTGTGCCCGTAGGAGATGGCGTAATGGATTGCCATTTGACAATATCCAGCGTATCACTATTGGCTTGGGTAAAGGAGCCAGCCATGCCAGGTGCTAGCATAACATAGAAGTCATTTGATGCAGCCATGCCAGGAGCACCAATGGTCATGGTTATACGAAGGGAGTCACCCGTACATTTAGAAAGGTTTGGCGCTTGGACTAAATCCAACGTTTGCCCGCCCAAAAGGAACGGAAGCGCAAGAAATAGAGCAAGAGAAATTCGGCGAATCCAAGCCATGAGCATAGAACTTTTATAATTGTGCAACAAATGTACACTGCAAAAAATACTTACGGTATAAAAACAAGTTAGAGTTCTATTTGGTTTGCTCTTCGTGGGTCTTGGTTGAGATTACGGAGTGAAAGAACATTCAGCCATCCCATTGACCTCCTCTTGATCAATGTTCAAGACATTCATACCGCTCAGTGAGCCCCCTGTTTCTATCTTTGTCCCATGCAGAAAAATAAAGGGATTATTTCATTCATTCACAGCTTTTATCAAGCCTTTCTTCCAGCTCTAAATGGCATCGCTTTGGCGTGGGAAAGTGAACGAAGCTTTCGGATTCATGTATCCGCTATTCTATTGGTTTCGATGGGGGGCATAGGATTTGGCCTAGATACAAAGGAGTGGGCGATCGTATTTCTAACCTATGCTGTTTTAACCGGTCTTGAGCTGTTGAATTCTGCCATTGAATCGCTGGCCAACTATGTTCAGCCAGAAGAGCATCCAGCCATGAAACGCGCGAAGGACCTTGCGGCCGGCGCCGTATTGTGTGCCGCTATTTTTGCAGTTGCTATTGGTATACTTCTTTTTTTACCTAAAATTCTTCAGCATTTCTCCCAAGCATGAAAACATACATCCAGGAAGCATTTCAAGATCATTTGTCCTTGTGCACCTCGCTTAAAGCAGCCTATCCCATGTTTGATTGGGTTGGTTTTTACTGGATGAATGATGACATCCTCACGCTGGAATTAGGAGCTTACGCGGGAGAGGCCACGGAGCATACACGCATTCCTTATGGCAAAGGAATTTGCGGTCAGGTGGCTGAAAGTGGTACAACCTTCGTCGTGCCAGACGTACATGCGCAGGATAATTACCTGGCATGTTCCTTGTCCGTTCAATCGGAGATTGTGATCCCCATATACAAAGAGGGTGTTCTT
Source organism: Cryomorphaceae bacterium BACL7 MAG-120322-bin74 (assembly GCA_001438205.1). Lineage (GTDB taxonomy): Bacteria > Bacteroidota > Bacteroidia > Flavobacteriales > Schleiferiaceae > TMED14. The sequence continues at coordinate 89,058 of LICG01000003.1, forward strand.
ATCGGGCAGCTAGACATTGACAGCCACCAGAAAGATGCTTTTCCCAAAGAAATCGTGGCGGCATTAGAGGCTTTTTGCCTCCAAGTTGCTGAATCCTTGTAAACCTTATTGATTGAAGCGAATCGCTTCCACTGGGTCCAGTTTAGCCGCCATGAATGCGGGTGCCAGACCTGAAAGTAATCCAATGGCTGCGGAGAGTAAGATTCCCGTAAATACATTCTGAAGGCTCATGGACAAATCAAAACCTGTCATCACAGTGCCGCCCCACATCAGCAATCCCACCAAAATAAGGCCTGCCACCCCCCCTACTATGGAAAGGAGGGTGCTTTCAATCAAAAATTGGGTGAGGATGAAAGACCTTGTCGCCCCTAAGGCCTTTTGGACGCCAATTTGACCCGTACGTTCACGGACCGACACGAACATAATATTGGCTATACCAAATCCTCCAACAAGAATGGAGAAACCGCCAATGACTGTCCCTGCCATCCCTATGGCCCCAAACATGGTATCGAGGCCTTGAGAAAAAACGGAAGATTCGTTTAAGGTAAAATCATCTTCAGCAAGGGGCTTCAGTCTTCGGATTGCCCTCATGTGCATCCGTAAGTCTTCCTTCAACTCAAGCGTTGTAAATCCCTCTCTCACTTTCGCTTGAATCGCTGAACCACCCATCTCATCCCCTTTTAAGGATATAAAGAGCGTTGCAGGGATCAGCATTTTGGTATCATGTGATTGGCCTATGAGATTGGCCCCTTCTTTCGGAAGGATACCTATCACTGTAAAACGCCTGCCAACGGTTTGAATAGACTGCCCCACGGCACGTCCACCAGGGAAAAGTCCTTGTGTCACCTCTGCACCAAGAATGCACACATTGCGCCCCGATGCCATTTCATTTTCAGAAAAATAACGCCCATCCTCAATATTTAAGGCATTGAGTGAACCATAGGCAAAGGTTACACCATTGACTTCTACGTTTTCAACCGCAGAGTTTCCAAACTTGAGGGTTTCACGAGAACCCACAATAAAGGTGAGCGAAGCTGCTGCTCTTGGATCTCTTGCCGAGAGTCGCTTAAAATCATTCATCCCAACTTCGGGACGCTGAAAATATTTCCACCAGGCATATTCGCCGCCACCGCCACCCCATGGCCATTTTTGGACATACACCACATCGCTTCCGAGGCTATCCACCGATTGGCGAATGTTGCGTTCTAGACTGTCGACGATTGCGTAAACAGCAATGATGGCGAAGATGCCGATGGTAATGCCAAGTAGGCTCAGAAAGGTCCTTAAAGGATTGGCAACCAGTGCCATCCAAGCAAAACGAAAGGATTCAGAAAGAAGTGCGGATAATTTGCGCATGGAACTGGAAAATTACAAAGTCCATGCCATGGAATCCCTACCTTTGTTTTTTGATTTCTTCCTGATTAAATGACCGCCTCTACCCGTATCCGATCTGCCCTCATTTCTGTCTTTCATAAAGATGGACTTGCGCCCATTCTGCATGCACTTCACAAAGCTAATGTGGCGCTTTATTCTACGGGCGGAACGCAAGCATTTATCGAATCAGAGGGGCTGCCTGTCATCCCTATAGAAGAAGTAACAGGCTTTCCGAGCATCTTAGATGGTCGGGTGAAAACGCTTCACCCGAACGTTTTTGGTGGAATCTTATGGAGAAGGAGTCATCCAGAAGACGCCCAAACGGTAGAATCCATGAACATCCCCAGCTTTGACATGGTGATCGTGGATTTATATCCATTTGAAGATACCGTTGCTTCTGGCGCTTCAGAAGTTGATATCATTGAAAAAATTGACATTGGCGGAATTTCGCTGATACGCGCTGGCGCCAAAAATTTCCAAGATGTTTGGATGGTTTCTTCACGTACTGAATACCCTGAAGTTTTACATATTCTAGAAACACAAGGCGCGCTCACTACCCTTGCACAACGGAAAGCATTTGCTGCAAGAAGTTTTCAAGTAAGTCATCAATATGACGGTGCAATTGGCCGCTGGTTTAGTGGAGATGATACGCCGTTCCCAAGCATACCAGGGAATCGAACTGTATTGCGCTATGGTGAAAATCCTCATCAAGATGCTTGGTATATTGGCGATTTGGAGAGTCTATTTGTACAACACAATGGCAAGGAGCTTAGCTATAACAATTTGCTTGACATTGATGCTGCTTTGCTTTTCTGCGCTGAAGGCGGTGAGTATGCTACCGTGGCCATCATCAAACACAACAATGCCTGCGGCATGGCTTGTGCATCTCATTTGAGTACTGCCTGGGACGGTGCCCTATCTGCAGATCCGGTTTCGGCATTTGGCGGTGTGATCGCATGTAATCAAGTGGTTGACCTTGATACTGCCACAAAAATGAATGACTTGTTTTTTGAGGTCATATTGGCGCCCAGCTATGACGCAGATGCCCTCAAAATGCTCAAAAGCAAAAAGAACCGTATCATCCTAGAATCCAAGCCTGTGGCTTGGCCCAATTATGTAGTTCGCTCAACCCTGAACGGTGTTTTATTGCAAGCAAGAGATCATCACCGAGATAGCCAAGAGGACTTATCCGTTGCTACACAACGCGCACCTTCGGCGCAAGAAGTAGATGATTTGCTTTTCGCTTCAGCGTTGTGCAAGCACACAAAAAGCAATACAATTGTCTTCGCAAAAGACCGTCAGCTTATTTCTAGCGGCACAGGACAAACTTCTCGCGTTGACGCTTTGAAGCAAGCTATACAGAAAGCAGAATCTTTTGGAATTTCCTTAAAAGGTGCCGTAATGGCCTCTGATGCATTTTTTCCTTTCCCAGATTGTGTTGAACTTGCATACCAAGTCGGGATACAAGCAGTTATTCAACCAGGAGGTTCAATTAAAGACCATTTGAGTACCGAATTTTGTAACGCCAACGGCATGACCATGGTCATGACAGGCAAACGGCATTTTAAACATTGATACTGAACGCGCATGGGATTGTTTGATTTTTTAACGTACGATATTGCCATTGACCTTGGCACAGCCAACACGCTGATCATTCACAATGACAAAGTGGTGGTAGATGCCCCCTCGATCGTTGCGATGGATCGCACCACAAATGCTATCCTGGCCATTGGCCATGAAGCCATGCAAATGCATGGAAAGACGCATGAAAACATTCGCACGGTTCGCCCATTGAAGGATGGCGTTATCGCCGATTTTGTGGCGTCAGAACACATGATCAGAGAAATGATCAAGAGCATTCCAGTGCTGAAGAACAAATGGCTCACCCCCTCGTTGCGCATGGTTATTTGCATTCCATCCGGCATCACTGAAGTAGAAAAGCGTGCCGTTCGTGACAGCGCTGAGCATGCCAATGCGAAAGAAGTTTATCTCATCCATGAACCCATGGCTGCGGCCATTGGTATTGGCGTAGATGTCTTAGAGCCGAAAGGAAATATGATCATTGATATCGGTGGCGGTACAACGGAAATTGCCGTGATGGCACTCGGTGGTATCGTTTGCGACAAAAGTATTAAAGTGGCGGGTGACGTCTTTACCAATGATATCGCCTACTACATGCGCTCGCAACACAACCTATACGTAGGTGAGCGTACAGCGGAAATGATCAAAATCAACGTGGGTGCGGCCATTGAAAACTTGAGCAATCCCCCGGATGACATGAGCGTTCAAGGTCGTGACTTGATCACCGGAAAGCCCAAGCAAGTAAACATCACGTATAAAGAGATTGCGCGTGCTTTGGATAAGTCCCTTACGCGAATTGAGGATGCAGTGATGGAGGCCCTATCCATGACACCACCAGAATTATCTGCAGATATCTACAATTCAGGCATTTACATGGCCGGTGGAGGTTCCATGTTACGCGGATTGGATCAGCGTATTTCGGCTAAGACAGACCTTCCTGTGTATGTTGCAGAAGATCCTTTGCGCGCTGTTGTTCGCGGAACAGGCATCGCATTAAAGAACTTGGAGAAATATCGGACCCTTTTGATGCGCTAATTGCATGCAGAATCTCCTGCGGTTTATCCTGCGCTACCGCATCATCCTTGTACTGCTCCTGTTGCAGTTTACAGGATTGGCGTTGACGTACCGCAGTTCGCCTATCCATCAGAGTTTTTATTGGGACCGTGTTTTGCAGACACAAGCCACCTATCACAAAACCACGGAAGGATGGGAACATTATTTCGATCTCACAAACACCAATTTGAGTCTGCAGGAGGAAAATGCCCAATTGCGTTCCCGTATTTCCATCCCTGATCCCAATGCACAACTAGCCGTTGACAGTGGGCAATATCAATGGATGACCTCTCAAGTCGTTTACAGCAGCATCAACCTTCGGAACAACCATCTCATCCTCAACAAAGGAAGAGAGGATGGCGTTCAACCGGGACAAGGTGTTCTATCTGCCGATGGGATTCTGGGGGTCATTAGCCACACCAGCGCCCACTTTTCGAAAGTCATTTCCATCCTACACAGCGAAGCACGGATTTCTGGAAGCGTAAAGCATTCTGGATTTTTTGGCACCATCGTTTGGAATGGAGGGGCACCGCATAAAGTTCAATTTGAAGATCTCCCTATTGAATCAAATGTGCACATCGGAGATACCGTCGTCACGGATACACGTTCTGCCATCTTCCCAGGAGGATGGCCCATTGGCGTGGTGGTATCCGTTGAGACGGATTCCGCCTCGTTTACACAGTTAGCTACCTTGAAGATCTGGGGGAGCCTTGGACGACAGCAGCCCGCATACATCGTGAAGAACCTGCTTGCCCGAGAGCAACAAACACTTCTAGCACCATGAGATCCTGGTCTTCTTGGGGCCTATGTAGCCTACTTATCCTCCTATTTCAAAGCCTAATCCTTTGCCATGTACAGTTATACGGGTACCTGAGTCCCTATCTCTACATTGGGGTGATCCTTTTGGCGCCTGCCTCATGGACTCGGATGAACCTTGTGCTTTTAGGCGCCTTAACAGGCGCATGGATAGACTTCACTATGCACAGTGGGGGTATGCACCTAATGGCTAGCAGCTTACTCGGATATGTACGCCCTCAATTACTCGCTTCTGTTTTGCCACGAGCAGCAGAAGAAGATCTAGGCTTTACTCTTGCCGATATTGGACCTGGCAAGTGGATTATTTATACCGGATTAAGTACCGCTATCCACCACACCTATCTTTTTGCGGTTGATGCCTATGGCCTATGGCCTTTTATCGGTTTTATGGGTAGAATATTCTTTTCATCCTTGGCCACCGCCATCCTCTTATATATCTTGGGTCTAATGATCAAACCGGTTGGTAAGCGATGAAGCGTACCAGTCTTTATCTCATCTTACTCCTTGCTGCAACAGGCATTTTTATAGCGCGCTTGTTCTACATTCAAATTATTGATGAACGCTACACCTTGAGTGCCGCCAATAATGCGCAAAGAATTGAGAAAATATTTGCGCCAAGAGGGGTCATGTTAGATCGCAATGGGCATGTTTTGGCGTCAAACCAAATTGCCTATGACGTCGAAGCAACGCCTCGGCTCATGCACGACATCGATACGGTAAAACTTGCCTTCATACTTGGCGAACCATTGGACCGGATGCGCCGAAACCTCCGCAGAGCAAAAATCTACTCTCCCCACAGGCCCAGTGCCATTTTACGGGGTTTAACCGCCAATGAATATGCCCGCATTCAAGAGGAAATTTCTTTTTATCCAGGCATTGCCCTGCGCAGAAGGATTTTGCGCAAGTACATTACCCCAACTGGAGGAAATGTCCTGGGCTATGTTTCCGAGGTAAACGATTATATCCTCAGCAGAAAACCAGAATATGAACTGGGTGATTACATCGGAATTTCGGGCGTTGAGGCATCTTATGAGGAAGCCTTACGAGGAAAAGCGGGGCGCCGTTACATTACAGTGGACAATTTAAACCGCGATGTGGGTCCTTTTCAAGAGGGTAGATATGATTTAAAGGCCATTCCTGGAGAAAATTTAACCCTCACCTTGGATGCTACATTACAAGCTTATGGCGAACTACTGATGTCGGGTAAGCGCGGATCTATTGTCGCTATCGAACCCAGTACGGGAGAGATACTTGCCTTGGTTTCATCGCCTAGTTTTGATCCAAATGCGCTCGTAGGGCGCTATCGATCCAGAAACTACTCCCTACTCTACACGGACTCCATCAATAAGCCTTTATATGATCGTGGTATCTTAGCAGAATACCCACCAGGATCTCCTTTTAAGGCACTCAATGCCCTTATTGCACTCCAAGAAGGTGTCATTACTCCGGCCACACAATACACCTGTATTGATGGGTATCATTTTGGTAGACTTCATGTTGGCTGCCACTGTAAAGCAGGTACGTTGGACTTGCGCGGTTCCATCTCAAAATCTTGCAATAATTACCACTGCCAGATTTTTAAAAAAACGTTGGACAAATACCCCACCGCATCACAAGGAATTGACCAATGGCACAAGCACGTCAATAGTTTTGGATTAGGAGAATTTTTAGGGGTGGATTTGCCCACAGGCAGAAAAGGATTTGTTCCCAGTGGCAGTTATTACAACCGCGTTTACCGGAGTGACCGCTGGAAATCCCCTACCGTCATTTCATTGGCCATTGGCCAAGGTGAATTAGTCGTTACACCGATTCAACTGGCCAATCTTGCTACGGCCATTGCCAACCATGGTTTTTGGTATACTCCCCATGTGGTTCGCCAAATTGGCTCAAAACCAGTGGATTCGGAGGTTTTTGGTTTTAAACACATGACGACGATTGACACAGAACATTTTGATATTGTCATACAAGGCATGGCCGATGTATTTGAATCTGGAACGGCAAGGGCCTCTCGGTTAGAAGGACTCAGCATGGCTGGAAAAACGGGGACAGCTGAAAACCCTCATGGACAAGACCATTCTATTTTTATGGCCTTTGCACCCGTTGAATCACCTAAAATCGCCTTGGCGATCATCGTTGAAAATGGCTATTGGGGTTCACGATGGGCAGCACCCATTGCAAGTCTCATGATGGAAAAATATATCCATGGCGAAATCAGCCGACCCTTATTACAACAATCCATGGTTGAGGGTGATCTTCATGGTGAATATGGCGTGCATAGTGTCAAAACTGAACTCCCTCCCTTCTGATGCAGAGAAAAAGTGGGTGGTTTGGCAAAGTTGATGGGCTCAGTCTTGGGTTCTATTTGTTCTTAGTCGTTTTCGGTTGGATGAATATTTATGCCACGGTCAATCCTGCTTTGGACGGATTTGGTTGGGACTGGAATAATGAAGCCGGACGGCAGCTCTTTTTCATCGGATTAAGCCTTCTTCTTATTTTGGTTGTTCTACTAAGTGATGGGCGGTTGTATGAAGTCATTACGCCGGCTATTTACATCGCAACCTTGCTATTACTCCTAGCTGTCCTAGCAGTAGGAAAAGAGGTAGGAGGCAACAAAAGTTGGCTGGTCATTGGTTCATTTGGACTACAACCCTCTGAATTTGCCAAGATGGGAACCGCCTTAATGGTAGCCAAGCTCTTATCCCAAAGAAACGTGGATTTGCGTCGCTGGCGATCGAGATGGATTCCAGCCATGGGTGCCTTCTTTCCCATGTTACTTATTCTTTTGCAGCCTGACACCGGTTCTGCATTGGTTTTTTTTGGCTTCCTGCTCGTTTTCTATAGAGAAGGCTTGCCCGGTTACTTTATTTTCATTGGCTTAGGGGCTATTGTTGTCAGTGTTCTTGCCCTTGCTTTTACGTCAACCACGGTATTGGTCGTTATTTCACTAGCTGTCCTCTTAGCCCTCCTCTATGATCGTTTGCATAGGCGTATCACTTGGCGGACCTTCATACGACACCCCGCTATTTGGTATGGAATTCTGGCTTTTGCCTGGGGGCTAGCTGTAAATCAAGTCTTTAATACCATTCTTCAACCACACCAAAAACTAAGAGTTCAACTTTTGCTAGGCCAAGTAGATCAACCAAGTGCCGCAGGTTACCAAACTGCACAGTCTTTAATTGCTATTGGCTCTGGTGGGTTTATTGGGAAAGGGTTTGCACATGGTACTCAAACAAAATTGAACTTTGTGCCCGCGCAAACCACCGATTACATTTTTTGTACTGTCGGTGAAGAATGGGGGTTTTTAGGTTCCTTTATTGTTCTATTTGCATTTGCTGGCCTCATTTGGCGAATTCTCTTTTTGGCTGAACGCCAGAAAGAAGCATTTTCACGGATTTATGGGTTTGGCATCGCAGCCATTTTGCTCATTCACTTTATAGTCAATATTGGCATGACGCTGGGTCTTGTTCCTGTCATCGGAATCCCACTCCCCTTCTTTAGTTATGGGGGCTCTTCCTTATGGGCCTTCACCTTAATGCTCTTTGTCTTTTTACGCATGGATGCTCACCGTTGGCAAACACTGTAAAAGAATACTAAAGAGAAAGAGGATGAAGGGAATTATCTCCAACCTTTTCGATTAGAAACAAAAAATCCGCATGGTCCATACCATGCGGATTTTTTTATGGATGTGGCCTTATGCCACCCACCATAAATCAATAGAACTTACCGCGGTTATCCTCTATCTCTGCAGCATCTATTAAGGACTGGAACAATGCAGATTGAACACGTGTGCGCAATTGATTGTTCTGTGATGCCACATCGCTTGCTGTAGGCGCTAGTCCCGCATTTTCAATAAGGTTGAGCACCTTGAACTGATACACCCCATTTAAACCATCCAGGATGCCTGATTGGAAGCCACTAGGCGAGCCCACAGCTGTGCCGACGACTGTCGCTTCACGTCCACTACCCGGTATAAATAAACTTGACAAGCTCACGGTCGCTTTTTGGAAGACATTCTCCTGGGCATCCCATTGAGATGAAAGGAAACGCACCTTTGCATTGTTCGTGGCAAGCATGCGTAACTCATCACGCACTTGGTCCACTTTCTTGTAACCTGGCGTATAAATGGCGGTCAATTGGGCCACAACATAATTTTCATAATTGTTGTTGATAACACCTACCTCATTCAATGAACGATCCGAATTAAAAGCCCAACGCACCACTTCACGACTTTCCCCTAGACCTACAATCGTTTGATCTGTGGCAGATGTGTTTTTATTCGGCAGCAATGCTACGTTAAAACGATTCGCCACTGCTTGAGGATCTTCACCCCCTTGCAAGGCCTTTGCGAATTCAGCTGCTTGTGTATAAATGCCTTGCTCTGTCTCTTTCGATACAATGACACGGCGGAATACCTGCGCCAAACGGACAGATGGAACCGACCCATTTTGTTCCGTTACATTGATAATATGAAAACCGAAGTTCGTGAATACAAGCCCTGTGGTGCCTTTAGCGTTTCGGAAGCAATAATCCTCAAATGGCTTTGCCATCATTCCTGACTTAAACCAGCCCAAATCGCCTCCTTTGGTTCCTGCAACGACATCATCGTTAAAGGTGGTTGCCACTTGGTTGAAGTTCAAAGCACCGGATTGAATGCCGGCAAGTATGGAATCTGCAATGGCTTTTGCAGCGTTCATATCGCGTGTTGCTTGTGAACGCTCAGCCCCTGCAAATGCGACAAGAATATGACGCGCAGAAACAGAATCTGGCATATTACGACGGTTCATCAATTTGACCAACTGGTAACCAGGGCCAATTTCTATAGGATCACTGACGTAACCGGGAGATTGACCCTCCACAACAGATTTGAGTGATTCATCCAAACGCTCTAAACTGTAATAGGCATCTTGATACGGCACATCACTGTTCGCCATTACATAGGCAGAGTCATCTGTAGATGCTGCGAGTTCATCCTTCATAGAAGTAAGCTCAGCAAGCACAGCGCCACGGTCAGATTGTGATGAGGCAATAGGGAAGTTGGCAAAATAGATATCGCGCAACTCATTAATCACTTTAAAGTTCTCCTTGTTTTCAGCATAGACCGCTTTAAAGTCAGCTTCGGTTACCTCTACCAATGAATCTTCTGTTGCGCTGACGAGCAAACCAGCCCATTCGATTTCCGCTTGGCGTGTGTTACGCGCAGCATTGAACTTATACAGACTTACAGGCATGCGTAGGCCTTGCTTCACCGCAGTGTAAAATTTGCCAGACAGGGCTTCATTGCGCACGTCATCTTCAAAATTTACCCAATTCAACCACTGGTCTATTGCCTCTTGACTGGCGTCTTTGTTGTCGCGCAAGTTGGCTAAAGCATTTTTTAATAAATCAGGATTGAATTGACCTGTGTTTTGATCACGGAAGCCTTCCATAGACTGAATGCTGGGGTTGCTCACAATCGCATCCCACAGCTCTTCTGTCGTAACAGTAAAGCCAAGTTTTGACTGTAAACCACCCATCAAACGGTTCTGCAATTGCTGGTTCCAAACCATTTGCGATAACTGCATGGTGCCCAAGTTGGCCATCTGAGGATTGTTAATCCGCAGATCTTCCATCTCTTTATTGAAGTCTAATGCAGAAATTTTATCCCCGTTGACATACCCAACGGCATCTTGGTCTCCATTGAACAATACAGAGCCTGAGGAGAAGAACTCACCCAGAATAAAGGCGCCTAAGGCAAAACCAATGGCGATAATAACGAGGCCGGAACGGCGGCGAAGGCGATCAAACAATCCCATAATGCATAGAAAATAAGGGTGCGAATATACAAATCAGAACGGCCTCAACCACGAAGAAATGTAGGAGTTAGCCCTGATCTTTGGATACAATCACATAAGCAATGCGCTGAGCATCCATGGTTTCGATGGTGAATACCCAATTTTCGAGCAGTAAGGTCTCTTCTTCCACGGGCAAATGACCTAATTTATCGGCAATTAAACCACCTAAAGTGCTGTACGCTTCTTCCTCTGGCCAATCAAATCCGTAGGTCATATTTAAGTAGTCTACTTCGAGTGAGGCATCTAAACGCCAGGTACCATTAGGCAGCACCTCCTCTGTGCGTACATCGTGGTCATGCTCATCGTCAATTTCACCAAACAGCTCTTCTACCACGTCTTCCAAAGTAATGATTCCGGTCAAAGAGCCTAAATCATCTACCACTGACGCCATCGATCTTTTTTCGCGAATGAGCATTTTAAATACCTCTTGAGCGCTCATTGTTTCTGGGATGAAGGACAACGGTGTTAAGATAGATGCTAGCCTTTTCGGGCGTCGAAACAAGCCAAAAGCATGCACATAGGCAAAAGCATCATCAATGGTTTCACGGTAGACAACTAATTTGGAAAATCCTGTTTCGGTAAACCGATCTCTTAACTCTTCCATACTGATGTTTGCCGGTACGGCAGAAATTTCTGTGCGTGGAACCATACAAGAGCGCACCTTGGTATCGCCAAAATCCAAGGCATTTCGAAACAATTCGATTTCGGGCTCTACTTCTTCGGATGAACTTCCTTCTTCTAAGTAATGATCAAGATCCGCACGACCAAATACGACGGGCTCTCGTGACGCGCGAATTTCACGCCCCATCCGTTTGAGGAAAATCTTACTAATGCGCGTTAATACTTCGACTAAAGGCCAAAGAAAGAAGTAAAAAAACATCAAGGGTACCGTAAACCACCGCAGAGAATCGTTTGCACGATGGCGAAAGAATGCTTTAGGTAGGTATTCCGCAACAAAAAGGACCACCAGTGTGGAAAGCAAGGTTTCGAGGACCACTGCCCATCCTTTGGCTAAATGGAACTGATCGAGTAAGAGGGGGTCTAAGAGTGATGCGGTGTGTAACCCCACAAAAACCAAGGCAATCGTATTACCCATGAGCATCGCGCCGATAAAGTGACTCGGGTGACCGACCAAAAAGGCGAGCCAACGCCCCATGCGCGTACCGCGTTTAGTTTCAATTTCTATTTGCAGTCGGTTGGCACTGAGGTAGGCGATTTCCATTCCTGAAAAAAACGCAGAGAAAAGGAGTGCAAAAAAGAGGGAGAGACCTTCATTCATGACGGATGAGAAGCGTCGTCGTTGGATTTCCAACGCGCTTCCATGGACTTTCGCTGTTTACGGCGAAGACCAAACATAAAAAAGCCTAAAAAGGCAAAAAGCACAAACATATACGCCTTGTTGCGGTCGCCATTCCATTGACTGTAGATCACCTCCAAGGACAGAAGTCCAATGACGAGCCATACCCATTCAACGGTCTTTAAGCTGCGGCGTGCAAAATTGGGTTTCATATTTATTCGGGTTGGCCTCCTTCAAAATGACCAGACACTGCAAAGATGGTGTATTGCGACAAATCTTCTTCTGCAGTAAATCCTTTTCCGCGAACTTCTTCTCCGTTGTCTATGATCACCACATTGGATTCTGAGTAAAACCGCTTCTCCGATCTATCCCATTCCATTGCATCCGTTAGGAGTGAACGCTCCTTTCCTTGAATAACGGACACATCCCCCGTCAGAATCCATTTTTGATCAGACAAACGGCGAACGGCCTTATTGGCCTTTACGGTCCCCGTCACTTGCCCAAGTGCATTTAGGAGCGATAGCCGAAAGCCATTTTGGAAAACCTGACGCGGGTTTTCTTCATCCTCCGAATAATCTTCTAAAATGCCGGCTTCAACTGTGATTTTGGTCTGCCCACTATCACTGTAGACAATGCGTACTTCCTGCTGTTCAATCAATGCACCCGAATAGGTCTTGGCCATGGCGCTCACCGCCTCTTCGTCATTTGCACAACCTAACGCAGCGAAAAGGAACAACAAGGGAGCCCAGTGGGCTCCCTTGAATGTGAATATGTGCCCATTTATGCGCACTTAGAAGCGTACTGTCACGGTTTCATTAATCCAACATCCGATGGAATAACGATCCCCCTCTTTAAATCCAAACTGGAAAGAGATGGACTTATCTGGAATGCCTGGGCGCAATTTGGCAATGACACGGTCTGCGCGGCCAGCAAGGCTTGGATCTACACTTTTGGCGCGGTTGGCTTTATCCATCGCTGCCCAGTATACCGCGTTCTTTTCAAAGACATTGCTTCCACAAGAGCCGGCTGCAGAGGCATACACATTTGCCCACATTAAGTATGCTTCACCTGAATTTTCGTTCTGGCGAATCGCATTAGCACAATCACTCTTGGCGGCAGAAAGACTACCCGTTTTGAGATGAATGGCGGCTAAACGGACATAGTCTTTTGCCTTTTTGATCGGATCAGCTTCTTGCTCAATCGCATTGGTAAAGTAGATGATGGCGTCGTCATACTTTTCATTTTTGACACTAAGCACGCCCATTGAACGCGCGGCTTGAGCTGAAGGTTCTAGATCATAAAGAGATTGAGCCACCTGATAGTAAATAGCATTGTCTGTGCAATCCGATGTACCACTTGTGTCAACGCGTTCTTTTGAAAGCATTTTTTCGGCACGACGCATCCAAGCTGCATCTCCAATATGCTTGTCAAAGTTTTCTTGGTTATAGATCAATCCAAGACGATCACACGTGAGCAATGGGGCCAATCCGCGCTCAATGTTGGTGATGAGCTTAGTGGATTGCTCTAGTAGGCGCTTGTTAATATCTAAAACACGTTTTTCACGCGCTGAAATAGTTCCCAGCGTATCTTTTTCTGTCAAAGTGGTGATTTGGCGGTTCCAATCGTCCGTTTGAATCTCAATGGCTTCTCCAACTGCCCCGTAAGCATTTAACAAACCTTCTGAATCCAGTGTGTCAATTTTGTACAGGGCAATGACCGAATTGAAGTAATTGTTCAGATACAACGGTTGAACATCACCAGGATTGAGCGCGAGTGCGGCATTAAACATGGCATAGGCTGTCACCGCATCTTCGGGATGAAAATCGTAGTAATCATTCGCCTTTTGACCGATAATCTTAGCTTCATTTCCTGGATAATAGGTGTTCCAGTCATCATACATCTGCATCAACGCCAGAATGAATGCTTCCTTCTGTGCAGAATCCTTTTCAGCTGTGATTTTAGCATCAAAAATCTTTGGGGCAAACTTATAGATTACTTCACTTGCCTGAGGACAGGCTGTGTATACAATCATCCATGGCTCATACGCTTGCAAATATTCTTTGCTATTGCAAAGCTGTCCAAAGTTGTTATAATTCTCAAAGCAACGGATACTGTCCGCTGCATTGTCACCCCAGTTTTTCGTTTGTGCTGTGGAGACAACTGTCACCAGCGCAAATAGGGCAAAGAAGAAACGCTTGATCATGATTTAACGATATTTAAATTTGACAAACCATTGGTCATTGAGCGTAACCCCTATGACTGCTTGTGTATAGAATTCTTGTATCAAGTTGTTCTTTGTTGTTCCCCACTGACCCACCTGTGCGCCAATATGCAGTGTGGCAAATTTTACATCTCCTGGTAGCATGGCACGTCCGCCCAAGGGAAGCCCTACACCAAAATTACCTTGCCAGGTAGAGATCGGGGTGCCATTCAACACCAATCCTGTCCGCTCAAAGGCAAAGCTTGCACGATATGCAACCTCGGCGCCATAGGACTTTAGTCGCTTTTCAGTAAAAGTCAAGGAGGGAATTAAAGAGGCAGATAATGAAATTCTTTGTCCATTTTCGGTGTAAGGTCCTGACCAAGCTCCAGGCAATGTCCAAGGCAATGGGCCCGTCGTAAAGGGCAATAGGAACAATTGATCCGTTGCCTGAATCTGCATCCCTATGGCCCATGCCGAAATGGGTAAATCTTTAACGGGTTTGCTAAGCTCAAACCCTATGGCCATTTGTGTCGGCACAAAAATATAGCCGGGTTCATTCAGGTTGGAAGAGTTTGTATCCAAAGGCGTTTCACTTCCTACACCCCCTAGGATGTAGGTGTAATTCACTTGATCATAATGACTTGATAATGCAGCTCCTTGACGGACGGTAAGTCCGATGACCGCCCGAAGGTTTCCGATCGGAACACGCAATTGGGCTCCCCCATTCCACATCCAGTCGCTCACCAACGTCCGCTGAGATAGCTTCACTGCATTGAACTGGTTATCACTAAAGATTAAATCTGTGCTTTGGTCCATGGAACCAAAAATGTACTGTGCATTGACGCCAAAACTGAAGAACTTGAAGGGCTTTACTCCAATGCCAAAGTGGGCCTTATTATATCCGCCTTTTCCTTTGAACTGCTCTGTGAAATCGCCAAAGTCGGCGTTGCTTCCCATCGTGAGCATGTCATATCCTACTACAGAATACGGCATGATTCCAGCGGAAAATCCCATCCATTTCTTCAGCGGAAAGGCAACCCCCATATTTTTAAATCCACCAGTAGTATTCCAAAGACTTGCATTGGCGGTTGATTGATGAACACCCGTATACGCGCCACCAAGGTCCAGGGTGGTGAATTGAATATCGGCATAGCTTGCAGGTTGGTCTGGATTGACATAAAGACGTGATGTTGAGGCCGCCTGTGTGCCTCCCAGAATACCGTGATAGCTAAACGCGTTTTGCTGCATGAGACCATGCCCAAAAAGTGAATAGGGACTCACGCTTGCGCTTTGCGCTAAGGAATGGAAGGAAAGCCCCAAAAAACTTAGGAACAACATGAAGGTAGCTTGCATACCCCTTCGGGGTATACCTATCCTAAGATTGTGCATGGAAGAGATGTGCTTAGCGTTGTTGGCCATATTTATATTGCGCGAAAATTCCGTGGGCTTCCAGATTTGAAGCCGCAAAGATGCCGCTTTCCAATGGTTTAGCAAAAGCCATTCCATCCCCACCTGTGATAAAAATATGGATGTTCGCATCCTGGGTAGACCAAACCGTACAGATTTTTTCAATTTCAGCGTACATGCCCGCATACGCCCCTTGATGTAGGCTTTCTTCGGTGTTCCTTGTTCCCTCTGGGGAGAATTGTGCCATTACAGCGGATAACCGCGGCAATGAAGGAGCATAATCTGCCATGGCATCTAACCGCATCTTCCATCCTGGTGAAATACTCCCGCCCAAAAGCCTATCATCTTCCGTTAACAAGGTCGCTGTCATGCACGTCCCACATGATATCACCCCAATGGAACCGTTGGGTTGATGCATCCGTGCCCCTAAAACGCCAAGACAACGGTCAATCCCAATGCTGGGTGAACATGAGAACGCAAAAGGCCAAGGGTCCTTCAGGGAAATGACATGTCTCTCCCAGTCCTGTTGCAGTTGTAGATTAGATGTGTTTGCAATTCGGAGCACATCATTTATTCCAAGATTTGGCCACCACGAAAGGTCCAATCGATCAAAATAATGGGTATCTCCCAACATCAATCCTTCTTCAGAAAAGCAAGTGACTTTGGTGCGGGAGTTTCCTATTTCAACAGCATAGAGCATTGAACAAAGGTAGACCTGAAGTCCCTATACTTCCAGAAATACAACAGCCTTGGACGCATCTAGAACGCCTATAATTCGTTCGGCATAAAAAGCCTCGACCGTATTCCGCTTTATTTTAAGACTTGGGGTGAGAAACCCATTTTCAACCGTCCAATCTTCGGCAACCCAGATCAGTTTTGAAATCTTTTCATGCGAGGGAAGCCGCTCATTCACCCATGTCAAATGGGCTTTGGCAGCTTTATACGCTTCTTTTCTAGCACCTTTCGAGGCATCTTCTGTCATGACGGCCATGGCAATAGGCTGTGGGAGATCATAGCCCGCAACACAAACCTGCGCCATCTGATCAAGCTCCATCAATAGGGCTTCAATGGGTGCCGGAGCAACATATTTACCCTTGGAGGTTTTAAATAAGTCCTTAATCCGTCCCGTGATGGTCAAATACCCCTCTGCATCTAATTGTCCACAGTCACCCGTATGCAAATAGCCTCCTTCAAATAATTCCGCTGTTTTTTCAGGCTCCTTATAATAACCCGAGGTGCAGGTTGGGCCTTTTACGAGAACCTCATCGCCTTCACCAATGCGCACTTCCATGCCTTTGAAGGCCTGTCCAACCGTTCCAATTTTCACTTTTCCCCGGAAGTTTACCGTCGAGATTCCCAAATTTTCAGTCATCCCATACACTTCTTGAATATGGATCCCAAGACTTGCAAACTCGGATAATAGGGTGGCTCGAATGGGCGCCGCACCTGACAAAACAAGCCGCGCCCTGGATAGGCCCAATTTTTTTCTCAATACCGGGGCGAGCAACTTGCGTAAGGCAGCGGCAGGGATCTTCTTGTGCAAGGTTTCTCCGAATTTTTCCCAAATTCTTGGGACCGCAAGGAAGACCGTTGGCTGTGCACTTTCCAAGTCCTCGGCGAAGGTTTCTAACGATTGAACAAAATGAATTCTCCCTGTGAGGTAAACCCCGGCAGCTGAAATGATCATTCTTTCCGCTACATGACTTAGGGGCAAATAGGATAGGAAAACTTCTTGATGTAAAAAGTCGAACTGCTGCAAAATCATATTAAAAGCAGCTTGGAAAGAACGGAAATTATGCATTACCCCTTTTGGCATTCCCGTCGTGCCTGAAGTATAGATGATGGTCATCAGCGCATCTGGGTCCATGACGGGATGCTGATAGTCTGGGGCACCTTGCGCAATGACCTCTTTCCAACTGAGCGCTTTGGAGGTTTTATCCAACTTCATATAAGGTATAGTGATCAGGGAACATCCTGCTGGAGCTTGTCGCGCATAGATATTCCCATCATCCAACTTACCAATGATCAATGCCTTTGATTCCGAATGTTCGAGGATTTTCTTGGCCGTCTCCCCATCAATGGTCGGGTACAATGGAACGGACACTGCCCCGGCTAGAGCAATGGCATAATCAGCAATGAGCCAATGTGCCGCATTTTTGCCCACCAAGGCTACTTTGTCGCCTGGACGAATGCCTAGGGAATGCAATCCAGCAGCAAAGGCTTTTGCCTCTTCATAGGCACTCTGAAAGGTGAATTGGATCCTCCCTGCCGTGGCATGAGGTTCATCCAAGAAAAGCCTTCCAGGGAAATTTGCGGCATTCCAAGCAATTTGTTCAGGCAAGGTTCGTTGGGCACGATTTGGGGTCAGCGCATTTAATCCATTCGCAGGCACGGCCCCCTCAAGCGGACCCATGATGGAAAGTATATGCGCGTCATCTTTTACTGCATCACCACTCACTTTATAAGGCTGGGTGAACGAGATCACCTTTCGGGAAAAATCTAATCCCAGCACAATAACAGGCACCCCAGCTGATGCTGCAATGCTGCGGTATCCCGACTTTAATTCGCTTACGCGCGCACGGGTCCCTTCAGGTGATAGAGCCAACTTGAAGTAAGGAGAAGCTTTGAACTGTTCGGCCATCTGCCCAACCATCCCTTTTGTAGATCTCCGGTCTACGGGCATGCCGCCAAAACTGCGCATTATGGCACCCAGTGGCCACCAGAACAAAGTGTGTTTTGATAAGAACTTGAGATCATGAAGGCCAAAGTCTTCGCGCACACAGAGTCCAATCATGAAATCGCGCCATGACGTATGTGGGCCTACGACTAGGATATACTGAGGAAGGTCCCCCGGAAAAGTATCGCGGTATTCCCAGCCTTTACGGGTAAGCCAGCCTTTGAGGAACGGTAATTTCATGTTGAAAAATACAGTCATTTCTCTTTATATACACGTTTAGAGCAATTTTAAACTGAAATATTTCACCTTTTTGGGCTATGCATCGGCATTGAATTGTGATTATCTTCGCGCCTCCATTTTGAATGGTTCGGTAGCTCAGTTGGTAGAGCAATGGACTGAAAA
>LICG01000004.1 GCA_001438205.1 Cryomorphaceae bacterium BACL7 MAG-120322-bin74
CTCCCAAATATAGTTTATTGTATATTTTTGCTTGGACACTTAAAAAAGTTGTTGGAGAAACAAACCATTTTGTATCTCCTCCATTAGAGTAAGACTTAGCTTTAAACGCAATAGTACCAGCACTTAAACTAAGTTGATAATGACTTAACTTACACATGTATTCCACATCTAAGCCAAGTACATTGCTCTCTATTGGGATTTTAAAAATTGGTGGTGGTGATTTCCATACCTTGTCTAACCTTCTGTAGGTGCCGCGAAGATTCACTTTTGTTGAAACATTCTTGTCAAGAAAAAACATATGATCCATATTAGGACCACTTGTTCGGAATTCATACCCGAAAGCAATAGGCAGTTCATTCTGAGCAAGAATAATGGACGAATATAGAAATGCCATTAAATACAATAACTTTCTCATAGGTCTTGCCTGGTTTTATGGTTTTTGATATACTCTTATATTATCAATATACATTGTTGCAGTTTCATATGGTTTGTCATCGCCAAATTCGTTTTCCGGGTCATAAGAGTCCATAACACCGTTGTTTAGTATCATTCTCATGGTTAAATTGGGATTACTGTATAACGGGGGTAAGTCAGATGAGTTGTATTCTCTATAAAGTATACCATCAAAATAAATTTTTACAAAATCGGAAGTCCAGAGTACAGCATATTGTACAAAGCGATAGGATGCGGCAAATAACTTCATTGGCGCTGGGTCATATAGCGTAAAATTATACTCCAAATTCGGTTTGTACCATGCTCGTTTGTACGATTGGTCTGGTGAGTTTGGATTATCATTACTACCAAAATGAATGTTAGGAACAGGATTTATATAATGATCATCGTCCTCTGTGTATGCCTCAAAAACATCAATTTCAGGAGGCCAAAATTCAACACCTTCAAGCCAAAAAGCACACCATAAATGTTTGTTAATTGGCATTTTTATTTCAGCTTCAAACCAACCTTGATTCCAACTTTGTTTAGTAAATACGGCCCCCGCATTGAATTCAATATTCCAATTTGGATTGTTTGTATACTCATTACCCCAATTACAATTGTTTAATAGCTTATCCTTTCTGTGGGCATCACGTGGTCCTAAATTGTTAATGTCAAATTGTTTAGGATCATTAATACAGTCTAACTTAAGAATTCCATTTTCTACTCGAATTGTTGGAATTCCTGACGGTCCAAGACCATCTACTGGGAAATAACAACCATGTCGTACAGGATTACCATAGAAGGTGCCCCAATTGAATGCAGTGCCCCATTTGGCATTGTCAAGCGTATTCCCAATAAAATTGTCTTCAAAAACCAATTCATAACCTGTTGGCACTGGTGCCCGTTTAATTTGGTAATTATCCTGTACCTCGCGGTCGGTCTCTTCCTTGTTCAAATCATTAAAAAAGGTTCTATGATTGTAATAGCCATTGTTTTTTTTGTATCTAATGAATTCATCATTAGTGTATAGAATGCCTGCTTTTCTCGTTTTGTACGCCATAACTTTGTCCTATTAATTTGTAACTAATACTGACAGTCTTCAAACAAGTTAGACTTTTAACCAAGGAATAATGTACGCTTTTTTTTAGGTTGATAGTGAGGTGTTCACTGCCAATCCCAGCTATTCGAAAAATTCGAATAGCTGGAGACACCCTCTTCTCGCAGCCGCCAAAAATGCAAATCTCACTCCCCACACACAAAACCTATCGCGTCCGCCCCAACCAAATAATCGACCACCAAAAACGGCTATTTCCAAAAAAGGTTACCTTCGTTTTACCGTTCTTTGTTGTTGCTTATGCGTTGCAAGCAAAAAGGCCATTTTAGACACTTGTTGCCTATTTGTTGCGCGTGTTTAAAACTAAATGACAGATAATAAGCGTGTTGCGGACTCAGCGAAAGAGGGTCGATCAATTTGCTCCTTAAGTCCCTGCAATAATGAATCGCAATGGTGGTCATAGTCCAAAAGGCTAGTATGACCATTGAAATTTAAATCGACCACCACGATCTGGGATTCGAAGAGGTCCAATGCTACACGCCCGGTATTCCTGCCAAGCTTTACTTCTGCCTTGGAAATTTCTTCCAAGATCAATTCAAGAGAGTTTACCATATCTGTTTCGTTTTAAGATTACTGGCTGCGATAAACTCCGCATGGGAAGTGCTCTAGTGAGCTCGGCAATCTGGCAGAAACCCACCCTTGGCAATGTGGCAATGGTATATATATATACATTGCCACATTGCCAAAGGGGTTATGGGTTTGAAAAATTCCATTTCAATTAGCTGATATTCAATATTTTGCATTTTTCGATCTTCACCAAAAACCCATTGCCAAAAGGGGCACTTTTGGCAATGTTTTAAAAGCCTCCATAATGCACCCCCCCAGCGGAGCCGTCGAGCAACATCATTCAGAGGCATAAGCACCTGATTTCTAGCGCTCAGGAAAATGCCGATTTGTTCAGTTGATGCTTGAAACCCAACATTTCAGCATTGTCCTACAATGCATAACCATTAAAAACTCTATTTGTCGAAATTTTGACCCTATATGTCTTAGAAAGTGAGGGGCATAGTTAGATTTGACTCAGTTGTAGTAAGGCATGAAACAAACGATTATTAACCTGCGGGTAGGATTTCTGTTCTGTATTAGGATATTCTACCGCTACAACCATTTTTTTCGGGATGACATGACATGGCGTGGACCGAGATCCTCCTTATGTTTTTTTGGATTTTCTTAATAAATAAATCTGTGGTTCCCCGATTGATCAAATGGAGCTAGGCAAAAGGTTGGGTTTCCAAAAAATGAGAAACGAACCTTCGGCAAAATCAATTATATTTGACTTGTTAAGTCAAGCAATTGGGCGAAATGCCCTCCGCGGCCGATTGGGTTGCTTAGCGGGTTGACTTAGCGAAAAGAGTTCTCGTAAATTACTGATATTGAGCATATTGGAGAGTTAGGTTCAAAACCCCCTCTCTCCGCAAATTATTGAAAAACAGCACCTTGAGTGCTGTTTTTTTTGTATTACTTCCCTATGGCCTGCGTGTAGTCGCTTCTAATACAGGTAGCATGAGGCCTACGGGGACTTGACAACGGCGTTCCAATCAAACTCCTTAGAGCAGGTGCAATTTTCACAGTTAGAACATGTCACGTTTTTATTGTCCTCTAGGCGCAGAGTTTAAGTGCTCCTTTCTTCTGAAAGAAACCGGAGTTTTTCATAAGCACTTCACGTGGCGTGTAGATGCCGAGCTCGGCATGAGGACGGACCAATGCTAAGCAGGTGGGACTGCCCATAGACTTTTAACTAACTTAGGTTGGGTGCACTGCACTGTAAAACTCTTTTACATGAAAATATTCAAACCCCTCTGCGTACTAGGGTTAACGCTATCTCTTTCATCTCTGCAGGGCCAAGAGGCTCCATTTTTTAAAGAGGGCCAAGCTCAAATTGTGCCAGCTTTCGAGAATTCAGCGAATTGGATTCGTGAGGATCTATGGGTTGAAGCAGATTTTGATACCGATGGAGATGGACGCCTAGACAGAATGCATGTAGATGTGACAAGGCCGGCTCGGACAAACGACGGATTGCAATTGCCTGTGATTTATGAAAGCAGCCCATACTATGCCGGAACGGCGGGGAACGATCGCGACCTTTTTTGGAACGTAGCACATGAATTAGGGGAGGTCCCCGAACCCCCCAGACACGCAGAGGTGGTTCGCAAAGGCCAACGTCCCACCATTTCAAATTCACAAGTGTATACGTGGGTTCCCAGAGGCTTCATCGTTGTGCACTCAAGCTCTCCTGGTACAGGGCTTTCCGATGGCTCTCCTACCGTTGGGGGCGATAATGAATCCCTGGCACCAAAGGCGGTTATTGAATGGCTGGCCGGAAGAGACAACGGGTACAAAGAACGAACGGGAGATGAGAAAGTCTACGCCTACTGGTCCACGGGAAAGGTGGGGATGACAGGAACCTCCTACAATGGAACCATACCCCTAGCGGCGGCTACCACGGGAGTTGAAGCCTTGAAAGCCATCATTCCCATAGCACCCAACACATCGTACTATCATTACTACCGTTCTAATGGATTGGTTCGTAGCCCTGGGGGTTATTTGGGTGAGGACATTGACGTACTCTATGAATTCATCCACAGTGGTGAAGAGTCAAAACGAGCCTTTGGCAATAAAACCATTCGAGACGAACTTATGCGTGTTAACATGGATAGGGCCACAGGTGATTATAACGACTTTTGGGCGGGACGTGATTACTTGAACGATATGGCTCCCATGCGTGCTGCTTTGCTCATGGCCCATGGATTGAATGATTGGAATGTAATGCCTGAACACAGCTACCGGATCTACAACAAGGCTAGGGAGATGGGCTTGCCCGTTCAAATCTATTACCATCAGGATGGGCATGGGGGCTCACCGCCAATGGAAATGATGAACAAATGGTTCACCCGCTATTTGTTCGGTATTGAAAATGGGGTAGAAAATGATCCAAGGTCATGGATCGTTCGCGAAGGGGAATCACGCAACGCACCCATTCCTTATGCGGATTACCCAAACCCCGCAGCACAACCCGTGGTCTTGCACTTGACTAAAGGGGGCAAAACCAAGGGAAAACTGACCACCAGAAAACCAAGTCGCAAAAAGGAGAAACTAGTGGACAATGTCTCTTTTTCAGGGGAATCCTTGGCGATGTCAACTACCTCAAATCATCGGTTGTTGTACGTCACACCTATATTGCAGGAAGAGGTACACTTGTCGGGATTAGCTTCCCTATCTGTCCGACTAGCATGCTCAAAACCAGCCGCCAACCTTTCTATATGGTTGGTTTCACTTCCTTGGAATACAGAGGAAGATGCGGCCATCTACGACAATATCATTAGCCGAGGCTGGGCGGATCCGCAGAACCATGAAAGCATCACGACGAGCGAATCATTAATTCCAGGAAAGTTCTATACGGTCCAATTTGATCTTCAACCGGATGACCAAATTATACCCGCTGGCCAACAGATTGGCTTGATGATATTTTCTAGCGATCAAGCCTTCACGTTGCATCCAGAGCCGGGAACTACATTGAAGATTGATTTAAAACAAACCCAGCTCACCCTTCCCATTATAGGCGGCATGGCCGCATATACGTTCTCGACTAAATAGGATTGGAAATTTTCTACCCTACGTACTACGTCGCGCCCACTTTGAACAGTATGGATGTATCCTATTGATTTTGAGTGACTTTACTTGTTTAAGCAAAGGCGGTTTGGGCAACAAATAGGGATGCCATACAAAGGGAAAGCTTCATCTGGCTGGGATTTTCTCTGGAGATAGTACTGCAAAATCCCAAGAATATACCTTTGTAGGATGCAGCAAAAATGGATTTCGGGCCTGGCGACGGGGATTGTGGTACTGGCTAGCCTTTCCCTATTTGGATGGAGTGTCAAGCAAGTGAGTACGGGCAAATCGACCTGGCCCACCTGGATCCAAGCCCCGTTGCAGTCCTTCGTCGGGTTTTTAGACCTCTTTGAAGCGGCGAAGCAGGAAGTTTCGGAATACCCAAAAACGTTTGTTCGAACCCCTGAGGACTTTGTACCCATAAATACCCTGGAAGAAGACGTAACCATCTTGACGAGTTACCACAACGAGGAGAATACCCGAACAGTGGCTTTGATCAATTTGCGCACGGGCGAAACCTTAAAGACCTGGACGGTCGAGCAATTGGCCATTCCTCAAGACCGAATCGTCCACAGCATCATGCTTCCCGATAGTTCGCTCATTTATGGGTTGGATTGGTATTCGGGATTGATTCGGATCGATAAAAATAGCCAGCGGATTTGGCACCAGGACAGCATTATTCACCATCATGGAAAAAATTTGGCGGCAGACAGTACGATTTGGGCCTGTAGCTATGAGAAAGAGGCGGGGAAGCCTCTCTATTATCGACCCATTTTTAAGACCGGCATGGCGGCCTTTCCCTATTTAGACAATCACATCACCCAAATCCATGCTTACTCAGGGGAGGTCCTTTATCACAAGAGTTTAACGGAAATCCTCGTCGAGAATGAGCTAACCCATTTGCTCGTGAAGAGCGAAAGTCCGGGCGATCCCATTCATGTGAACGACATTGAACCCGCCCTGCATGATGGCCCCTATTTTTGCCAAGGAGATCTCTTTATCAGCGCAAGAAATGGTTCATGGATCATGCATTTCAGACCCAGCACAGGGAAGGTGATTCGCCTATTGGAAGGGCCGTTTTATAGCCAACACGATGTCGATATTGAAAGCGACAGTACGCTCACCGTTTTTAACAACAATTGCCTTCAAAATGAGCGCCCTACGCCCAACAAATGGCCTATGAGCGATCGTGCCTATGAGGTGGGGTCATTTAGCTCGCAAGTGGTGCGCATTCATTTGAACCGGCCTGGCTTTGAGGTACTCGACCAGGATCTATGGGAAGCCCATGAAATCTACAGCTTTACCGAGGGGGAGGTTGACCACTTACCCGGCGGTGGCTATTTTGTAGAGGAACAAAACAGCAGTGTGCTTTGGGTGATAAAGGAGGGTCAGGTGCGCTATAAGAATGTCTTGCCCTCACACCACCCAGGGTACCACCACTTGGCCAATTGGGCGCGGGTGATGCCTTAGGCTTCCTTGAGCTGCTTGTGGGAACCGTCGCAGTTGGGCATGCGCTTAGAGAGCCCGCAAATACAATCGTTGATGCCCTTTCCCTGTAGCATTCGGGGCCGGTATTTTAGGATGCGGTCCGTTTTCGTAGCAGACTGTTTGGCGGAGTCAAAGAACAGCAAATAGGCGCGCCTTCGGCCGGGAGTCAGGGCATTCCATGCTTCTTCAAAAGAAGGGTCTTGGCTTAGCTCAGATTGGAGTTCCTTGGGCACAGCATACTCATCCACCGTTTTCATTTCAATCTTGTGCCCGGCACGCGCTACATCTATGGCCTCTTGGATGTAGGTTTTAAGAATGGGCGCCATTTTGTGCACCTCCTCTGCATGACAAAATTTAATCCAGCGACCAGCCTGGGTGTTTTCTCCTGGCTTTAGCAAAACACCTTCGGCATCAGAAAGGAGTGCGCCATGAAAAAAGGAAAGAGTACAATGGTGTTTAAAGGCCCCTAAGCCGAGGATGTTACTTCCTCGGTACATGTATACCGGAGTGGACCATTTAATCGTTTCCTCTACATCTTCTTGTCGGAGAAGATCCACCAATGCGCCTAAGGCCTCCTGCCAGATGGGTTGGTCATGCAGGTAGTGGTCAACCGATAGATAGGTTTTGCGCATGCGGAGCAAGGTACGAAAGGGCCAAATTCGCAGTGCCTTGAGCAAGCTTTTTTTTCTGAAGGGCATGCGTATACACCAAAACCATAACCTTGGGCTAAAAGTTGGGCAGGCTATTTGCGCGGCGGGGCCTGAAGGAGCATCAAGGCCCGGTGGACCTGTTCGCAGCCCACGGCGGATTCCATATTTTGACTTTTCTTATACCCAAAAATGGGTACTTTTAACGTTCGAAAAACCATAGGACACGAAATGTTGTTACTCCTAATATAAATCTTTAAAAACTCCATTATGGTGGCAGATACTCCCCAAAGTCACTCCTCATACAATGTGAATTCGTCTGAGGCAAAATGCCCCTTCTCCGGCCACAATGCACCGAAAGCAGCTGGCCGCGGAACGCGCAACCAAGATTGGTGGCCCAACCAGTTAAATTTATCCATCCTGCGCCAGCATTCGGCACATTCTAACCCGATGGCAGCAGACTTTAATTATGCAACTGCTTTTGCTTCTTTGGACTATGCCGCCCTAAAAAAGGACATGGTTCATCTTATGACAACATCCCAAGATTGGTGGCCAGCTGATTTTGGCCATTATGGCCCTTTCTTTATTCGTATGGCATGGCATAGTGCGGGTACGTACCGCACCGGTGATGGACGCGGTGGCGCTGGCGCTGGAACGCAACGATTTGCTCCGCTCAACAGTTGGCCAGACAATGGCAACCTTGACAAGGCGCGCCTTTTGTTATGGCCCATCAAACAGAAATATGGTCAGAAGATTTCATGGGCAGATCTCATGATTTTAGCGGGCAATGTCGCTTTGGAAGATATGGGCTTTAAGACCTTCGGCTTTGGAGGTGGACGCGCGGATGTTTGGGAGCCAGAAGAGGACATCTATTGGGGTTCCGAAGGTGAATGGTTGGCAGATAAACGTTACAGCGGTGAACGCGATCTAGAGAATCCTTTAGCCGCTGTCCAAATGGGCTTGATCTACGTCAATCCAGAAGGACCTAACGGCAACCCAGACCCTCTGGCTGCCGCTAAGGATATCCGCGAGACTTTTGCGCGCATGGCCATGAACGACGAAGAGACTGTTGCCCTGATTGCAGGAGGACACACCTTTGGCAAGACCCACGGCGCTGGCGATCCAGAAAAATATGTAGGTCCAGAACCCGCTGGTGCTTCCATTGAGGAGCAAAGTCAAGGCTGGAAGAACACGATGGGGAAGGGCCATTCTGAAGATACTATTACGAGTGGTTTGGAGGGTATTTGGACCACGACGCCCACAAAGTGGAGCCATAATTATTTTGAGAACCTATTTGGGTATGAATGGGAGCTCTTTAAGAGCCCTGCAGGGGCCTACCAATGGAAACCCAAAGGCGATGCAGGCGCGGGAACAGTGCCCGATGCACACGTTGCCGGTAAGACGCATCAGCCTACGATGCTGACCACCGATTTGTCCTTGCGTTTTGATCCTTCTTATGCGAAAATCTCCAAACGTTTTTATGAGCATCCTGAACTGTTTGCAGATGCTTTTGCGCGCGCTTGGTTCAAATTGACACACCGTGATATGGGGCCTCTCGCTCTATATAAAGGCCCTGAGGTGCCTTCAGAAGAGCTGATCTGGCAAGACCCTATCCCCGCATTAACGCACCCTCTAGTGGATTCGGCTGATGTAAATACCTTAAAAGAGAAAGTATTAACCTGTGGCTTGACGATTTCTCAGCTTGTCGGAACGGCGTGGGCTTCTGCTTCTACCTTCCGAGGTTCGGATAAGCGCGGCGGCGCCAATGGGGGACGTGTTCGTTTGGCGCCACAGCGCTATTGGGAAGCCAACAATCCAGCTGACTTGGGCAAAGTGTTGGACTCCCTAGAGAAAATTCAAACGGAATTCAATGCCCATGCTTCTAATGGCAAAGCCATCTCGATGGCTGACTTGATCGTTCTCGCAGGAGGGGCTGCAATAGAAGCGGCAGCAGCCAAGGCTGGGCACACGGTTACCGTGCCCTTTACCCCCGGCCGTACGGATGCCTCTGAGGCCCAAACCGACGTGGAGTCATTTGCATGGTTAGAACCTCAGGCGGATGGGTTCCGCAACTATGCCAAGCGCATGTATTCTATTTCTGCGGAGGAAATGTTGGTAGACAAGGCGCAATTGCTCACTTTGACAGCACCAGAAATGACCGTTTTGGTGGGGGGAATGCGTGTGTTAAATACCAATACAGGAGGCATTCAACAGGGCGTATTCACCCATTCACCGGAGGTGTTGACCAATGACTTCTTTGTTCATTTGTTGGACTTAGGGATTTCGTGGTCGGCGGTAGGTGAGCATAGCGTTTCGTTTGAAGGCCGCGACCGAAAAACAGGAGAAGTCAAATGGACGGGCTCACGTGTTGACCTTATTTTTGGTTCTAATTCTGAATTGCGCGCTTTAGCAGAAGTGTATGCCTGCAGCGATAGCCAAGAGAAATTTCTTCATGACTTTGTGACGGCTTGGACTAAAGTGATGAACCTAGATCGCTTTGATATAAAGTAGCCCCTACACATGGACAATAAAAAGGGCCCAAGTTTTCTTGGGCCCTTTTTTGCCTTTATACAAGCACAACAGGGGGGGATTGGCCAATGCCAAGCTAGGCTTTCTTGCCCCCAGTAATCATGTACCCCAAATAGGCCATGGGAAGATATGCAAGACCAAGATCTACAAGATTGAACCACATTGGAGAAGGCAATAGACGTACCATATAGATGCCTCCCGCTAAAAACAAAAAGCCCATCAGCATGGCACGCGAGCGCTTGCGCTCTGTGGCATACTTACTGACAATGATCGCACTCAACAGGGTGCCCAGCGCATGCGCCAAGAAGGGCATGAGATAGTGCTTGGGTTGCATAAGGGGCATGGCCGCCATTAAGCCTTCTTCGGTGGTCAAATCCGCGCCCAAAGGGGGCGCAATAAGCGCTGCGCTATTGGCAATAAGAAATCCATTCAGCGTGGCTCCGGCAACCGCAGCGATGAGGGTAATGAGAATATTTTTGACCGTGGTATTCATCATGGAAAGGTAATCGTTCCCCTGAGCTTGCCGATCTAGGTAAAACTGCCTGGTTTATCACCGTATGAGATCTGCTGAAAACCGGGGTCCTTCTAGGCGCCAAATTAGGGGCGTACCCATCTTGACCGGAAGGCCTTTCCCTGGCGGTCCATCCCTTGCAGAATATACATTCCTGGTGGAATTTGTGAGACGTCCCATTTCCATAGAGACGCCGCATCTTGCCCTGCACTAAACCGGGCCATTTGCCGTCCGTCCACTTGGGTTATCTGCAACGAAACAAGTCCCCCCGTGTGGGTGGGTCCTTGTATGGACAACACTTGACCATCAAAGCGCAACAACCAATCCGAAATTTGGGCTGGGTCTAGCCCTATTCCGTAAATGACAACCGTAGCGGTGGCACTGTCCGTTGTACAGGCATCGTAGGCCATGGCAGAAACCGTGTATGGGCCATTGGCGGCATACAGATGTGAAGCTATGCTATCCGTGCGTGTTTCTGAAACGCCATCGCCATAATCCCACATGACAGAATCGGCGCTTGTTGTACTTAACCAGAAAAAAGCAGAATCCATCAGCGTGTTGGTCTGGAACGCTGCAGAAAGAGGCGCACAAAGGGTAATGAGAGAACAAAGCGTGTCGCTCGCGCAGCTATTGACACTGACCGCACAAACCTGGTACGTCCCTGCTTGGCTATAGGTATGGTTCAATGCGGAAGCGCTTGACCATAAGGTATTGCCATCGCCAAAATCCCAATACACAGAATCTGCATTGAGGGAATTATTCGCCCATTGCACACTCAGGCCATTGGATTGAAACTGTAACTGTGTCAAAGGCGCTTGGCATGGGGTCAAATCAAGCATTTGGGCATAGGGATGGGATACGCCACTGCGTAATTCGGCCCAAGCACCGATGGCTTTGCCTCCATTCATGCGCAAAAAGTGAATTCGGCTCTTTACCCCACTGGCATTTGTGGCCAAAGCCAATCCTGGAGGCGTGTGCATAAAGTTGCCCAAGCTATCTAATTCAATCAATAGTAGATCTTGGGCAAAAACGCCATTGCTATTGCCATCTGAGACGAGAAAAACAGGATGGTCGTCATAGACCTGCAAATTGCCTCGATGTGAAATGTCACTGGTGCCTATGGAAAAAACGGTCAGGCCATTGCTGCCAAGTAAACGCGCACCTGTAGAGGCATGAATTTTTTGAACAGCCTCGCCCATATTGCCCTGGCTGGTGGTGGTCATCTCCGCGATGGCCCATAAATATTTTGAATCATCTCCTCGCGCCAAAGACATGGACCGCTCGTACAAGGTATTTTGCACCCCAAAATCAACCCCATTGGCTCCCCAGGGCAAGGTCCCATCCGGATTAATGCGCTGAATAAACGACTGTAAATTCATGCCTTGCGCTCCGCCATAGCCGAAGTATGCTGTGTCGCCACGCGTGATAAGGTTGTACCGATTAAATGTATAGGTGTACGTGCCACTCGAAATGGCAACAGGTCCTGTCCATACTGCTGCCCCGGCTGAACTGTAACAATGTGCGAAGGGGAGAGCAGAAGGAGAGAATCCCCCTTTGTCATGAAAAACCAAGATAAATTTGCCTGCACTGATTTCTACCAGTTCTCCCGGCACGGTGCTATGACTAGCAATAGTAGGCGTCACCGTAATGGGGGTAGTCCACTGTGAAACACCGGAGGCATTATACTTTTTGATCTGCGCATGGGTACCAGGCTGATAGCTTACGATCAGGTCACCTGAATTAAGGGGGAGCAGTTTTACACTATAGCCTTGGCCAACCGTGATGCCATTTGTTCCCCATGGCTTGGTTCCATTCGCTGAGACTTTATGGACACGCGCATCCCCGTTTCCCCCTGTCCCAGTTATACCAACATAGAGATTGTGGTTGTTGTCCACGGCAATATCCCATGTGACCGTAGACGTACTCATGCCAATGCTGTTGTCCACAAGCAAGCCATTGGTGCCAAATTGTGGCACGCCGGCAGAATCCAATAGTTGAACCCGCATTTCATAGTAAACGGGCGCTGAAACAGGCGACCAGAAGGCTATATAGGTTCGGCCATCCAGCGTAGCCTTGCTCATCAAATCATCTGTGGCACTTTGTGCCGCCAAAGTATTGAGCGCCGTATTGGTTGTCCACTGACCCAAAAGCGTTGTACTTGCAAGGGCTAGGCATAGGGAAAAGAGGTGTTTCATTGGAGCGGGTTGTTCCTCTAAAAGTACGGGAACTCACCTGACTATGAATCATCTCATTGTCCCGTTATTTCCCCCGCAAACGGTCTAGCCAATTCCCGCCCTTTTGGTTGCGGTTTTCATCGCTTTTAGACGTTGCCCCACCGGTGCCGGAGGCGTCATTTCCCCAATAGGAATTGCCGCGTGCAGCGGGTCGACCTCCATCTTTTTTCTTTTGCGCAGGGGCCCTGAATTCTGTGTTTCCATGCTCACTTCTAGGCAATTCACCTGAAGGTTTGCTGCCATAATTGCGGCGACCACGGTGCGCGGTTGGACGATTACCCCCTTCAGGACGCGGTTGAGCTGTACGGTTGTTTTCACCCTCGCGT
The DNA here is from genome assembly GCA_001438205.1 of Cryomorphaceae bacterium BACL7 MAG-120322-bin74. GTDB lineage: Bacteria > Bacteroidota > Bacteroidia > Flavobacteriales > Schleiferiaceae > TMED14. Next base: position 12,894 of record LICG01000004.1, read on the forward strand.
TGTGGTCCACGGCTTGAGACTTCGCCTCCACGTTGCGTAGTGCCGCGCTCTTGGCTGCCTCCTTCACGCGGGCCACGTGGGTTTTGCCCTCTTGGATTGGGCGATGCACTGCGTTGGCCTTGGCTTGGGCCGCGATTGGAACGCTGTGACGAAGCCTCCCTCCTTGGAGGGCGTGCTTCGCGTTCTGGCTCTGCCATCTGTCCTTCGACCACGGTACCCGGGATAAAAGGATGGACTTTTTCGACAGGGATATCCATTTTAATCAAACGTTGAATATCCTTAAGAAAGCTGCGCTCATCTTGGTCTACAAACGACCAGGCTACGCCACTATGTCCTGCTCGGCCCGTTCGTCCAATGCGGTGCACATAGGTTTCGGGAATATTAGGGATCTCATAATTGATCACGTGGGTCAATTCATCAATATCAATACCGCGCGCAGCGATGTCGGTAGCGACTAACACCCGAGTCTCGCGCGATTTGAAATTCTTCAATGCATTTTGACGTGCATTTTGGCTTTTGTTGCCATGGATGGCTTGCGCGGTAATGTCAAAGCGCAATAGGTCTTTCACCACGCGGTCAGCACCATGCTTTGTTCGGGTAAAGATTAAAACGGTTGGAATTTCTTTTTCAGAACCCTCCAATAAATGTTTAAGCAAGAACCGCTTGGTCTTTTGATCCACCAAGAATACTTTTTGTTGGACCGTTTCTGCCGTGGTAGATACCGCTGCTACAGCCACGCGAACGGGGTTGTTAAGCAGTTGGTCACTCAAGGTGACGACCTCTTTAGGCATAGTAGCGGAGAAAAAGAGGGTCTGCCGCTTTGCAGGCAGTTTGGCAATTATCTTTTTCACATCGTGGATAAAGCCCATGTCGAGCATACGATCTGCCTCATCTAATACAAAATGGCTCAAATGCCGCAGGTCAATAAAGCCTTGGTTCATTAGGTCCAAAAGGCGCCCTGGAGTGGCCGTTAAAATATCCACGCCGCGGCGTAAAGCATCTGTTTGGGGCTTTTGGCCTACTCCGCCAAATATGACGGCATGGCTTAGGGCAAGGTTTGCCCCATAGGTGCCAATACTCTCATCTATTTGTAAAGCCAATTCCCGTGTGGGGGTCATGATCAATACACGCACGGGGCGTTTGCCTGGATGCTCTGCAATAGGCATCAGGTGTTGCAATATGGGCAACGAAAAGGCTGCCGTTTTCCCGGTTCCGGTCTGTGCGGTCCCTAAGATATCACGTCCTTGTAGGGCGGATGGAATCGCTTGAGCTTGGATGGGAGTGGGGGTTTCGTACCCCTCGCGGGCCAACGCGTCCACGAGTGGGGAGGCGAGGCCAAGGTCTGTAAATGCTTTCAAGACCCCAAAGGTACGGAGAATGCGCTCAGTAGGGTTCGGACGCCTCTAGCTCCCACTCTAGCCCCGTAGAGTCCTGGGCAACTGGAAAAGCTTGAAACACGTATCGAATGTTATCTTCAGAGTAAATCTCATACACCTCACCCACCTCAAATCCGCGTGCTTCGGCTTCTTTTGTGAGGAAAGGATAGACCCGGATGGCCCCGATGATCATCGACAAGTCATTTTTACGAGGAAAGTCCACCATGATGGCTTCTCCCTTGCCAATAGCATAGAGTGAAAGCGCACCATAATCCATGTTTCCAGGGGTGTTCATTTCTTCACCGGTCGCGAGGACTACGCCAACAAAGCTGTGCAAACTATCCGCTTCAATTTCCTTGGGATTGTCAAAGTAGCAGCCTACCATGGTCTCCGTAAGGATCCCCATAGAGTCTGCCATGGATTGCACTTTAGAAAAGGCAGGCCCTATTTCTTCATACGGGCCGGTGTGGTAGACTCCTCCAAGGAGGTAGCCCCCCTCTGTTCCTTCCAAAGGTGTTAGGGGAGAAAATAGCCCGAGGTAATACAAGAATCCTGCTGTACCCGACGTTAGGATGATGACAAGAATGAGAAGGATGCGTTTCATAGAGACAAAAGTACAAGGAGTTTCAACCATTTTATCCTGCGCGACTCCGAGCATTTGGAGCCAGGCGCTCCACAGGTCCAAAAAGAGCCAAAGCACATGAATAGTACCTCTCTAAAACTACCCTACCTATGTGCACATCCATACGCTGTGCCCCGGTTGCTGGAATCTGCACAAATGCCGTCGTTGGATTCTTCTTTCGAAAGCCGATCGCCTAACTTTGCCCCATGTTTGGATGGTTAAAACCGAAAAGTCAGGAGGAAAAACTCCAAGCCTTGTATGCTCTAAAGCTGAAAGAGGCCTTTGAATTGTCTAAGATCAACCGGGCTGCGTCAGATCTAAAAACCGCAGAAGCGGAAAGGGTTGCCCAGGAATTGGATGCGCTTCGCGCTGCTAAGAACAAAAATGTATGAGATCCTTAAAAGGTGCACGGGTTACCGTGTATTGTGCAGGCTCTGCCAAAACCAACCCTAAATACCTAGAGGGGGCGGAACGCTTAGCTAAAAAATTTATCGAACATGGCGCTGAATTGGTCTTTGGAGGGGGTAAAACTGGATTAATGGGACATATTGCCACCCATATTGTGCAAGGCGGTGGAGTAGCACATGGAGTGATGCCCCACTTTCTTAAAAACGTTGAGATGAACCACCCGCTGGTGGAGGATTTCATTTTTGTGGACACCATGTCGGAACGCAAACAGCTGCTTTTGTCTAACACCGAAGGTCTAATTGCTTTGCCAGGCGGTTGTGGCACCCTAGAAGAATTGCTAGAAGCTATTACACTGAAGCGATTGGGTCAATATCTAAAACCCATTATTATTGTCAACCAAGAGGGCTTTTACGACCCCCAATTGGCCATGTTGGCCCGGATGGTAGAAGAAGATTTTATGCGTCCTGAACATCTACACTTATGGACGGTGGTCAACGACCCTGCAGAAGCCTTAGCGGCCATTCAGCAAACGGAAGACTGGGATTCGAACGCTTTGCAAAATGCCACCTATCAATAAGCTTAACGATTTCTTTTCCTTTGGGCTTTGGGAGGAATGCCCAATTCCCCTACTTTTGCCTCTCTTGAACTCAATCTGTTTAATCTAACCTCGCCCAAAACCCATGAAAAAGGTTTTCACCCTGTTGCTCATTGCAGGTGTATTGTTTAGCTCTAGCGCATTCGCTCAAGAAGCGACGGAAGCTGCTGCCACTGAAATGGTTGCCGCTGACGAATCTGTAGCTACTGACTCTAACGGTACCGCTGCCACAGCCTCTACTGCTGTTGTTGAAGAAGCTGTCACCGAAGAAGCCGCCCCTGAAGAAGAGGCTAGCTTCTCACAAGTTTTAAAGAAGCAGTTCATCGATGGTGGACCTTTCTTCATGTCTTTCGTATTGCTTGCCTTAGTATTGGGTCTTGCGTTGGTCATTGAGCGTATCCTTTATTTGGCTATGTCTACAAGCAACAATGATAAGTTGTTGGCTGATGTAGAAGAAGCATTGAACAATGGGGGCGTTGATGCTGCTAAAGAGGTTTGCCGTGCTACACGCGGACCTGTAGCGTCGATCTTCTACAATGGCTTAGACAAAATGAACGATGGTATTGACATGGTGGACAAAGCCATTGTTTCTGTTGGATCTGTAGAGAACGGCAAGCTTGAGCGTGGCGTATCTTGGATTTCATTGTTTATCGCTTTGGCGCCTATGTTGGGCTTTATGGGTACCGTTATCGGAATGATTGATGCCTTTGACGCGATTGAAGCGGCAGGCGACATCTCTCCATCACTCGTAGCGGGGGGAATTAAAGTGGCACTTTTGACTACGGTATTTGGTTTGATCACAGCGATGATCCTTCAAGTTTTCTACAACTTGATCATTGCCATGATTGACAACATCGTAAACAAAATGGAAGACGCTTCTATCTCCTTCTTGGACTTGGTCGCTGCTTATCAAGAAAAGAACAAGTAAACTAGCCAGATATGAAAAACGTGCGGGTAATTTCCATGGGAGCCGCCGTGCTGGCAGGGTTGGCAGGCGCGATCCCCACATTGGGGATCTGGTTCTCCGGGTCAGAAGGTATGGTAAGCTCTGCCGTCGTTTTGACGGTCATTCTTGTCGTTGTAGCCGCTATTTTGGCGATTGGCAGCGCAGTGAACGGCATGCTTATCAATCCAGCCAGCTTGCGCAGTGCAGGGATGGGCGTGGGTGCCTTGGTAGCCATTTTCGTGTTGAGTTACATCTTAGCTGACGGCTCAGATTTTGCGATGTATGACAACGTAGATGAATCCACCACAAAGTGGGTATCTGCGGGGCTAAATGCCTTCTACATCTGCTTTATTTTGGCTGTAGGTGCTGTGGTGTACTCTTCTTTGTCTCGTATTCGTAAATAAGTTTTGGCCTTATGGCTCGAAATAAACGTGCAATTCCTGAAATCAATGCAGGGTCGATGGCAGACATCGCCTTCTTGCTTCTGATCTTCTTCCTCGTGACAACCACGATGGATGTGGACAAGGGCTTGATGGTAAAGCTTCCGCCATGGTCAGAAGAACCGCCACCCGAAGACAATGAAATCCGTGAAAAAAACATCTTTGTCGTCCTTGTGAATTCGAATAACCAATTATTGGTTGAGGAAGAATACATGGAGCTGAAGGATCTTCGTTCATCCACCAAATTGTTTATTGACAACAATGGGGATGGAAGTTGTGAAGATTGCCGAGGTGCACGCGATCCAAAGAGCTCTGAAAACCCAACCAAAGCCATTATATCGTTGCAAAACGACCGCGGTACCAGCTATGACATGTTTGTCAAAGTGCGTAACGAACTTTTGGGAGCATATTCAGAACTCCGGAACGAACTTGCTCTTCGCAAGTATGGACGTGCCTACGACTTGCTCAATGAGGAAGGGAAGGCAGCCGTCTCTGAGGTCTATCCTCAGTTCATTTCTGAAGCAGAACCTGTAAGTGTAGGAGGATAATGGCGCAGATTCGTAAGAAAAAATCCAAAGAAACTCCACCGGTATCTACGGCATCTTTGCCTGATATCGTCTTTATGTTGTTGTTCTTCTTTATGGTGACGACGACCATGCGTGAAGTCACCTTGCTTGTAAAGGTGAAAAAGCCAAAGGCAACGGAGATTCAGAAATTAGACCGCAAAGATTTGACGACCTATATCTACATGGGTGCACCACGCAACACGGAGCTGTATGGATCTGAACCACGTATTCAATTGGATGATCAATTGGGTAGTGTGGGAGATGTGCAGTCTTTTGTCATTTTGAAGCGTGAAGAAATCAATGAGGCGGAGCGCCCCAAGTTCACGGTTTCGATCAAGGCGGATATTGATGTGAAGATGGGTTTGATTTCTGATTTGAAGCAAGAGCTCCGCAAGGCGCAGGCTTTGAAGATCAGCTATTCAACCAACCCTGCAGGTTCACCTGAAGAATTGTATAAGACGTACTAAACGATTAAAACGTTTAGCCTAAACCCGACGCAGTTTCTGTGTCGGGTTTTTTTATGCTGCCCGGTGGGGTTTAGGCGCATGACGCTTTATCAGGAGCCAGCCTGCGCTAAGGGCTATAATGAGACCGCAGAGGATGATCCAAAAAGGAAGGACTTCTTCCATCGTGCCATAGGCATTAGGCCCGGCCTCTTGCGTCCAGTAGTAGGTGAGTCCATTATGAATGAGATGCGCACCAAAGCTGATCCACAAGCGGCCAGATAGATAATACACAAGTCCAAGGGTAAAGCCGGCTCCCACCAAGAAGGGCCATTGGATAAAGTTCATATGACCTATCGTAAAAGCAATCGTGGCGCCAAGAATGGCCATAAAAGGCTTGGCTTGCCCATGCAGAAATCTCTGTAGGCTGGCGCGAAAGAGAAATTCTTCCGAAAAGGCTGCGAGCACAACAAAGACGAGAATACTTGCGGCATGGTCGACCCAGGTCGGCATAAAAAGCATGCGATCAACGGCAAGAGCACTTTGCGCTTGTGCCTCAAAATGGGGCGCCATAAAATCCATGCCATGCGCAGCGCCCACCCAGAGACTATTACAGGCGTTTAAGGCGGGAAGGAGTGCGGGTAGTATAATCCATGCCAGAAGACTGTCCAGCGCACTCCATGAAGGCTGTAAAAGGGATGCTACACGCCCATCATGCCAGCGTTGATAAAGAAAAAGGGCGGGCAGAAGAAACATGAACAGGGCATACAGACCTTGGCTCAATAGCAAAGAACGACCCACCCCCACCTCTGGTCGTGCAAGAATAGCCTCTAAGGTCATTCCGCCGTAGCCAAAGAGTTCCAGGCCTTTAGGTGCAATGAGCGCTGCTAAAAGGGCCCCAGTAAACAAGACAAGGAGGAAGGGCAAAAATTCGGAACGACGAGAAGTCACATTCATGGACATGAGGTTGCTAATAAAGGGCTAATTTTGTCAAAAATCGGACAGATGGCGCGGATTGCCAACATAGACTTGGGTGAATTTCCTTTGTTGCTTGCCCCCATGGAGGATGTGAGTGACCCGCCCTTTCGGGCTTTGTGCAAACAGCATGGGGCAGATTTGATGTATACTGAATTTATTTCGTCCGAAGGCTTAATCCGAGATGCCGCTAAATCGGTAGCCAAGCTAGACATCTTTGAGTATGAACGCCCTATCGGCATCCAAATTTTTGGTGCCGAAATTGACTCTATGCGCGAAGCCGCTGCAATTTGCGAAGAGGCCAACCCCGACATTATTGATATCAATTACGGGTGCCCAGTGAAGAAGGTCGCGTGCAAAGGTGCCGGTGCCGGCATTCTTCAAGACATTCCCAAAATGGTCAGCATGACGGCAGAGATCGTCAAAGCGGTACAAAAACCTGTCACCGTCAAGACCCGCCTCGGCTGGGATGATAACACAAAGTATATCGTTGATGTCGCAGAACGGCTGCAGGATGTGGGGATACAGGCCATCAGCATCCATGGACGAACGCGCAAACAGATGTACAAAGGGGAAGCGGACTGGTCCCTCATTGCAGCAGTAAAAAACAACCCGCGGATGCATATTCCTGTTTTTGGCAATGGGGATGTAGATAGCCCCGAGAAGGCCCTCGAAATGCGTAATCTATATGGCGTAGATGGTGTCATGATTGGCCGCGCCTCAATTGGCTATCCCTGGATTTTTAATGAAATCAAGCATTTTATGGCCACCGGGATGCATTTGGCTGCTCCCACATTGGAGGATCGCGTTGCGGCGGCCCGCCGCCATTTAGAATTGGCCATTCAATGGAAAGGGGAGGGCTTAGCCATTGCTGAAACACGCCGTCATTATGGCAATTATTTCCGTGATTTTCCACACTTTAAGGATTATCGAATGACATTAGTCACCTCCAATGAGGTAGATGAACTCATGGGCACCTTTGAGGCTATCTTGACCGAATATGGTCCAGCGATGGCGGAAATGCAGGGATAATATGCGGGGTTTACCGAAGGAGCCTACCCGCAGGGGACTTCATTAGGCCGCCCCTCGCAGCCCATACAAGGAGGTCTTCAATTTTCGGGTTGCCAGCCAAGACAATACGGCCCCTACGAGCACCACAAAGCCCCCTACCGCGATGGACTGTAGCCAAGAAAAATGGACAGGATACGCGGTCACAACATAGCCATTACCTAGGGGAACCCATCCAAATGCCGCCTGCCCCGCAACGAGTCCACTGCCGAGTATCCAGCCTATACAGCCGCCAAGGGCAGAAACCCAAATACCACTCCACCAAAAGCTGAGCCTGACGGTATGTTCGGGCATTCCCATAGCGCGCAAGATGGAGCGTTGCCCTTCTTTTTCCATGCCTAAGAGGACCGTAGCACTATAGAGCCCTAAGGAGGCGAGCAGTACAATAAAAGAGAGAATGGCGGTCGTGATTAGGCCTTCACTTTTCATAACGCGAAAGAGGGCTGCTTCTCTGTCTTGCGGCGATTGCACGAGCAGTTGTGGGTCAACGTTTTGCAGGGTCTTTTTTAGTGTGGAAGGATCTGCGGTCCACGCATGGATGGCATCAATGCGTGCATCTCCTGTCCATGATGACAAGGTTTGCGCATCAAGCACAATGGTATGTTGGTCCACCTGAGGATGCACATAAAAAATGCGCTCCGGTGCAATGCGTTGTCGGACAAAGGAGGAGGTTATAGCCAACCCGCTGCCAAGGTTTTGCCCTGGCCACAGAAGTTCCATACCCTCTCGGCCACTTAATTCGATCAGCCCCATTTGTATACCTACGCCATAGCCGAAGGCCGCTTCGTTAGGAAAAGGTTGCGCTGAAAGGGTCTGTGCCGTCAGTGAGTCCATCCAAGGGTGCTGGGCCCAACGCTCTCGGGGCATCCCGATGACATCCACCAAGAGCTCTCTTGAGGGGGTTCTAAGCAAGGCCTTTTGTATCTGAATAGGAATCCAAAGGCAAGAGGTATCCGCCTCCAAGGCTTTACTTACTTGCGCTGTAAGGGTAAATCTGCCTCCAGCCTCATGAATGATGGTGAGGTCTGGATGCACCTTCTCATAGGTGGTGAGAATTAAATTCTCTAGTCCATTGAACGCGGAGAGTACAACAATCATCGCAGCAGTCCCTACCGCCACACCTGCAGCAGCTGCGCGTGTGACAGCATTGGACAGCGTCCGCCCCCGCAAGAAGCGTCCCCCAAGTCTAAATGGATGGGACGGGTCCACGCTGTTGACTTATTTGAATGGGTTTTCGCCGCCTTCTTTTAACAAGCGGTCAATATTCGCTTCATACTCCATAGAATCATCTAAATGATAGTGGAGTTCGGGAATAATGCGCAACTGGTTGCGCACTTTTTGTGCCAGGGCTGCACGCAAGCGAGGCGCTTGTTCCTGCGTGTAGGTCATGACACCTTCGGATTTGCCCGTAGGAAAGACCGAGAGGTACACACGACATAGCCCCAAGTCGGGCGATACGCGGACTTTGCTCACCGAAACCAAGGTACCCGGAAACTCACTCGCAGCGTGGCCACGGAAAATTTCGGCTAAATCACGCTGCAAAAGGCTGGCTATTTTTTTCTGACGGGTGCTTTCCATGGAGCAAAAGTACGCCCACACTGGGGATAAGGCATTACTTTCGTGGGATGACCCCTTTGCGCCGCATTTTCCAACTGGCTCGCCCCTTCCATCAGGCATTGGGCTCGAGCGCTTTGTTTTATGTGCTCTACACCTTGGTGTCACTCTTTAGTTTGGGGATGATTATTCCGGTGTTAGAGGTGATCTTGGGCGCGGGAGAATCCATTTCATTGCCCTCAGAGAATATGGGAAATGCCATGGCACCCGCCATGGGGGGACAAGGTTTTCAGGCTTGGATTGCCTTTTTTGTGGCCCAATGGGTGCAACAGTATGGTGCATTGGGGACGCTGGTGCGCGTCTGTATGGGCGCCATGGGTTTGTTTTTGGCCAAAAATGTATTCCGCTACGCAGCTTTGTGGAATATGGCCACCTTACGCACCGGCATCACGGCCACTTTGCGCGGCTCTTTGCATAGCAAAATTTTGGCATTGGCGCCGGGCACGGTCTCAGAAAAGCGCAAAGGCGATATCCTTGCGCGGGCATCCAATGATGTAACGGAGGTTGAATGGGCCATATTGACTGGCTTGGAATTGTTGGTGCGCGAGCCGTTAGTCATTCTAGGATCGCTGGCCATTTTGCTCGCCATGAGTTGGAAACTGACCCTCATTTTGCTCATCATTGCGCCACTGGCAGGGGCGCTGCTGCAATGGGTAAGCAAACGTTTAAAACGGAAGTCAAGCATTGCGCAAGATCGACTGGGCGACGTTCTGTCGGCCATGGAAGAAAGTTTGTCGGGCTTGCGCATTTTACAAGCATTTCAAGCGGAGAGCTACCAGCATCAGCGCTTTGATAAAGTCAATCAGCAGGCCTTTGAGGCTACGCGCGGGGTGCACCGTCGTCGTGATTTGGCCAGCCCACTGTCCGAACTTATTGGGGTCATGGCCCTCTTGCTTATTCTCTTTTTTGGAGGCCGTGAAGTCTTGGCCGGAGGAGGCCTAACCGGAGCCACGCTTGTGGCCTATTTGCTCTTCTTTTATCAGTTGATTCCGGCATTTAAATCGGTCTCCATGGCGTTGTATAATGTGCAAAAAGGAAGTGCAGCAGCAGAGCGTCTCTTCGACATCATGGATCTTCCCGAAGAAATAGTAGACCCTCCCCAGACGAACGCCTGGACTTGCCCATCTGATGGGCCCGTTCATATACAGTTTGACCAAGTGCATTTTACTTACCCCGGGGCGCAAAAACCTGCCATTGATGGGCTTTCTTTGCAGGTGAACCGAGGCGAGACGGTGGCGCTGGTTGGGCCATCAGGTGGAGGAAAAACTACCTTAATCAATCTACTCATGCGGGCGATGGACCCAACTGCAGGCCAAATCAGGATTGATGACCTACCCTTAACAAAAAGCAAGGATCGTCCCCAGGATGCGCCTATTTCCCTGAAGGCATGGCGTGCAAGCTTGGCCCTGGTTACGCAGGATGCTTTTCTGTTTGATATCAATGCCCTAGAGAATATCGCCCTTGGCGATCCACAGCCAAACCAAGCGCGTGCCCGTGAAGCGGCCAAAGCAGCTCAGGCGCTCGCATTCATTGAAGCACTTCCCGAAAAATGGGTAACACCCCTGGGGGAGGGCGGGTGCAAGTTATCCGGCGGCCAACGGCAGCGTATGGCCTTGGCACGCGCTATCTATCGCGCTGCCCCTGTATTGCTCTTAGATGAAGCTACTTCTGCCTTAGATGCAGAGAATGAACGTCTGGTTCAGCAGGCTCTCGAGGCGGCAAGTCAAGGCCGCACAACCTTGGTCGTGGCGCATCGCCTGTCTACCGTTCAACGTGCTGACCGCATCATCGTCTTGGACAATGGTCAAATGGTAGAAGAGGGCACCCACACCGCATTAATGTCCAAGCAAGGCCTATACGCTAACTTGGTACAAACCCAAATGTTTGAAGCATGAGCCAGAGCCCCCATTTTGAACACATTGAACACCTCGGCATTGCAGTCAAAGATGTAAGCGCTGCTGAAGCCCGCTATACTGCCATGTTAGGTGTGGCACCATACAAGCGTGAAGAGGTTATATCGGAAGGGGTGACGACCGTTTTCTTTCAGATAGGCCCCAATAAAATTGAATTGCTCAAGGCTACCCGCCCAGATAGCCCCATAGCCACCTTTATCGAACGACGCGGCGAAGGCTTGCACCATGTGGCCTATAAAGTGGCGGATATTCGTGCCGAAATGGCGCGACTGAAGCAAGAGGGTTTTTTGTTGTTGAGTGAGGAGCCCAAACAAGGGGCCGACAATATGTTGGTGGCGTTTGTCCACCCGCGAACTGCTGGAGGTGTCCTGATCGAGTTGTGTCAGACGCAGGAAGCTAAATAACCGACGAACATCAAGGCACAAAGACCCGTGCCTGCCACCCATGTGCTATAGCCGCCGCTACATTGTCGGCATTGTCGTCCACAAAAAAGACTGTGCTCGGATCCTTAACCCCAAGTTTTTGATCAACAGCCCTATATATGGCGGGATCAGGCTTGCGAAGCCCTAGATCATAGGAATAGAAAACATGTTCAAAACAGCGGGTAAATTCGCCGTACCCACGGGGCCCAAGACGGCGTTTGACTTCATCCATATGGATGCGGTTGGTATTGCTGAGCACTTGAAGCCGATAATCCTTGGCTAACTGGTGCAGTTGACCTATCAGCCAAGGTTGAAAACCCAAGAGCAACGCATTCCAGGCATGGTCAAGGCTTCGGTCAGAAGCGGCATGGCGGAGATGCTGTCGGAAAGCATCTCTAAACTCCGAAGAGGAGAGCGCACCGGTCTCAACCGCCTGGTAGGCGTTGTGGTTTTGGTAGCCTAGCGCCCCAATGGTAAAGCTGGATTTGGCCCCAAGGGAAATAAAGGCTTCGGCACTGCGCTGTGGCTCAATGTCGATCAGTACTTTGCCAAAGTCAAAGACAATATGCTCCGCCTTACCCGCCCATTCGGCCATTTCGCTTGCGCGAAATCGTCGAATGGGCGGCAGAGGTTCCGGCAATGCCGGATGAAACTTGGTCTGTTTTGGTTGCAGGCTCATCAAGGATTCCAACTTGGGAGCAAAGGCAATGCGGTAGAGGCAATGCGTTCGCTAAACTCACGGTAATCCGTATCCAAAAAGGCGGAAAGCAGGGCCATCTCCTCTTGGGTGCGCTTTTCCCAAGTAGCATGGATGTTCATCAAATTGGGACTGGGCTTTCCTCGTAGGCTCCAGAGGTAACCCCCAAACTGTCCGTTCAACGATGCCCACGTTTCGGGTTGCTCGTAATATCCTTTGACGTCCTCTTTGCCAAACAGGCGCAAACGATGGTCTTCAATGGCCTTCTTGAGGTTTTTAATCTCGTCCAAAAAGGGCTGTACTTGCGCACTGTCCGTGTCTTTGCGGTCTTTCAAGATGCCCTCCAGTGAGCCTAAGCTTTGATTGGCTTCATAGAGTTTGGAGACCAAGTCAGCCATGTCTTGGTTGATGCCATATAAACTTCGTTGGAAGGCGATTTGGGCATCCCATTCTGCTGCAGGCATTTGGATGCGGGGATCGTCTACCACCTCTACATGGGCGCTATCAAGGGCACCGTCAAGGGAAAAGACGGCCAAATATGGTCCTGGCGCCACGGATGCTCCGCGAGGATCCGACTTTTCACGGTCCTCATTGCGCTTGCCCCATCGTGGGCGTTGGCTTCCTTTTTCGGCCAAATCCCAGGTAAAGCGGTAGAGGCCCACATCTTCTTTGTCCAATTTTCTTTCCATGTGACGAATGAGCCCTCCGTCTGCATCATAGAGGTCCACTTTGAGTGGAGCCTTGGATGCTTCGTCACGCTGGAGGTAAAGGACAAATCGAGCGCCACCCCCACGGTTTTCGCCTTTAAAATCTGCCCACCCCTGGAAGCGAATACCATCTGAAACACGGGTTTCGGCGTGAATAGCCAAGGGTGCATCAAAGGCCGTCAAGGTGCGGTTGGCCGCAGCCCCTTTGACCATGGCGCGCAAGGGGCGCAAATCATCTAGAACCCATGCTGAACGCCCAAAAGTGCCGAGGATAAGGTCTTGTTCGCGTTCCTGAATGGCTAGGTCTTGCACGGGCATGGTAGGAAGTCCCTTCCAGGCTTGCCATGTCTTACCGTAATCCGTACTGAGTTGCAAGCCTGTTTCGGTTCCTAGATATAAGATGCTGGGCACTTCATTGTCTTGGATGACACTCAGGGCGTGGCCTGTGAGATGGGCGTTGGACACCAGATTGGTCCATGTTTTTCCATAGTCTTTGGTGTGAAAGAGGTAGGCGTTCCAATCGTTTTGACGGTAATTGTTCACCACGACAAATGCTTCTGCTGCACTGTAGGCAGAGGCATGAATGCTGCACTGTAGGCAGAGGCATGAATATGGGGAACCCATGCGCCTTCAGGCAATCCTTTGATCTTTGGGCTACAATGGGTCCAAGTTGCACCCCCGTCACGGCTTACCTGGATGTTTCCGTCATCTGTTCCCACCCATAGGGTCGTGGGATCTTTGACCGACGGGGCAATCGTCAGTATGCAGGTATGGTTTTCTGCCCCCGTGACGTCAAAGGTGAGTCCACCGGATTCGAGGGCTTTTTGTTTGTCTGGGTTGTTGGTGGTGAGGTCTGGAGAGAGGATGTTCCATGTACGACCTTGGTCTGGGCTGTAGTGCACGTATTGAGAACCATAGTAGAGTCCATCAGGATTCAGGGGATCCCCTGCAATGGCGGCATTCCAATGCCAGCGCAGCCATTCTCCGTTAGGATGGACAGGTTTGATGGATTCGGTCATGCCGGTGACCATATCTACCCTTGCTAAAGAGCCCTCTTGTGCCATGGCATAAGAAATGCGGGGGTTGGTTGGATGGGGCAAAACATCAAAGCCATCTCCAAAGTAGAGTTCTTGCCATTCATTGTTGCCAATGCCAGTGCCAATCCAAGAATAGGCTGGGCCGCGCCATGAGCCATTGTCTTGCATGCCGCCATAGACATTGTAAGGAAGCTGATTGTCAACGCGAATGTGGTAAAACTGTGCTACGGGAAGATTCTCAACAAAACGCCAGCTAGCGCCCGCATCCCACGAGATGTTCAGGCCTCCGTCATTGCCTTCAATGAGATGACCAGGACGTCGTGGGTTGAGCCATATTGCATGGTGGTCAGGGTGAACTTTGGAATAGGGGGTCACCACATCCCAGCTTTTTCCGCCATCCGTACTCTTGGTCACCAAGGTCCAGAGCGAATACAAAGTTTGGTCATTGAAGGGGTCGACAAATAGATCGGAATAGTAGAAGGGGCGGTTGCCAATATTTTCATCTTCACTGACTTTGAACCACTTAAAGCCACCGTCGTTAGAGGCGTACAGTCCATTTTTGGCTTTGTTTTCAACCAGTGCATAGACTTTTTTCGGGTTGCTTGGGGCAATCGCAATACCCATACGACCCAAATCTCCTTCGGGGAGGCCGTCTTCAGAGGTGCGCTTGGTCCAGGTTTCACCCCCATCAAGTGTGACATACATCCCGCTACCTTCTCCGCCACTTTTAAAAACCCAAGGCCAGCGGCGGTACTCCCACATGGCACAAATGAGCTTGTTGGGGTTAACGGGATCCATCACCAATTCTGCAGCCCCAGTGCGCTCATTGTTGTACAGTATTTTGGCCCATGTCTTGCCTCCGTCGGTAGTCTTGTACACCCCGCGGTCAGGCGTGTCACCCCATGCAACCCCAATGGCTGCAACGTATACGGTGTTGGGATGGGTAGGGTCAATCACAATGCGGTGGATATGCTTGGTTTCTTTCAGTCCAATCAGTTGGAAGGACTTGCCGCCATCTACACTTTTGAATAAGCCCCCCCCACTGGATTGCGAGTTTCTTGGATTGCCTTCGCCGGTGCCCACCCATAGGACATCGGGGTTGGTTGGGTCAATTTTAACGGCACCAATACCTGCTGTCGGTTGGTCGTCCCAAATGGAGGTCCAGCTTTGGCCCGCATTTTCGCTGACCCAAACGCCACCCGAAGCTGTACCGACAAAAATGTGGTTGTCATTACGGGGATTGACATCAATGGAAGTCACACGTCCGGACATGCCAGCAGGGCCAATATTTCGGAATTTCATATCCTCCAATACCGAGGATTCGATCGATTGGGCTATGGCCGTGAAGGAGAGGGCCAAGACGCACAATGTGAGGGCAAATTTCTTCATGGCTTGAAGATAAGACCTCTTGCGCTATTCGTGATTATTCTGCCACCTTGTATTTGCGCGGTGTTGTGCCAAATTTTTTCTTGAAGGCCGCAATGAAATGACTTGGGTTGGTATAGCCAATATCAAAGGCCACTTCATTCACCGACTTTCCGCCTGCATCGAGCATTCGGCGGGCATGATTGAGGCGGGTATCCATAACAAAGCCATAGACGGTGTTGCCATAGACTTCTTTAAATCCAACCTTCAGTCGGTAGGCATTGAGTCCGGTGCGTTCAGCGAGCTGTGCAATTGTGGGGGGGGATTGCCATTGGCTTAGGATGATGGACTTGGCTTCTCGAATCTTGCGCACCGTTTCTTCATCCTTCAAAAAGGGGCAGGCGACGACGTTGGGCTCGGAGATGTGGAAATAGAGGCCAAGTAGCTCCAATATTTGTCCCAAATGAGCCACACGTTGGGCATTGACACTGAGGCGATGGAAGAATAGATTCTCTAGAATGATTTGCATGGCCGAATCCACTTGTCGCTGATCATAGATAGGACGTTGCATATCCTTTTGGTTGAGGAAAGGAAGCTCTTGGGCTTCAAATCCATCTTGCATGAAAAGGACATGCATTCTTGAAAAAGCAATGCGAACCCCCACCATGCGATGGCCCTTAGGCAAAGTGGCTTGGGCGCGAAGAATATCCTTCGGGTTATAAATGAAAAAGCTTTGACTTTGCGGTAAAGGCCGCATGTACATGGGCCCAAATTGAAAAGTTACATCACCTTCCATACTGAAGAAGAGATGAATATTTTCAGGAAGTAAGTCTATCCCGATCGGTATACCCTCTCCTTCAGAAATGGCACGCAAAACGCCAATGCCTTCGTAGAGGTCATAAAAGGCGGGGGTTGATCCATTTCGGGTATTACGAAGATTGGTGGGCATGTGGTATTTTGTTTCTAGGTCGTGCAAAATTAAGGACCTACGGCTTGTTTAACGTTATAAATGTGGATTTTGTTTTTAGGGTATTTTGCTTCCGTTATGGGTATTCTGTGGATTATGGACCCCCTAATTTTGTGACCGATGAAAACGATACGCGCATACAAATTGATTCTTCGTAAAGAAGGCTGGGCTGGGTTAAGCAAAAAAGCTGGACGGCCTGTGGCCATTGGTTTGTTTATGTTCTTTCTACTCAAGGGCATTGCCTGGCTGGTTTTAGCCTATGGCGGCTTTGAGTTGATCTTCTAGCCATTTTTTGATGAAAAGTTCTTCGCCCATGTCCTTTGGGCTGCGTACTTTTGCCCTCCTTGCTGTCGTCTTAGATGATGGCGCTTTGCGCCCATAGCTCAGTGGTTAGAGCAGGGGACTCATAATCCCTTGGTCGCAGGTTCAAATCCTGCTGGGCGCACTGAACCCGTCACCCGAAAGGGTGGCGGGTATTTTTTTAAGGACGCAGCGAGCTGGCTCAAGCTGCGGCACAAAAAAGACCCGCAAATCCGCGCAGCGGAGGGCGGGGGTAGTTTTTATCGAAAGCCGTCCTCAGGAGAAGTTTGCTCATCCTGTCAGCCGAGGGTGCGGCTAAATGTGCATCTTTAGTTTTCTCTGGCTTCTTCCAACTGAATAGAAATATCGGTGTGGTGGTGCATCAATTTCCAGCCATCGTTTTCCAATCTAAAAATATTCGTTGCCCGATGACTAACAGGGAATGTGTTGCCTTCAGAATCGGTGTTTTCCCCAATTTCCTCGCACATGACGTAGCCCATGGATCCCTCCATGAACGAATGGATGATTTCACATTGAATATGGCCGCCGAGTTCAAGTTTGGTGACTTCATCAAATGCTTTCAGAATTGTCGTTGATCCAATCATTTTTTCACCGTAGGGCCCCAAGTAGGTGGCATCCGGAGATTTAGACCAAATGGCATGAATTCCGGTACTGTCCCCGGTGAACATTTGGTTTAATGCATCATAGAATTGCGCATTGGCTTTTAAAAATTCGCTAGATGTTGTGGACATTGGGCTCTGGGTTGTGGGGTTGCAGGAGGTTAATGGGAAGAGCATTGAGCATGAGACAAGGAGCACTTTAAAACGTTCCAAAGGTGATTTGATGTAGTCGTTGGGTTGCATTGTAGTAAGTTAGTGGAATTCGGAAATCATTCGACACCTATTCCGTGTATATTCATCGTTCACTAAAGCTCTAAGATCATGAAACGTATTTCTCTATTTGGCATGAGCCTGATTGTACTTTTCAGTTCCTGTGCTAAATCCATTGTTACAGAAGAAGAGTTTCCTATTGTCGAACAAGCACTCGAGGATTTTGCCGGCCAATTGGGAACCACCCTTGCGGATAAGGATGCCCTATCTCTGGCCATCTCGGGATATCTTGAAAGCCATGATAAAGCCTTTTACGGGAGCACCGTAACGGTATTGGACAGCAATGGTGCTGCTGCGTATAGTCCATACGTGTATCGCCACAAAAACGGCTTCATTCATACAGATGAATTGATGAACCCGAGTTACGATATCAACAACCAAGCCTGGTTGCGGGCTCCGATTGATCAGGGCCAAAGCGTTTGGTCTGAACCCTACTTTGATGAAGGGGGTGGTGAAGTCTGGATGCGTACGCGCTCTGTTCCTATCTACTTAGGCCCCGTCATTGTTGCGGTTGCAACCACGGATGTCCGCGTTAAAAAACCATAGGATCAACGGAGCGAATCCTGCTGGGCGCACGAACAAGAAGCACCTCTTTTGGGGTGCTTTTTTTCTTGTTTTAAATGGGTTTAGGATTTAAAGAACCTTTAATGAGACGTATTCCTGTAGAATTTCTCGCCCATTTAGTCAACATTGAGAAGTGTAACCTCAAAAATCAACACTGAATTTGCTGGAATACTTCCAATTGCTTGATTTCCATAACCTAAAGCTGAAGGAATAAGTAAAATACCAGATCCACCTTCACTAAACAAAGGAATTCCTTCTTGCCAACCTTGAATAACATGGGTCAATGGAAATGTTGCTCCACTTGCACCAGACTGATCGAAAATTGTACCATCGGTTAAGGTTCCTTTGTAAGCAACCGTTACAATAGATTGAATGTTTGGTACATCGCCATTTCCGTAATTGTCTACTACATAATACAATCCACTTCCTGTTGGTTCTGCATTTAAGTTATTATCAGAGATATATTGAAGAATTATTTTTTCATCTAACTGATTAGAGCGAAAATTTTTAGTACAGCTACTAACAATAAATATGGAGGAAAGCAACGTTAAAACAAATATTCTTTGCATCTAATTATGTAATGGTGCATGAATGTAAGAAAAAGTTAGGATGCGTCCGACCAAGGATATATGTCTTGGAGGTAATTTAAAAAAGCCGACGGCTTCCTACGCTTATTTTCGGGTATTTTTTTGCTTTGTTCTGAGCTTACTTAGGGTGAAAGGTAAATCATCCATGTTCGTGGGGCCCGTATCTTCGTCGTTCAAACCCCTTGTTATGGATATAGAAGCTTTGCGTTTTCCCGTTGGGCCTTTTGAACTTCAGCCAAACTATACAGAGGAAGATTTGGACGGCTGGATGAGCATTCTTTCCGACCTCCCCATGCAACTTCAACAAGCCGTAGATGGGATGCCTGATGAACAACTGCAGGCCCCGTATCGGCCAGATGGCTGGACCCGGACACAAGTTATCCACCATCTTGCCGATAGTCATATGAATTGCTTTATCCGATGCAAATTAACCTTGACGGAATTGGACCCGACTGTGAAGCCTTATGCTGAGGCAGATTGGGCCAAAACGCCGGATGCAACCGATGTGAACATTGGGGCCTCATGGGACATTCTTCATGGCCTCCATTATCGCTGGAACCAGTTTTGGCTTTCTCTAAAGCCTGAGGACTGGTCCCGTCAGTATTACCATCCCGAAAATCAACGGCATGTGACCTTGGCAGAAGCACTCCAATTCTATGCGTGGCATAGCCGTCATCACCTTGCGCATGTCACCTCCGCATGGATGCCTTCCTAACGCGGCAAGCTTTAACCCTTCTTCTCTTTTGCCCTTCCCTATGAAAAAACACCTCATCTACACCCTCCTAGGCGGTACGATTCTGTTCTTCTGGCAGTTCCTCTCTCATGCCGCCTTAAATCTGCATGCCGCCTCACAAGAGTACACCCCCCTGCAGACAGAAATTCTAGAGGCTATTTCGGCTACGGGAATAGAACCTGGTCAATATATGCTGGGACAACCAGGTCCGACCGAAACGATGGAAGCGTATGAAATGGCTGCAGAAGCATTTGTCGGAAAACCCTGGGGGTTATTGAATTACCAAACCGCGGACCATACAGATATGACCATGAATTTGGTTCGGGGCTATCTCATTGCCCTGATTGTGGCGGCCCTGTTCTATTGGCTTGTGACCAACCTTGCCGCAGTGGATAGGAGGAAAGGTCTTTTGGTCGGAGTAGCGGTGGGAATGATGGCGTATTTCTTGGAGCCCTATTCCGACTTTATTTGGTACAAAACCCCAGGAATCGTAGCGCATCTAATGGATGGCATCATCCCATGGGCCATATTAGGCGCATTGGCTGGGGAAAGCGCCAAAAAGTAAGCGGTCATGAGAAGTATTTGGTTTTGCCTACTAGGCGTATGTGTTGTCACCCTCTGGGCACAAGAAGGGACCTCCCCTTCTTTGATCCCCTATCCGAAGGCACCGAGTTATGCCGAAATGTCAGCTTGGGCGGCTCATCCTGAAGTCACAGATGGGAGCGATGTGCACAGGCCTCCCGCCGATCGACGGGATGCCAAGAATGAACATAAGTACGGTCGTCTGCATACCCAAACCCCTACCTTTTTCATTTATCCTACCCTCTACTTTGCAGGAGGCTCTTGGAATGCGAACTGCTTTGATCCCCAATACAGACAAGAGGTAGACGCATCGCCTATAGGCAACCAAGCAGCGGTCTTCAATGGAATTGGCCCGGTATGGTCACCCCATTATCGACAGATGATGTACCGGGGCTATTATCCAGAATCGGAGCAAGAATACCAAGATGCTCTGGTGGCCTATGATACAGCCTTTGCTGATATAAAAAAGGCCTTCGCTATTTTTCTAAAAGAGAATCCGGAAGGTCGCTTCATCCTTGCGGGCCACAGCCAAGGGACCGACCATGCCAAACGCCTACTTATGGAGGCCATTCTGCCGAATAAAGACCTGCGAAAACGCATGCTTTTGGCCTATTTGGTGGGCAATACGGTGACCGCAGAGGACATGGGGGATTTCCCCCTTTGTGCAGACCCTAGCCAAGTAGATTGTTGGGTGGGATGGCGCAGCTATGGAAAGGACTTTTACCCCAACAAATATGGCGCAGACTATCTAGTGGTCAACCCCATTACATGGACGGATTCAGCGGACCGCAGCAAGCGCCGAAAGCACCAAGGCGCGCTATATAGCAATGGAAAAGTGTTATTGCGTCATGGCTTAACGGCGAGAATTGATCAAGGCACCCTGCGTATTGAGCGCCTTCGCGGACCCTTAGGTTGGTTTTTTCGTTGGGAAGATTACCACCGCGCGGATTACAACCTGTTTTGGTTTAACATTCGGGAGAATGTATACCACAGGGTAAGATTAGCAGAAGAATCCGAGAACGACGAAAAGGGCGCTTAATTCCAGAGGTGGGTCAACTGGGTCAGAAATGCCACATGGACATCTTGGCGTTTGCTTTCCGCTAGTTCAAAGAAGGTAAAGGCAAAAAGCCATGAGGTCCAAGCGTCCTGATTCACATCAAAAGCTTGCTGGGCAGAATTGCGTTCAAAAAATTGATGCAGCTGCTGCAGGGCAGTGAATCCTGCTTCCCATTGAGGCATAACCCAACCAGGTAAGTTTCTCAGTTGTCGCAGTATAACCAAGGCTCTTCGCTCTTCTCGATTGATGGGTAAAATGCTCAAAACTAATAGTTCATCTATCAAGCGGTGCAGGAAGGGTAAGGCAGCCTGCACCAGGCGCTCTTCTCCAAAAAAGGAGGGATCGCGCCAAAGTATTGCTTCCGTATCGAGTAGTTTCTCCATCATGCCTTTTCTTCTAACAAAGAATGGGAACTTTGGTTTTAGGCTGTGGCGCATTTCTTTCTTTGAATGTACCTTTGCCGTCCCCGGGCAATTAGCTCAGTTGGTTTAGAGCATCGCCTTGACAGGGCGGGGGTCACAGGTTCGAATCCTGTATTGCCCACCAATTCAACAAAAAACCCCATGAATTACTGGGGTTTTTTTAATTTGGAGTCCATTTTGGAGTCCGCGCGACAGTGTCGTGTTGATAGCCATGACCAACCCACGAAGAACATCTAAAGATTCAATTCGCGCAGTTTTTGCAACGGACATTAGGTTTGGTTTCTGCGTTTAGTGCTTTTAAATAAAAATACGGCCGCAATCAAGTCCGTCCATATTTTTAAAGAGGTATGGCAAGGGTGTTACAGGGCAATCACCAAAGCGATGTATAGAATGAGCCTAGTTTATTTAACAAACGGTACTTTGGGACCATCGCAAAAGATTTTGCTAGAAGGTTCTAAAAAGATCCCTTTAAAATCGCCTGGGGCAGAGAACAAAATCAGTGGTTCTAAAGTTTAACAAAGGTGAATAGACCGGCCAGCGATAGAGGATTCTTCTTTAAAGAGTTTGAGGCAAAGAGCATTTCGCCCTTTGACAAGCTCTTTGGAATCTTCAAGGAGCTCTTAGTGCACGTGTCGGGCGACTTCGATGAGGCCATAAAATGGCTTAGGGAGTTGGACAAAGAGTACGAACTCACCGACGAGAACTACAGCATAGACGACTTTATCAACGACCTCAGGGAGAAGGGCTACATCCGCCCAGAGGTTGACGGAGACGGAGTTTCTGGAATGGGAATTACGGCCAAAACCGAGCGAGCGATAAGGCAGATGGCCCTGGATCAAATTTTTGGCAACCTCAACAAAAGCGGAGCCGGCAACCATAAGACGAAGAGCTCGGGCGAGGGCGACGAACTGACGGGAGAAACCCGGCCCTACCGCTTTGGTGACGGCTTAGAGAAAATTTCGCTAACCGAAAGCATTAAAAACGCACAAATTAACCACGGAGTAGGGGAGTTTGAGCTCAGCGAAGAAGACCTTGTGGTCGAAGACAGCCAGTTTAATTCCCAGATGAGTACGGTGCTGATGATTGACATCAGCCACTCGATGATACTCTATGGCGAAGACCGAATTACGCCGGCCAAAAAAGTCGCCATGGCCCTGGCAGAGCTCATTACCACCCGCTACCCAAAGGACAGCATAGACATTATTGTCTTTGGGAACGATGCCTGGAGAATCTCTATGAAAGAAATTCCCTACCTAAAAGTTGGACCTTTTCACACCAATACGGTTGCTGGGCTGCAGCTAGCCATGGATATTCTGCGCAGAAAGCGAAACAGCAACAAGCAGATATTCATGATTACCGACGGCAAGCCGAGCTGCATCAGGGAACGCGACGGGACCTACTACATGAACAGTAACGGGTTGGACCCCTACGTGACCGAGCGATGCTATACCCAAGCAGCACAGGCCCGCAAACTGCACATTCCCATCACCACGTTTATGATTGCGCGCGACCCCTATCTGCAGCAGTTTATCGACAAATTTACCGAGGCCAACCAAGGCAAGGCCTTTTTCACGGGACTCAAGGGCCTGGGTGAAATGATTTTCAAAGACTATGAAACCAACAGAAAGAAAAGACTCCAATAGTATGATGACGAATGTAGGCGAGCTTAAATCCTCGGGCTACCAAAGCATCTCCATAAAAGACGAACTGCGCCAAAACCTGATCAAGCACCTCGAGGCCGGAACCACCGTGTTTGGTGAAGTGCATGGTTTTGAAGATTCCGTGCTGCCCGAGCTGGAGCGCGCCATACTGTCGCGGCACAACATCAATTTTTTGGGACTCCGCGGGCAGGCCAAAACAAGGCTGGCACGCCTCATGATCAACCTGCTTGACGAGTACATTCCCTATGTCACCGGGTCCGAAATCAACGACGACCCCCTTGCCCCGATATCGCGATTTGCTATTGACCTCATCGCCGAGAAGGGAGACCAAACAGCCGTATCATGGCTGCATCGCTCCCAGCGTTATTCAGAGAAGTTGGCCACCCCCGACGTTACGGTTGCAGACTTGATTGGCGACATTGACCCCATCAAGGCGGCAAACCTCAAATTGTCTTATGCCGACGATCGAGTGATTCACTTTGGCATGATTCCCAGGGCCAACCGCTGCATATTTGTTTTAAACGAAATCCCCGACCTGCAGGCCCGCAACCAGGTAGCCTTATTCAACATTTTGCAAGAAGGCGACATTCAAATTCGCGGATTTAAGATTCGGCTGCCCCTGGACCTTCAGTTTGTATTCACGGCCAACCCCGAGGACTTCACCAACAGAGGCAGCATCGTTACTCCACTAAAAGACCGAATAGGGTCGCAAATTTTAACGCACTACCCCGCCAATATAGCCGTGGCCCGCAAGATTTCTGCCCAAGAAGCGAGAATTAATGAGGCGCAAGCGAGCCGAGTTTATGTTCCCGATTTGGCCTATAACCTGCTTGAGCAAATTATTTTTGAGGCCCGAGACAGCGAGTACATCGACCAAAAAAGCGGAGTAAGCGCGAGGATGAGTATTTCTATGCTCGAAAGCCTCGTCAGCACGGCCGAACGCCGGGCTCTGATCAACAAAGAGAAGACCACCACCGTGCGCTTGGCGGATTTTATGGGTATCATTCCGGCAATCACCGGCAAGGTCGAGCTGGTGTTTGAAGGAGAACAAGAAGGGGCCGCATTCGTGGCGGAGCAGCTCATTGGAGCTGCCATTAAGACTTTTTGGCCCAACCTCTTCCCTAAAATTGGGAAGCTCAATAAAAAGGCAGACCTCAGCCCCTATACGGGCACCACAGAGGCCATTTATTCACAAGGCGGCGTTATTTTGTACGACGAATGCGACCAAAAGGAATATGCTTCTTGCCTGAATAAGATAAAGCCCCTAGAGGATTTGATGCTGCAGTACCAGCCTAAATTTGAGCCTAAGGACCAGCTTTTTTTGAAGGAGTTTATGCTTTGGGCCCTGGCCGAGCAGGAGCAGTTGGGCAAGGAGCGACTCAAAAACGGATTTCAGTTTAACGAGTTTATTTGACCCATTTAAAAGGGGTTTTTGAGCCAGTAGTTAAGGGAGCAGAGCTTCCAAGCCAGCTTGGCTTGGCGCATGTCGCCGCCGTGGTAGTTGCGCATTAGCCTGGCCATTTTTTTTGGCGTCTAGCCAGTCCAACTGGTCAAAAGAGGTGTGGAGCAGGTATTTGAGGGCCCCTTGCTATGGAGAAGAACTTTCTGCTATAGGTTCATGCTTTCCATTCCCTTCGTAACATTGTGGTATGCCCCGAATCCTTCACGCTATTTCAGGTCCGCGCAATATCAGTACTGCCTTGATGTATGCCTTTGCGCAACGGCCTGGATGTTCGGTCGTAGATGAACCCTTTTATGGCCCGTTTCTCATGCGCACGGGCCTAGATCACCCGGGCCGCACTGAGACGTTGGCTGTGGTGCCCAATACCGCGAATGAAGCCATCGCGGATTTGCACCAACGTTGGCAAGAAAACAAAGAAGAATGGTATCTCAAGAACATGGCGCACCACATGGTAGATATGCCATGGGATTGGGCCCATGAGGCGGCACATATTTTCTGGATTCGTCATCCGCGCAAGGTGATTCGGTCCTTTTCAAAAGTTTGGCCCGATGTAACCCTTGCGGACATTGGGATTGAAGAACAGGTTGCCCAGTGGGAGGCCATCCAGCATTTTCATGGCCCCAAAATCGTGGTAGACAGTGATGAAATGCTCACCGATCCAGCCAAAACATTCCCCAAGATTTGTGCCGCGCTAGGGATCCCCTTTTACACGGAAATGTTGCAGTGGAACCCTGGTCCAAAACCTTATGATGGGCCATGGTGGCCTCATTGGTATGCCAACGTGCATGCCAGCACTGGATTTGGCAAGCCGAGTCCTTTAGGGGAAGTGCTGGAGGGCCGCTATGCCGACCTCGAGGCGTACGCCCTTCCCTTTTACGAAACTTTATATCCTCAGCGCTTAAAGCTATAGCTATGCTACAATCTTATGATCCTCGGAATGCGAACATCCAAGTATGGGTGGGTCAAGGGCTAGTGCCCCGTGACCAAGCCAAAGTCTCTGTGTTTGATAGCTCCGTGCAGGGGGGGGACGCCGTTTGGGAAGGAATGCGGGTCTATGCTTCGGGCATCTTTTGTCTTGATCGTCATTTGGACCGTCTCATGGATTCGGCTCAGGCGATGGCTTTTGCCGCCGTGCCTAGCAGAGCTTTTATTACCGAGGCCATCAAAGCGACCCTCAAGGCCAATGGGATGACCCATGACACGCATATTCGGCTAACACTTACCCGTGGTGAAAAGGTCACTTCTGGGATGGATCCGCGTCTGAACCAGGCAGGCTGTACTTTGATTGTCTTAGCAGAATGGAAAGCCCCCGTCTATGACAATGAAAAAGGCGTGCGGATCGTGACCTCGGCCATCCGACGCAACAGCCCTATGCATCTAGATTCTAAGATTCATCACAACAATTTGATCAATAACATCTTGGCAAAGATCCAAGCGAATCACGCAGGGGTAGATGATGCCTTAATGTTGGACAACTTGGGCTTTATAGCGGAGATGAATGGCACGAATATTTTCATGGTAAAAGAGGGTGTGCTGTTGACGCCGCATGCAGATGCGTGTCTTCATGGGATCACAAGGGCCTTGGTGATAGAATTGGCCAAAGATTTACATATTCCCTGTGTGGAACGGAATCTAAGCCTCACCGAACTTTATGCAGCAGACGAAGCTTTTGGGACAGGCTCCATGGGCGAATTAACCCCGGTGGTTGAAGTGGATGGCCGCGTGTTGCAAAATCGCCGCGGGTCTACCATTACGCAGCAGTTGACGGCAGCTTTTCATGGCTTAGCGGATCGCTATTCTGCGCCATTATAAACGATTTGTGCATCGTCTCCTGCTGTCGCAGGATGAAATGAAGCATCGAGTCAATCGGATGCCTAAAATGGTGGGGATCCTTGTCACATGTAGCAGGCCAAGTATCTAGGAAAACCAGGCTCCTTCTCTTCCGGAGGCATAAGGGTATTGTATCTGACCATAACCTGGGACATTGCTGTCCCAAAGTCTGCCGGGCTGATCCGTTAGGCGCTGCAGGGGGTTAAATACCCTGGATAAATGCGGTGGCTTCTGTGATTGTTTTTTGCGTTTTTTTCCTGTGCCCTAGCCTTTTACGATAGCATCCCCGCGGCAACCGTTGCACCACTCGTCTCATCCACCAAGATGAAGGACCCCGTGATGCGGTTTTGCGTGTAGGCGTCCATCACCAAAGGTTTGGTGGTTTTGAGCTGTACCCGGGCAATACTATTGGCGGTCAGGGGTTGCGTGGCCGCCTCAAAAGTGAGGGCCTCCACATCTAGGACGCCTTCGACGTTGGCTAACATAGCGCGTGCCTCGGCGCTGCCATGGCGCAGAACGTACTTGGCTCCCGGTCGCTGGGGGCTATTATCTAACCAACACAGCGTAGCCAGGGGCTGTTGCTCCATCCTGGGTGAAGCGCCCGTCGCAAGGGTGTCCCCACGCGAAATGTCAACATCATCGGCCAAGGTGATCACCACAGATTGACCCGTGTGGGCTTCTTCCAGTTGCATATCGCCCAACACAATACTGGCCACGGCGCTTGTGAGGCCCGAGGGATAAGCCGTTACGGCATCCCCTATGGCAATCTTACCGCTGGCGACGCGGCCTGCATATCCGCGAAAGTCATGATGGGTATCAGAGTGCGGCCGAATGACGGTTTGGACAGGAAAACGGAAGTCGCCGGCACCTTCGGGTCGCTCTACTTCTAGGGTTTCTAGGTGATGCAGTAAAGTAGGCCCCTGGTACCAAGGCATGTTGGGGCTGGGGTCTACCACATTGTCCCCTAAAAGGGCTGAAATAGGCAAGAAGGCGACGTGGCGAAGGCCCGCGCCCGCTTTGACACGGGCATAGTCGACCACAATGCGGTCATAGGCCTCCTGATCAAAATCAACCAGGTCCATCTTATTGATGCATACCATCACATTGGGAATTCCTAAAAGCCCTGCCAAGAAACTATGGCGTCTTGTTTGTTCCACTACGCCATGGCGAGCATCGACGAGGATCAAGGCGGCATCTGCCGTAGAGGCGCCGGTCACCATGTTCCGTGTGTATTGAATGTGCCCGGGGGTATCGGCGATAATAAACTTGCGCGCAGGGGTGGCAAAGTAGCGGTAGGCGACGTCAATGGTAATGCCTTGTTCGCGCTCATCTTTAAGCCCGTCGGTCAATAAACTAAAGTCAATGCGCTCAAGTCCTTTGCGTAGCGAGGTCTTTTCCACGGCCTCCATTTGGTCGATGAAGACACTTTTGGAGTCGTATAAAAGGCGTCCAATCAAGGTGGATTTTCCGTCATCAACGGAGCCAGCAGTTGTAAATCGTAGTAAATTCATAGCAATAGGGGGGCTTAGAAGTAGCCTTCTTTTTTTCGGTCTTCCATGGCATTTTCACTGCGCTTGTCATCTTCTCGGTTACCACGTTCAGTTTGACGGGAGGTTTCAATTTCTCGAATCACGTCATCCAATTCGGTGGCTTCTGAGGCAAGTCCTCCGGTTATGGTGATATCGCCAAGGGTACGGAAGCGTATCATCTTTTCTTCAGGCACTTCAGTAGGCCGCAAGGTGATAAAGTCGCTCACGGGAATCCATGAATTGCTGCGCCAAATAACTTGACGGGGTCGTGCAAAATAGAGTTCGGGCAAGTCGATGCCTTCGCGGCGGATATAATGCCACACATCCATCTCCGTCCAATTCGAAATAGGGAAGACGCGGAAATGTTCGCCAGGGCGTTTCTTTCCATTAAAGAGATTCCAGAGTTCAGGGCGTTGATTCTTGGGGTCCCATTGGCCAAAGTCGTCTCGGTGGCTAAAGAAACGCTCCTTGGCACGGGCTTTCTCTTCGTCTCGGCGGGCGCCGCCCATTAGACAGTCAAACTGATGCGCCTCAATGGTTTCGAGAAGGGTTGTCGTTTGTAAACGGTTGCGGTTTGCGGCCATGCCCGTCTCTTCTTGCACGCTG
Source organism: Cryomorphaceae bacterium BACL7 MAG-120322-bin74 (assembly GCA_001438205.1). Lineage (GTDB taxonomy): Bacteria > Bacteroidota > Bacteroidia > Flavobacteriales > Schleiferiaceae > TMED14. The sequence continues at coordinate 41,278 of LICG01000004.1, forward strand.
CCTCGGTCAATGGAATCCTGCACCAGGCCTACAATGAGACGGGTCTTCATCGTTTGAACAAAGGCATCACGAAAAGCAATGGCTTCAGGAAAATTGTGCCCCGTATCTACATGAACCAGAGGGAAAGGTAGATTGGCGGGGGCAAAAGCTTTGCGGGCCAAATGACTAACCACAATAGAGTCTTTACCTCCCGAAAACAGGATGCCTGGATTTTCAAATTGGGCATAGACTTCGCGGATGATGAACATCGCTTCCGCCTCTAGCTCGTCTAGGTGATCGTACATAATTAAGCTAAATGATCAAGAATAAGGTTGCGACACGCGGCCAGATCCATTTGGTATGTGTGTACATGAAGCGTTGGGTGCGTGGGGGCTTCAAAGGGGGATGAAATGCCCGTAAAATCAGGAATCAAACCTTGGCGTGCCTTAGCATACAAGCCTTTGACATCGCGGGACTCACATACCGCTAGGGGGCAGTCCACAAATATTTCGATAAATCGAGGTACGCCTATAATGTCCCGTGCTTTTTTGCGGTCTGCTTCAAAGGGACTAACAAAGGCAGTTAAGACGATTAAGCCGGCATTGGCCATGAGGTTGGCGACTTCTGCTACGCGGCGAATGTTTTCGGTTCGGGCCGCTTCAGAAAATCCAAGGTCGCCATTGAGACCATGCCGAAGGTTGTCGCCATCCAATAAGAAAGTATGTTTTCCTTGACGGTGCAGAGCCGTTTCGACTTCATTCGCCAGGGTACTTTTACCGCTGCCGCTGAGCCCCGTAAACCAGAGGACCTGTCCGCGCTGGCCAAGGGCCTTTTCGCGGTCTTCGGGTTGAATTCGGTAGTCTTGAATGACCACGTGTTCAGAGGATTTCATAGGCTTACAAGAAGTATAAATACGTGAGTAATGCAGCAGAATAGGCCAGGGTAACCCAAGTACCAAAGCGCAGATAATCTTGAGGCTGGTATGCGCCCGGGCCCATGACCATCAGATTGGTTTGGTAGCCAAAGGGGGTAAGGAAGGCATTCGAAGCGCCAAAGGCTAAGGCTAAATACCCCGCCATGGGATGGATCGCTGGTTGGGCGTGAAGCAAGGCCGCGACCAAAGGAAATAACAGGGCAACGGTGGCTACGTTGGTCATGAGGTTGGTTAGCACAGTAGTCAGTACAAAGATGAGGACCACAGAAGTAAAGGGGGACAAGTCGTTCATGAAGGGGAGCATGTCCAAAAGGGATTCCATACCGCCTGAATTCATCAGCACTTTTGAAAAAGCTAAGGCGGACATGAGGACGACCATGAGTTCCCAGTCTAGGGACTTTTTTACATCATTCCAGCCAAGCCATCCTACACGTCCTAGGAGGGCAACAGCTGCTACCAGCACGGTTAAAAAGTCTAAATAGCCCACGACATAAGCTGAAGTCAAGCCTACGGATCCAAGGATAAGCAAGGCTCTATTTTGACGACTCAAGGGCGCAATAGGGGCCTGCGAAGAAAGGCTGTAGAGGTGCTTGGAGTCCGCCATTAATTCGGCATGCCGCGGTCCAGCAATCAAGAGAAGCAAGTCCCCTGCTTGAAGGTGAATGTTGCCAATCCGGCCTTGCATGCGTTCGCCACGGCGGTGCACAGCTACAATCGCGGCATCATAGCGCTGGCGGAACTGGGAGGTGCGCACTTGGGCGCCTACCAGGTCACTCCCCGGTGGGATCATGACTTCTACCATGGCGGAAGAAGCGGCTCCCTGGGTCAGCTCTTCTTGCGGTAAGGCAAGGCCGGGATTCGACCGTGTAAGCTCGCGCACCTCTTCAAGGGCACCGGCAAAGAAGAGGCGGTCACCTGCTTCTACCGTTTCGGTGGGGCTGACGGGGGCAATGACACGGTCTCCGCGCACCAATTCTACCAAGAAGAGCCCATGGACCTGGCGCAGTCCGGCTTCTTGGACCGTCTTGCCGAGTAGGGCGCTGCCTGCAACCACACGCGTTTCTACCGTGTATTCACGTGATTTTTCTAGATTCTCGGTCAAATGCTTTGGCAGTTGACGACTGGCAAACAACACCATGACCAAGATTCCCACCCATACCACCCAAAAACCAGGGATGAGATAATCCGACGTGTGAAGAATGGGGAGTCCATTCTCTTCTAATAATCCGTTCAGGACAAGGTTGGTCGAGGTACCAATAGCTGTAAGCATTCCGCCCAGCGTAGCCGCAAAGGCAATAGGCATCAAGAAGGTGGAAGGGGCATACTTGTTCCTGCGTGCCCACTGACGCACGGGCCCAACCAGAAGGGCTACCACGGCGGTATTGTTGAGCAAGGCAGAAAGGAGCGCAGTAGCAGGCAAGACACGAAGTAAAAAGCCTTTGGTTCCCACGCCCTGGGTCCAGCGCTGCAAGGCTTGTGCTAGGCCTAATCGCCGATGCACGCCGCCGGCAATAACCATTAGTAAAAAGAGGATGAGTAAGGAAGGGGTGGTGAGGGTCGCCAGCAATTCAGCTGCAGATATTTGCCGCGAAAAAACAAGGACCAACGCACCCACGCCAAATGCTTGTGCAGGCTTAATAGGCTTCACAAACAGGGCAACAATGACCCCGGCATAGAGCAGGAACAAAAAGAGCGTAGGGGTATCCATGGGCGACAAAGATATTAAATCCTACTAAATTGGTAGGAGTTAATAGTAAGCCTCAATTTAGCCTTATAAACCAACCTCCTTCAGCACTGAGAAGATTTTTACCTTCGTAGACATGAAGTACCTGCCCTTCCGCAAAAGTGACCTTTGGATTGCCCTCGGTTTTTTGGTTTGTTATATCGCCATTTTTGACAGCAAATTGGACCTAGGTGGCGACAATGCCGGCTATTACATTTTGGCTCAAGCGTTGCATGGAGGCGATGGTTACACAGATATCCATTTGCCTGGCGCGCCAGCGGCGAAGCACTTCCCTCCTGGCTATCCGGTCCTTATGGCGGTGTGTATGGCGGTATCGGATAGCTTCTATTTTCTGAAAGTACTCAATGGTGTCCTCTTCCTGGCCTCACTGCTCATGTTGCAACGTTTGTTTGAACGAATGACCCAAAATCAAACATTGGCGTGGGTGGCCTTGGCGCTCACCTTGCTCAATGCGCATTTGCTAAGGTCTTCCACCATTCTGATGTCCGAAATCCCCTTCTTGTTTTTTTCGGTGGCCACACTGTCTTGTTTGGTCAAATGGCGAAGTGGCGACAAGCCCTTTTGGCAGTCGCCGTGGTTCTGGGCCATGTTGATTCTTAGCTCGATTTCATACCATATTCGAACGGCGGGCTTGGCCCTGATTGCGGGGATTGGTTTGTATTTGCTATTCGAGAAGAAGTGGGCCGCGGCCATTGGTTATGGTGTTGGATTTATGGCGCTTGCACTGCCTTGGTTTATGCGTGGAAAAGCATTGGGGGGCAATCCGTATTTGGCACAGCTTATTCAAGTTAATCCCTATCGGCCCGAAGAAGGAGTGCTCACTTTGGGTGGCTGGGTAACGCGCATTCAATCCAATGGCTGGCGCTACCTCACGCAAGAAATCCCCAACGGTTTATTCCCAAAGCTCGAGGTGGTCTACAGCCAGGAGGAGCCGACGGGGTTCTTTTTATACGGTGTTATGTTGGTCATCTTGATCGGGATTGGGACCTGGAAAATGCCCCGATTGCGCATGCTATGGGCGGGCTATCTTTTGGCCTCAGCAGCCATCTTTTTATTATGGCCGGAAGTGTGGTTTGGTGTTCGCTTTATGCAGCCCTTGATTCCCTTCTTACTCCTGGCTGCCACCGTCGGCGCGTGGGAGCTGCTCAAGGCTGCACAGACCCGGGTTCATGGTCCCACCTGGTTGACCTCTCCGTATCTATGGGCTTTGATGCTTTTGGTACAGTTGCCGGCAGTCAAGGCCCAGCATGAAAAAAGCAAGGAATCCATTGGCACACAGTATTCCAACTACTTTAATGTGGGGCGCTATGTCAGCCAAAACTTGCCCGCCGAAGCGATCATTGCCACGTACAAACCGGGATTATTCTACCTCTATGCACAGAGACCTTGCGTGCGCTTTCCATCCCTGGAGGATTCGGAGGAGTTCATCAATAAACTCAAGGAGCAGGGCGTAACGCATGTGGTGGTGGACCAATTGGGCTATTCGGCCATTGGACGTTATGTTGTTCCAGCTATCCAAGCAGCGCCTGAACGTTTTCCGTTAGTGCTTCAGCTGCCTAATCCAGATACATATTTGCTCGAACTCCGCTAACGTCGAGTAGGCGCACTTAAAACTTTTAGGGCAACACTACCCAGTGCAAAGCTTTTTGAGCGGTATTACCGCCCGTCCAAATCACATAATAGTTGCCTGAGACAAGGAGGGGTAGGTCCATGCGCATTTGGGTAACCGCTAATTCAGATACTGTGCGCCCCATTCCATCCATAATCACAAGGGTACCATGTGCCTCAGGCAAGGTTAATTGACTCAATCCAGCACTTGGATTTGGCGTAATCATCAGGGCGGCTGAGCCATTTTCTTCGGTACCTAGCGTCGTGCTGAAGCTGACATCATCCAAATACACATTGTTTCCGCCGCCGCTAAACATCTCAAATTTGACCATCACCGAACCGGTACTATTCAGGCCAGTAAGCGTGATGACGGTCTCCTTCCAGTCTCCAGCGCTGGGGATATAAATGGTATTGGGGACATAGGTAGAAGTGCCCAGCTGAAATGCGGGAATCAATCGCTGCAAACTCCATGTCAATCCACAGTCCGTGCTTGTATACACTTTGAGTTGGTCGTTATTTGAAGATGTTTTGCGCGCAAAAGCATGTGAAAATGTCAATTTTTTCGCCGTAGCATTGACCAAAGAAATAGGGCCTACAATGAGGGCGTCTCCCCCTCCGGTGCCTGCCACGTTAAAGTTATCTAAGACATAGGAGTGGCTACCAGACTTTGCTGCGGCATTGGTCCGAATCCATTGAATATTGTCTCCATTGTTTTCTACCACCCATTGCCCATTGGGCAACGCGTTTTCCATGTTGGCAGAAAAGAAGGGGGCATACGCCGTCCCACCAGCAGGGCGAACGGTTAACAATTGGTTCAATTGCTTACTGCTGCTTCCCGAAGTATTTTGGATCTCCAGCTTCACATCAAACACACCCGGATTGGGAAAGGTCCGAAGGGGACTTCCTGTAATCAAATGCTGCTGGTTGCCGTTGTATTGGTCGACAATGGTATAGTGAAAATTTGTTTGCCCTTGATAGGCAGATCGCTCTGTAAATTGTACTTGTTCTCCGGCACATAAGATGGTCCTATCAACGGTAAAATCGGCTACAGGAGCGCAGGTCACCGCATTTCCATCCGCTCCTGTAAAGGCTAAATTCGTCGAAGTACAGAGGTTACCTCGCAAGTTCAAACTATTGAGGACGGACTTTGCCCGTGACTTTTGATTCTGTGTAAACGTATTCATGCAGTTATCGTCACTGTAATCCATGTAATTCTCAACCATATCAGGCAAGTCGGGATTGTCATTACTACAGGTGTTCTGTGTGCTATTATTGCACCCGCTAGATGAACTTGCCACCGGTGGGGTGTCATAGCAATTGTCACCTCCACCGTTGCAACCCCCTTGGAATGTGTGGTATAGGTTGAGATAATGACCCAGCTCATGTGTGAGGGTTCTGTGGCGGGTCCCTTGGGATGTTCCGATACTGCCCAAATTGTCATGTCGGATCACAATGCCATCCTGTGTTAAGGGTATGCCATTATAGGGGAAAGCAGAATAGCCTAACGTGATACTGCCTGGAGTGGAGTTGGCCAATTCAATGTTGCGTACCACCCAGATGTTCAGGTATTGGGTGTTGTCCCATCCCATAAGCGATTTGACATTGTTGTTTGCTTCTAATGAGAGGCTGGTTTGCATGCGGTTTATCCCGTTGCTACAATTCCCATTGGGGTCCTTTTGAGCTAAGCGAAACTCGACCTCCATATCTGCGGCAAAAGGTTTAAACATGCTGCGCAAAAGGGCTGTATCTGGATTTAAACGGCGCATATCCTCATTGAGAATAGCTAAGGCGTCTTGAATTTGGGCGGCTGAAATGTTGTCGCCTTCATCATACCACATCACATGAAAAACGACTGGAATGACATGAAGGACACTTTCTGTCCCAAATGCGTCTTCCGCCATTTTTTGGGCCATGATGGCTTCTGTTTGAGCTAAAAGATTTGCGCGCCGAGGATTTTGTTCTATCTCCCAAGCGAGCTGTTCATCGCTTCCACAACGGATGACCGTCTGCGCTTGAATACCCGTAAATACTGAGGTTAAGATGATTGTTAGAAAAGAATTACGTAGGAAAGAGGACATGGAATTTGCGTATTTTTGGAAGCCCTTAAGTTACTTTGAATTTATAGGCGGTTCAACCTTTGGCTATTTGCAATTAATATTCGTATCTTCGCAGCCCCAAAAAATATTGCTGAAAAGTGGATACGATTAGCTACAAAACCATCTCTGCCAACAAGGCAACGGCCCAGAAGTCCTGGATCGTTGTAGACGCCAATGAACAATCATTGGGTCGCGTGGCCTCCTTGATCGCTTCACGCTTGCGTGGAAAGCACAAGACAAACTTTACTCCCCATGCGGACTGTGGAGATTTTGTGGTTGTGATCAATGCTGCCAATGTTGCCTTGTCAGGCACGAAAATGGAAACCAAGCAGTACATCCGTTACACAGGCTACCCTGGTGGTCAGCGTTTCAGCACTCCTGCCTTGGAATTGGCCAAGCATCCAGAACGTGTTTTGGAAACAGCTGTACGCGGCATGCTTCCTAAGAACCGTTTGGGCCGTGTCCTTTTCCGCAACATGCATGTCTACGCTGGAGCTGAGCATGCTCATGAAGCTCAACAGCCTGTAACTATCAACGCTTAAGAGTCGGTATCCTATGTCTACTACGCACGCAATCGGTCGCCGCAAAACATCTGTGGCTCGTGTTTACCTCAAGGAAGGAACGGGTTCAGTGACGGTCAACCACCGCGAATTGAACAACTACTTTGCAACCGCTATGTTGCAGTATAAAGTGAACCAGCCCTTCGCAATTACGGAGACGTTGGGTAAATATGATGTGAAAGTCAATGTTGAAGGCGGTGGGATCACTGGCCAGGCAGAGGCGATTCGCTTGGGCATTTCACGTGCCTTGGTGTCCATCAATCCAGAAAACCGTGCCCTTCTTAAGCCTGACGGCTTGATGACACGTGATCCACGTATGGTGGAACGAAAGAAGTTCGGTCAAAAGAAAGCGCGCAAGCGTTTCCAGTTCTCCAAGCGTTAATCGCAGGAGTATTTGGTTTAGTATCCAAACCGGCCAGATCGCTCTGCGCTACTGTTCGGTTGAATTTAGTGAACGTAAACCCCAATAACTATGGCTAACATGCCTGACATTCAACAACTTCTAGACGCGGGTGTCCATTTTGGTCACCTAACGCGCAAGTGGAATCCCAACATGGCTCCGTACATCTATATGGAGCGCAATGGTATTCACATCATTGACCTTCAAAAGACGCAGCGCAAATTGCAAACGGCAACCGACGCTATGGCGAAGATTGCAGGTTCTGGCCGCAAAATCTTGTTTGTTTCTACCAAGAAGCAAGGCAAGGAAATTGTCGCTGAAACAGCAAAGGCGCTTAACATGCCTTACATCGTTGAGCGCTGGCCTGGGGGTATGTTGACAAACTTTGTCACCATCCGGAAAGCCATCAAGAAGATGTCCAACATCGACAAGATGAAAGAGGACGGAACGTTCAACACCTTGTCTAAGCGTGAGCGCCTTCAAGTTGACCGTGTACGTGCGAAACTTGAAAAGAACTTAGGTTCTATCGCAGACATGAGCCGCCTTCCTGCTGCCTTGTTTGTTGTAGACATCTTACGCGAGCACATCGCCGTAGAAGAAGCACGCACTTTGGGCATCCCCGTTTTCGCTATGGTGGACACTAACTCTAATCCCAACCTGGTGGATTATGTGATCCCTGCAAACGATGATGCATCTAAGTCAATTTCTGCCATCATGGTCGCCGTTTCTGAGGGCGTGAAAGAAGCCTTAAGCCAGCGCAAAGTTGACAAAGAGAAGTCAGGCAATGAAAAGCTGGAAAAAGCAGCTGCGAAAGTTGCCTAAATCACATAACCGGGGCAGTGCCCCGGTTTTTCTTTATAAACCCGATTAAATCTTTACAATCATGGCAATTACTGCTGCAGATGTAAACAAGCTTCGTCAAATGACTGGAGCGGGCATGATGGATTGCAAGAAGGCATTGACAGAAGCCAATGGCGATTTTGAAGCCGCAATTGATGTATTGCGCAAGCAAGGCCAGAAAGTGGCTGCTAAGCGTGCTGATCGTAACGCTACCGAAGGTGCCGTTATCGCGATCACCAATGCAGATCAAACACTTGGTGTGGTGATCAGCCTCAACTGTGAAACGGACTTTGTCGCAAAAAACGAAGGCTATGTAGCTATGGCTACCAAAATGGCTGAAATCGCTTTGGCAGGTTTCCCTAAAAATAAAGAGGCTCTTTTAGCTTTGGCGTTTGAAGGTGGGTTAACCGTTGCAGATAAATTGACCGAGCAAACCGGGGTGATAGGTGAGAAGATTGAAATCGCTTTCTACGAATCTATTGAGGGTGCTTGCGTTGGAGCCTATATCCACGCTGGAAACAAACTAGGTACTTTGGTCGCCTTGTCTGGCTCTGCCCCCGAAGCTGCAAAAGATGTGGCTATGCAGGTAGCTGCCATGAACCCAGTTGCTTTAAACAAGGACAGTGTTCCTGCTGAGGCTATTGAGCGTGAGTTGGACATTGCACGTGATCAAATCCGTCAAGAAGGCAAGCCAGAAGAAATGGTTGACCGTATTGCACAAGGTAAATTGAGCAAGTTCTTCAAGGAGAACACATTGGTTGAGCAGGACTTCATCAAGGACAGCAAGCAATCTGTTGCTAACTATTTGACAAGTGTATCAGCGGGTCTCGTCGTAACGGGCTTCCGCCGTGTAGGTTTGGGCGTCTAAGGACATTCACACGATGTATTTTGCGCCGCGCAGAGGTTTGTCCTTTGTGCGGCGCTTCTTTTTTACCGCAATTTGGTCTTGAGCTACCGGTCCGAGCACACTATCTTTGAAAGAATCAAGAAATCCATGAAGTACAAACGCATCTTACTTAAGCTCAGTGGGGAAGCCCTAATGGGCGACAAAGCCTTCGGGCTTGATACACAACGATTGTCGGATTATGCCGCCGAGATCAAGGCAGCCGTAGACCATGGTGTCCAGTTGGGCGTCGTGATTGGGGGGGGGAACATTTTCCGTGGCCTAAAAGGTGCGAGTGAAGGCATGGACCGTGTTCATGCAGACTATATGGGGATGCTGGCCACGGTGATCAATGGATTAGCACTCCAAAGCGCCCTCGAAGCTATTGGCGTCCAAACTCGGTTGCAGTCAGCCATTGAGATGGACAAAATTTGTGAACCCTTTATCCGCCGCCGTGCAGAACGCCATCTTGAAAAGGGCCGCGTGGTCATTTTTGCAGCAGGTACGGGCAATCCTTACTTTACCACCGATACAGGGGCTACGCTTCGGGCGATTGAGATTCAAGCCGATGTAATCCTCAAAGGTACCAGGGTAGATGGCATCTACACCGCGGATCCTGAAAAAGATGCTTCGGCATCTAAATACGACACCATCTCCTTCAAGGAGGTATTTGATAAAGGACTTAATGTGATGGATCTAACAGCCTTCACTTTAAGCCACGAGAACAAATTGCCCATCATTGTTTTTGATATGAATGCTCCGGGCAACCTGCTTAAGCTGGTGAAAGGAGAGAATATAGGCACCCTGGTTACACAATAATTGGCGACATCCCGATGGAAGAAGAAATTGAATTTTTGCTGGATAGCTTGGTGGAAGACATGGAAAAGCCTGCCTCGCACCTGGATAAGGCACTGCTAAAGCTGCGTGCTGGCCGTGCCAACCCAAGCATGCTAGAAGGCGTCGCGGTTGAATACTATGGCTCAGTGGTAAAGCTGACGCAAGTAGCCAACATCAATACCCCTGATGCTCGAACCCTTTTTGTGCAGCCTTTTGAAAAAGGCATGATTGGACCTATAGAAAAGGCCATTTTAAATGGTAATTTGGGATTCAACCCGCAAAATAATGGGGAGATGATTATCATCAATATTCCCCCATTGACGGAGGATCGTCGCCGCGAATTGGTGCGTATGGCCAAAGCAGAAGGCGAAGATGCCAAGGTGGGGATTCGGGCAATCCGTAAGAACGGCATGGATGAGGCAAAACGACTTGAAAAGGACGGCCTGAGTGAAGACAGCCGCAAAGCCTTCGAGGACGATGTGCAAAAAATGGTCGACAAATACATCGCTATTGTGGACAGCAAGGTGGCTACAAAGGAAGATGAAATCATGAAGGTCTAACCGAAAGGAATGAAAAGCCTCCAGGACGAAATTCAGCAGCGCAAATGGCAGAACCATCAACAGATGGCGCTGATCAATGTGTTGTATACGTATCACTGGATCAAGGACCAAATGACCGAGGCCTTAAAGCCTTACAAAATCACAATGCAACAGTACAATGTGCTCAGAATTCTGCGCGGCGCACATCCTGACGGCATGGCAGCAGCGCGCATTCGAGAGCGCCTCCTAGACAAGACAAGTGATGTGTCGCGTCTTCTAGACCGACTAGAAAAAAGCAATCTGGTAGAACGCCAGAGCTCAAAAGAGGATAAACGCGTGACCGAAATCTTCCTCACCCTAAGGGGATTGGAAATTCTAGGTCAGATTCGCGCCGTCGATAAGCTGCATAAAGAGCAATTGCCGAAAGTCTTATCCGATGAGGATGCGCAACTCTTGAGTGCCTTGCTCGATAAGGTTCGAGGGTAACCCACTAGATTTAAACCCAGAGATTCCGCACATGCTGTAGTAATGCGGAGGTGGAGGGATCATGAAGGCCTAAGGCACCATCGCCTTCTAATTCTGGTAGAATGGCATTGGCCATCTCCTTGCCCAGTTCAACGCCCCATTGATCATAGCTGTAGATGTTCCAAACCACGCCTTGATAGAAGATCTTGTGCTCGTACAAGGCAATCAGTGAGCCCAGTGCATATGGGGTGAGCGCGTCAAAAAGAAGGGTGCTGGTAGGGCGGTTACCTTCAAAAACCTTGTATGCCGTTGCCGCCTTGGGTCGACCAATGGCCAAAGCCTCCGTTTGGGCCAAGAAATTGCTCAATAACATGGCGTGATGCGCGTGTAGTGGATGCTGTGGCAGCACAGAGGCAATAAAATCCGAAGGAATCACTTCTGTTCCCTGATGAATGAGTTGATAAAAAGCATGCTGTCCATTAGTGCCTGGCTCTCCCCAAACGACAGGCCCTGTAGGGTAAGTGACTCGCTCTCCATGTCGGTCAACATATTTGCCATTACTTTCCATATCAGCCTGTTGCAAGTAGGCGGGAAAGCGATGAAGGTATTGATCATAGGGGAGGACAGCATGGCTGGTTGCCCCTAAGAAATTGCGGTACCAAATACCCAAGGCCGCCATGATTTGTGGAATGTTCTTTCTGAAAGGCTGTGTGGCCGTATGTTGGTCGATGGCATGTGCGCCGTCAAGAAACTGTTGAAATCCTTCTGCGCCAATGGCTATACACAAAGGCATGCCAATGGCACTCCAGACAGAATAGCGACCCCCTACCCAATCCCAGAATCCAAAGGTGTTTTTGGCCGAAATGCCAAAAGCTTGTACTTTTTCTGCATGGGTACTGAGCGCGACAAAATGTTTTTGAGTGCAATTGGGATCCCCTAGCTTTTGAACCAACCAGGTCCTGGCCGCCTCAGCGTTGGCCATGGTTTCCTGCGTTGTGAAGGTTTTGGAGGCTACAATAAACAAGGTGCGCTCGGGGTCTACCTTTTGAAGGCATTCATGCAGATCAGCACCATCAACGTTGGCGACAAAATGCATGTGAATGCTGCGGTCAGAAAAAGGTTTCAAGGCTTCGACTGCCATGCGGGGACCTAAATCAGAACCCCCAATGCCGATGTTTACCACATGGGTAAATTTTTTGCCGGTAAAGCTCTTTTTTCTGCCATCTCGGATTGCTTCGGCAAAGGCGAACATGCGGTCACGCTCACCCTTTGCCAGTGCGCGTACATCTTCCCCGTCTAGTCGCAATGGCTCAGTGCGTGGGTCGCGCAATGCAGTATGCAGGACGGCGCGACCTTCTGTTTGGTTGATTTTTTCACCCGTAACCTGTGCTTGCAATGCTTCTGGGACTTGACACGCGTGAAAGAGGTCTTCCAGAAGCCCAAGGGTCTCTTCTGTTACTCGGTGCTTCGCGTAATCAAACAGAAGCAAGTCATCCAACCGAATGTGCATCTTCTCAAAACGTGCGGCATCCTGTTGTAAAAGGTCGCGCAGATGGAGATTCTTTGCGGATGCTGCATGCGCTTCTAGGGCTTTCCATGCCGCTGTCGTTGTTGGATTGATGGAGGGGAAGGACATAGGTGGGTTTATTTGGTCGTATTTGGGGCATCATCACCAAACCATGTGGCATACATCACATAGTTTTTGGCAATGCGTTCCACCTCTCCTTGCGTAAGTTCGGGTGAAATGTCTTTGATTTTTTTTGCAGGGATGCCGGCAAAAATGGATCCAGACGGCACGTGGGTTCCGGCGGTAACAACGGCTCCAGCAGCAATAATGCTGTTGGATTCGACGACACAGCCATCCATGACAATGGCGCCCATCCCTACCAATACACGGTCATGAAGGGTACAGCCATGCACGATGGCATTGTGGCCAATACTGACATCATTGCCAATAGTGGTAGGAAACTTTTGATAGGTGCAATGGACCACCGCATTGTCTTGCACATTTACGCGGTCGCCCAGATGAATGAAATGGACATCCCCGCGAACCACGGCATTGAACCAAATCGAACAAGATTCCCCCATGATCACTTCGCCTACCACGGTGGCGGTGGGTGCTAAAAAGCAAGAAGCGGGTATTTCGGGGTGATGGCCGCGGACAGGAAGAACGGTTGCCATGGTAACGGGCTTAAACGGGAACTACGTCGTCCACCAAGGTGGGCAACATGCGCTGTAAAATGTTTTTGATGCCTTGCTGAAGGGTAAGCGTTGAGCTGGGACATCCGGCACAAGCGCCCTGAAGTTGCACTTTGACCACTTTATCTTCGTAAGCGACAAAAGCAATATTACCGCCATCCTGAGCGACAGCTGGCTTGACATATTCTTCTAAGATGTCGATGATGCGTGTCTCAATTTCTCCAAGCGAGGCTGGGACAGCTTCTTTCGCGGGAGCGGAATGATCTGCTGTAGCCTTGGCCGCCGGAGTGCCTGTAAGCACGGGCTTGCCTTCCTGCAAGTGGTCCAGGACAAACTGTCGAATTTCTTGCGTGACGGTTTCCCATTCTACCACATTGAATTTGTGGATGGCAATAAAGTTTCCAGACATGAACACTTCCTTTACAAATGGGAAATGAAACAGGGCTGTGGCCAAAGGAGAAATAGCGGCTTCTTCAATGTTTTGAAACTCTACATGGTCCACATCGACCAGTCGTTTGTTGGCGACAAACTTCATGACGGCCGGGTTGGGGGTCATTTCCGCATAAATGCTGATAGGAACGCGTTGAATATCCATTCTACAAAGGTACCGAATGCATTTGTCTTCTGCCGGGCATTCCGGCCTTATTTTTGTTTCCCATTGGTCCTTGACGGAAATGGCTATTTGACCACATGTCCCCTTTGACCCAACCATTGCACTATGCTTGACTTTTTGCTTTACTATCTGATTCTCAATGTGTACAGTTCGCTGATCACGTGGAAGTTCTTTGTGGCCAATGGAAGGCCTGCTTGGTCTGCCTGGGTGCCGGTATACCGCACCTATGGTTTGATGCAGATCAGTGACCGTCCTCGTTGGTGGATGATATTGTGCTATATCCCCGTGGTGGACAATGTGATGTCCATCATCTTGACATATGAGTTGCTTCACATGCATGGCTTTAGGGAGAATAAACACATCCTGCTCAGCATTTTCACCTTGGGGGGTTATGTGGGCTACCTAAACTATACCGCAGCGCTAGAGCGAGGGGACCGCGATAATGCCGAAATCCGCCGCCGCATGCCTGCCACGGTCAACCATATCCTTTTTGCTGTAGTCGCAGCAGGCGCCATCCGGGTGACCACGTTTGAGGCCTACAATATTCCTACGGGTTCAATGGAGAAGACCTTAATGGTAGGGGACTATCTCTTTGTTAGCAAGGTGCACTACGGTCTGAGGCTGCCCATGACGCCGTTGAGCATCCCGCTGATGCACAACCTTATTCCCTATACCCAAGTTCCGAGTTACCTAGACTGGGTACGGCTTCCCTATGCGCGTATTCCGGGATTTACAAAAGTGAAAAAAGGAGATGCGGTCGTGTTCAATGTCCCTGTCGATCCAGACCGCCCTATTGACAAAAAAGAAAATTATGTCAAACAATGCGTGGGCACCCCAGGCGATACCATCTCGGTGGTTCAACGTGAACTTCGGCTGAATGGGAAGACATTGGGTTTTGGCGATAGGGCCAATCCTCAATGGAGCTATTACGTGCGCACCACAGGGCAGGGATTCAATCCTGCAGGGCTCAAACGCAATTTTGACATCAACTATCTCGACAATCGACTGATCAACAATCAGAACCTTTCTGATGTCATACAGATCACAGAGAATGAATACATGATCACCATCTCACAAGAGATGTTGCCTGCTTTTTCTGCACAGCCCAATATTGATACGGTCCTGGCCATGAATACACCGGGAAACAATGTTTTCCCAGAGGGCACCCCGCCCGCCTTGGCCTGGTACAACGAGAATTATGTCGCACCTGGGGGTATGTTCCCGAACCCCGATGGACACGAGGATAGTGTCGTTTTTGCTTGGTCACGAGACAATTATGGGCCCTATTGGTTACCAGCTAAGGGTCAAAGCATGGAACTCACCTTTGAAAATGTCTTGAAGTATGGTCGGGCCATTCGTGTATATGAAGGGCATAGTCTCCGCCAGGAACAAGGGATCTACTACCTCGATGACCAACCTGCGACACATGTCACTTTTGGTCTGGACTATTATTGGATGATGGGGGATAATCGTCATAATTCATGGGACAGCCGGTATTGGGGACCCGTCCCAGAGGATCACATCGTCGGTAAGCCCGTCTTTATTTTCTGGTCCATGGATCAATTCAAGAAGGGTTTTCTTTCGTCCTTGCGCACAGAGCGTTTATTTACAGTCGTCCATGGCCATGGAAAGCCTACCAGCTTCTTATGGCCCTTCTTGATCCTTGTCGGATTGTACTACGGTTGGGAAGCCTACCGAAAGCGGAAGACCAAAAAATAATGCACTTGGCCAGCTTTACAGCGTGCACCTTGGTGGCGGCATTCTCCGCTTGGGGAATACCGTTTGCACCAGCGCATGGGGCGTTCAGCGATAGCTTGCCCTATGTGGTCAAGACAATCCCAGCCCCCCCCAGCGCAAATTCAAAAGCACCCATCGATACAGCGGCCATCTTGGGGGACCACAAGGAGCGATGGAATCAACTAAGTGAAGACCAGCTAATCCGTTTATTATGGGTGGCATGGAAGTATGACTGGCCGCGCGACAGTCTAGTTGGGGTCATACATCAGCACCCCAAAGGCTATTCTCGTGACTCTTTGATCGTATGGATGGAAGAAGGTGGAATCGCAGGGGAAGAGCGCAAGCGCATTGCACAAATCAAAGCACGTCGTTACCAAATTGCCACAGAAACCTATAACTATACGGGAGATGTGCGGCAGTTGGACTTGAGCTTGCTTTGGTATGGCGTTTTTGCCCAGGATGACGGACATTGGTCTCTGGGTATGGTAAAACCACGTGTGGTCCTGAGTCAATTTCAAAGCAAGCCCGGGGCACTCGAATTTGACATTCAGCATAACCGTGCGCAGGGGGCACACTTCTTATTTGGTAGCCCTGTCCTCCTAGATACGGTGCGCGATTGGTACCATGGAGCTTTGTCTTACGTAAATAACATGCCGACCCTCTTCCCGGGCACAGCGGAAATCTTTGACCGCCCAAATGGCTCGTGGATGTATGTCCTGTTGGCCACGGGAGCCGTTACGGGTCCGGGCAAATGTGGCGGGTTGAAGGACTATGCATTACAGATTCGCAACCAACGATCAGATGCCGAAATTGCGCTGCAACAGAATATAGGCCCCCAGCTTGTGGATAGCCTTCACCGTTGTGTACCAGAACTTTTCTGGTCTGGATATCTCATGGATGATGATATTCCAGATGCCTTATTTGTACAAGAAATCCCCGATGGGCTTCGCTTGGTGCTCTTCCTTTCAGATCCAGCCCCAGAAGGCCAGATTTGGATCAAATCGGCAGAATGGACCCTTTACAATGAACCAACGGAAGACGAAGATGCCCCATCTTCGTAAGCTGAAACAACCTTGAACCTATGTCGGTCGCCAAAGAAAAGAATGCAGAAGCCCTCCAAGCACTCGTTGCCGAATCACGCCGCCGGTGGGAGGAAATCGCATTAGGCGGGGGGCAAAAGCGTCTTCAGAAATTGGCTGACCAAGGAAAACTCAATGCACGCCAGCGCGTGGTGGGCTTGTTGGACCCAGGATCAAATTCCATAGAAATTGGGGCATTCGCTGCAGATGGCATGTACGAAGAACATGGCGGCGCCCCTTCGGCAGGAGTCGTCGTGGTCGTGGGACGCATTCAAGGGCGTTTATGTGTTGTGGTTGCAAATGACCCGACGGTCAAGGCGGGTGCATGGTTCCCGATGACAGGAAAGAAGAACCTTCGTGCACAAGAAATCGCCATGGAAAACAAGCTTCCCATCTTGTATTTGGTCGATTCAGCGGGGGTCTACTTGCCCATGCAGGATGAGATTTTCCCAGACAAAGAGCATTTTGGACGCATTTTTCGCAACAACGCGGTCATGAGTAGCCTCGGCATCCCTCAATTGGCTGCGGTAATGGGTTCTTGCGTAGCAGGGGGGGCCTACTTGCCCATCATGAGCGATGAAGCCATCATGGTAGAAGGCACGGGGAGTATTTTCTTGGCAGGAAGTTACTTGGTCAAGGCGGCCATCGGAGAAGATATTGACAATGAAACCCTCGGAGGAGCGGACACCCATACGGCTATTAGCGGTGTGGCAGATTATAAAGCCAAAGACGATACAGAGGCCTTGTCACTCATGCGTGGCTTGGTTGACAAATTGGGGTCACGTCCGCAGGCGGGATTTGACCGTGTTGCGTCAAAAGCTCCAGCTTTTCCTGCAGAAGAATTATACAACCGCATGCCGGTCGATGCCAAACCTTATCCCATGCGTGGGCTGCTTGAGTGTGTGGTAGATGCTGGATCCATGATCGAGTACAAGGAAGACTATGGCAAAACGCTCATCACGGCCTATGCGCGTATTGACGGTTGGGCTGTCGGCATTGTGGCCAACGAACGTCAAGTGATCAAAAATGCCAAAGGCGAAATGCAAATTGGCGGCGTGATCTATAGCGATAGTGCAGACAAAGGCGCACGTTTTATTGCCAATTGCAATCAAAAGAAAATTCCGTTGGTATTTGTCCAGGATGTGACCGGATTTATGGTGGGTTCGCGCGCAGAACACGGAGGCATTATTAAAGATGGTGCTAAACTGGTCAACGCGGTAGCGAATTCGGTTGTGCCCAAGTTTACCATCGTGGTAGGCCATTCCTTTGGTGCCGGAAACTATGCCATGTGTGGCAAAGCGTATGACCCCCGCTTTATCATTGCATGGCCCACGGCCAAGATGGCGGTGATGGGCGGCGAACAGGCCGCAAAGGTTTTGGTGCAAATCGAAAAAGCGCGCGGTGGTGCCACCACACCGGAGGCAGAACAAGCTTTGTTAGAAAAAATCAAAGACCGCTACAATGCACAGATGTCCCCTTATTACGCTGCAGCACGGCTTTGGGTAGACGCGATCATTGACCCGGTAGAAACGCGCACATGGATCACCATAGGCATTGAGGCAGCTAATCAGGCGCCGATTGAACGGGCCTACAATCCAGGGGTTTTACAGACCTAAGTAGTTAGAGTCGTGCATCCACGAGATCCCGCGGCCAGATGCCTTTCGCATCAAAAATGGCTGCATCTGCTTTCGCCTTCAGTGCATGAAGGTCTAGTTGAAGGAAGGCATCATGGGCAACAGCTAAAATGATGGCATCATAAGCGGTGCTATGGGCATCAGGAACTAAGGGAATACCATATTCATTCTGAACCTCCGTAGCATTGGCCCAAGGGTCATAAAGGTCTACATCCATTCCAAACTGCACCAATTCATGGTAGATATCTACGGCCTTGGTATTTCGGATGTCGGGGCAATTCTCCTTAAAGGTGATCCCCAAAAGCAACGCTTTGGCTCCGCGGATGGCTTTGCCTTTGTTGATGAGCAATTTGACGACCTTATTGGCCACAAACATGCCCATCGAATCATTCACCCGTCTGCCGCTGAGAATCACTTGCGGGTGGTACCCTAAACTTTCGGCTTTATGTGCCAGGTAATAAGGGTCGACACCGATACAATGACCTCCGACCAATCCCGGACTATACTTTAAGAAATTCCACTTTGTGCCTGCCGCCTCTAGTACATCTCGGGTGTCAATGCCCACACGGTCAAAGATCAAGGCAAGCTCATTGACAAAGGAAATATTGACATCGCGTTGGGCATTTTCAATAGCCTTGGACGCTTCTGCTACTTTGATACTCGGGGCCAAATGGGTGCCGGCGGTAATGATGCCTTGGTACAATTGGTTGACAAATTGGGCTGCCTCGGGCGTAGAACCCGAGGTCACCTTCATGATAGAGGTCAAGGTGTTCACTTTGTCACCTGGGTTAATACGCTCCGGACTATAGCCGCAATAAAAATCTTCGTTAAACCTGAGGCCGCTCAAACGTTCAAGCACGGGGACACAATCATCCTCCGTGCAACCAGGATAGGTGGTGCTTTCGTAGATCACCACATCACCCCGCGTCAGTACACGGCCAATCATCTCTGAGGCTTTTAAGAGCGGGCCAAGGTCCGGCGACTTGAAGTCATTAATGGGCGTAGGAACCGTGACAATGAATACAGTGGCTTTTCTCAGAATGGCGGCGTCCGCTGACAATTTTAGCCCCTGCCCCAGCGCTGTGGTGATGGCGTCAAGAGATGCTTCTCGTGTAGCATCTTGGCCACTTTGAAGCTCAGCTACGCGCGCTGCATTGATGTCAAAACCAATAACCGAATGGGTTTTGGTAAAAGCCAAGGCCAATGGAAGGCCCACATAGCCAAGACCAATGACGGCAATGACTGGGTTAGAAGGGAGTTCCGCGGGATTCATAGGGATAAAGGTACATACTTCATGCGGGTAGAGGATAGGGGCATTCTTGGGTGCCGTACCTTTAGCCCATGAAAGCCCTCTGGACGCTCAACCCCTACTTCTGGCGCTACAAGTGGCTTCTGCTGAGCGGCATTCTCTTCGTACTCCTTTCTGCTGCTTTTTCTGTCTTTCCGGCGGTCTACATTCGAGAAGCTTTTGACGAGGTGGCGGTGGCCATATCTGGACGAGCCAACGCGGATGCACAGCGCAGTTTGGCACTGCGCGATGCCTTGATTTTGTACTCGGCGCTCATCCTTGGACTAAGTGTGCTGAAGGGCATCTTCACGTTCTTGATGCGCCAAACCCTGATCGTGATGTCCCGCCACATTGAGTATGACCTAAAAAATGCCATCTACAGCCATTACCAGAAATTAGATATGGGCTTTTACCGCCGAAACAGCACGGGTGATTTGATGAACCGCATCAGTGAGGATGTAAGCCGCACGCGGATGTATATCGGTCCTGCCTTGATGTACACGATCAATACAGCCTTCGCCACGGGACTTACGCTGACCTTTATGTTCAGTGTAGATGTCAAATTAAGCCTCATGACCCTTGCCCCCATGCCTATTTTGGTGTGGTGTATCTACCGGGTATCCACCTTAATCAACCAACGCAGCCACGCCGTACAAAGCCAACAATCGGCCATTAGCACCTTGGCCCAAGAGACCTTCTCGGGCGTTCGTGTGCTCAAGGCCTTTGGATTAGAAGCAGAACAAACCGAACGCTACGCTGAGAGTGCAAACAAGTCCTTTCATCAGAATGAGAAGTTGTTCAGGGTCAATGCTTTGTTTATGCCACTGATGCTTCTCCTGGTGGGGGCAAGCACGCTTATCGCCGTGTGGGTGGGCGGACAAGGGGTGATCGAAGGGCGATTGAGTCCAGGGGTCATCGCAGAATTTATTTACTATGTAAACTTATTGACCTGGCCAATTGCCAGTATTGGTTGGGTGATGAGCATGGTTCAGAGGGCCGAAGCCTCCATGCAGCGCATCAATGACTTTTTACATGTCAAACCCATGGTTGAAAGCCCAGCAAAGGCCTATACCCCTAAAACAATCCTTGGTGAAATCGTCTTTGAGGGGGTGAGTTATACCTATCCCGATAGTGGTATTGTGGCCTTGAAAGAGTTCTCTGCCACCCTTTCGCCGGGCGAAACTGTCGTGATTGTGGGCAAAACGGGTTCGGGCAAGAGCACCATTGGCCTGTTATTAAACCGCGTAATGGACCCCACAGAGGGACGAATCACCGTGGATGGTGTCGACATTCGTGATTGGGATGTAACCACTTTGCGCCGAGCTATTGGCACCGTGCCACAAGATGCCTTCCTTTTTAGTGACAGCATTGCGGAAAACATTGCCTTTGGCACCCTCGATGCTACGCGAGATACGGTTGAAGCCTATGCAGAATTTGCCCACGTGGCAGAGGATGTGCGCGGCTTTCCAAAAGGTTTTGATACGGTAGTCGGGGAGCGCGGTGTCACGCTCAGTGGCGGCCAAAAACAGCGTGTGAGTATTGCACGTGCGTTGATCAAAGAACCCCCCATGTTGATCCTTGACGACGCATTAAGTGCTGTAGATACGGATACCGAAGTGAGCATTCTATCGGGCTTAAAGTCAAAACTTCAAGGCATGACAGCCCTGTTAATTACCCAGCGATTAAGCTGTGTGCATTTGGCAGACCGTATCTATGTCCTTGATGAGGGAGCCCTTGTGCAAGAAGGCAAGCATACGGATTTGCTCCGTCAGCAAGGCATCTATGCTGAACTCTACCTGCTTCAAAACCCCGATACGCAGATCGCATGAAGCTGTATCCAAACCTTGTTGCCGGCGTACTAGAAGTGCTTGAATGGTCTTTTGGGAAGGGATGGTATGCCGATCGGGTCGTGGACAAAGTCCTTCGTGCTAATAAAAAATGGGGTGCCCGGGACCGTGCATTTGTTGCCCAGCATAGTTATGAAATGGTCCGCTGGTGGCGGCTTCTTTGGGCCCTAAAAGGGGAGGAGCCTACCCTCAAGCGCAAAAAACTCAAAGAGCTTTTTGAACTGTATTGGGCTTGGAAGATGGAAGCCACCTTGACGCTTCCTTCGGATCTGCCCATGGGTATATTAGAAAGCTTCCCCCCATGGTTAGATGACCGGGGGTTGGAAGCCTATGGAGAAAAGTGGCCTTCAATGGCCCATGCCCTGAACGCCCAAGCGCAAGTCATTTTGCGGGTCAACACGTTAAAAGCGACGCGCGAAAAGGTTCTAGATCGCCTAGCGGCTGAGGGCATTGAGGCAGAAGCTTCAGATCTTCGTCCTGAGGCCATCGTCTTAGCCAAACGTCCACGCTTGCAACATTTGTCAAGCTTTCAAGAAGGCTGGTATGAAGTGCAAGATGGTGGCAGTCAGTGCATTGCTCCGTACTTGGATCCTCAACCAGGTGACCGGATCTTGGATGGATGTTCTGGCGCTGGGGGCAAGGCATTACACGCTGCAGCCCTGATGAAGAATCAAGGAGAAATTCTTTGCATGGACATAGAGGGCTATAAGCTTTCAGAAGCCAGCAAGCGCGCGCAGCGCGCGGGGGTTCATATCCTTCAGACAGGTCTGATTGCCCACACGGCAGATGTGCTGGAAAGGGGTGCTTGGGCAGATAAAATGCTTTTGGATGTGCCCTGTAGTGGAACAGGCGTCATTCGCCGTGACGTGGACACAAAGTGGAAGCTGCAGCCAGAGCACTTGGAGCGCACGCTTCAATTACAGGCAAATATTTTGCATCGTTACCCAGATGCCCTAAAGCCCGGGGGTCGGCTGGTCTATGCCACCTGCAGCATTCTCCCCGAAGAAAACGAAGCGCAGATAGACGCGTTTGTCAAAGCCCAACCACAATTCACCTTAGAGGAGCAAGTGCGCATTTCTCCGGAACATGCGCATTCGGATGGCTACTTTGTGGCGGTCCTCCAAAAAATGTCCTAGTTCATGATGATAACGGAAACCTCCTCTTTGCACGACAATCTTGAATCCTGGAGCACGGATGCCCTGCTGAAGGGGATCAATCAAGAAGATCAAAAAGTTGCGTTTGCCATAGAAAAGACCCTCCCGGCTATCACCTCCTTGGTAGAAGCCATTCTTCCCAACATGCGTCAAGGTGGCCGGCTCTTTTATATCGGGGCAGGTACCTCGGGGCGCTTGGGCATTGTGGACGCTTCGGAATGTCCGCCGACTTTTGGGGTTGCCCCTGGCCGGGTGGTGGGCCTTATTGCCGGAGGAGACGGCGCAATCCGAAAGGCGGTAGAATTTGCCGAAGACGACCTAGAACAAGCAGCCAAAGATTTGACCGAACACCAAGTAGGTCCATTGGACGCGGTGGTGGGCATTGCCGCAAGTGGCAGAACCCCCTATGTCATCGGGGGCCTACGCTTTGCTCAGAACTTGGGCTGTGTCACTGGGTCTATTGTCTGCAACCCAGGCAGCGCAGTAGCCGCGGCGTCGCAGTGCCCAGTAGAAGTGCTGGTGGGCCCTGAGTTTGTCACGGGGAGCACACGAATGAAGTCGGGAACCGCCCAGAAGATGGTCTTGAACATGCTTTCGACTGCCTTGATGATTCAACTGGGTCACGTCAAAGGCAATCGTATGGTGGACATGCAGCTCAGCAACATCAAATTGGTGGAACGTGGCACCAACATGGTTGCGGAACAAACAGGTTTGGATGCAAACAAAGCAAAGGAACTCTTGTTGCAATATGGTAGCGTTCGCAACGCTGTAGATGCATGGAGAAACAACCCAAAGTAGCCCGCGTCATCGGTTCCGGTATAGCCGGGATCGCATCAGCCATCCGTTTGGTAAGGAAGGGATACGTGGTCCATGTACACGAAGCCAATACCTATCCCGGAGGGAAACTCAGTGAATTCCATTTGGGTCCCTATCGCTTTGATGCAGGTCCGAGTCTTTTTACTCTCCCGGAGCATGTGCACGCCCTTTTTCTCCTTTGCGGGGAAGATCCAGACGAACACTTTCCTGTCCTGACCAAAACAGAGTCTTGCCGTTATTTCTGGGAAGATGGCAAGCAACTCATCGCCCATGCTGATCCCAAAGCGTTTGCTAAGGCCGCGGAAGAGGCCCTTGGCGAGCCACAAAAAAACACCTTAGCGCATTTGGCTTTGGCTGCGCGTCAGTATAAAGCGACAGCGGGCTTCTTTTTGGAACGTTCTCTGCATGACTGGCGAACCTATGCCCGCTGGGAGGTGCTGCGCACACTTGCCGCCTTGCCCTCCTTGGGCCTGACCCAAACGATGGATCAACTGCACCGAAAGCGCTTTAAGACAGCCCATATGGTACAGCTCTTTAACCGCTATGCCACGTTTAATGGTTCCAGTCCCTACAAAGCGCCAGGTACACTTTGCATGATACCGCACTTAGAATTTGGTGTGGGGACCTATTTGCCGAAGCGGGGCATGGTTGACATCACCAACAGCCTTGTGGCCTTGGCTCAACGCCAAGGAGTTCATTTCCATTTTGGCGACTATATCACGCGCATTGTGCACGATAAAAAGCGGGCTACCGGGATTGAGGTAAAAGAGAAAGGTTTTTTGATGGCTGATCTTGTGGTGAGCAATATGGATGTGACCCCAACCTACCGAAAACTGCTGCCGGACCTTTCTGCCCCAGAGCGCACGTTGGGAGCGGAGCGCTCGTCCTCGGCCTTGATTTTTTACTGGGGCATCAAAGGCCATTTTCCTGCCTTGAACTTACATAACATTCTCTTTAGCGAGGATTATCAAGGGGAGTTCGAGGCGCTATTTGCATCTAAAACACTGGTGGAAGACCCCACGGTCTATATCAACATTACCTCAAAAGACATCCCCGCCGATGCCCCTAAAGGATGTGAAAACTGGTTTGTCATGATCAATGCTCCGGCAAATGATGGACAAGATTGGGGGGTCTTGAGGAAGTGGGCAAAAGAGGCTATTCTAGCGAAAATTGCGCGTGTACTTGGGGTCGACCTTGCTCCATTGATTGAGGTAGAGGAAGTCTTGGATCCTGTGATAATGGAAGCAAAAACAAGCAGCGACCGCGGAGCGTTGTATGGCTCGAGTAGCAATTCTGCTTTGTCGGCCTTTTTGCGTCATCCCAATCGGGGTCTTTTAGAGAACCTCTATCATTGTGGGGGTTCTGCGCATCCGGGCGGGGGCATACCTCTTTGTCTACTCAGCGGACAAATTGTGGGCAAATCGGCCCCAGATGCCTCTGCCTAGGCTTAGGCGCCCCAGATGTTTTCCTCAATAAGGTGTATACCTTTTCCAAAGAAAATGCGGGACACCTTAGCAAAGCTATCCGTGTAATCAGATACCGCAAAATGATGGGGTTCTGGATGCGGAGTTTGACGTAAGAGACCTGCATCTCCAAGCTCACGCGCTATCGCATTGGCCACAATAGTCGGAACCCGTAGTAGATTGACTTTGGATTCAAGTTGTTTGGCAATTTGAGTGGCGATTAAGGGGTAATGGGTGCATGCCAAGACCAAGTGGGCCACTCCTTGCATGCGTGGATCCCTTAGATATAGAGAAACCACTGCATCCGTCACCTCTCCGCGCAAGAGATTTTCTTCAATGACAGGGACTAAGAGGGGAGTGGCCATAGTGTGCACTTCTGAAGTTGGGAGTACCTCGGCTAATTTGCGCGGATAGATTCCGGAGGAGACCGTTGCACGTGTGCCCCAGATGCCGATATGCTTGGCGTTCTGTCGGTGCAAATGTGCTACAACAGGATCGATTACATTATAGACGGGAATGTCTAGTTCTGCTTGTAAAACGTCTAAAGCCACAGCCGAGGCACTATTACATGCGACGACAATGGCTTTAGCACCTTGTTCAATGAGATGTCGGGAGATTCCTAATGCATAGGAACGAATGGCCTCAGGTGATTTTTCACCGTAGGGCAGGTGTGCAGTATCTCCGAAGTAGAGTAGACGTTCATGCGGAAGCTTTCGCGCCAGCGCGCGCGCCACCGTCAAACCGCCTACTCCAGAATCAAACAGTCCAATGGGACCGTCCGAAGTGGTCTTCATTACATGCCCAACTTAAGCTTGACAGCTGACATCAAATTTGTGCCACCTTTCGAATAGATTACCATGCCTTTGCTCTGTGAAGCATCCAATACATAAGAAACCTTCATCTCAGCGGCAACCTCATCAATCGCATTTTGAAGCTTTTCTAGGACTGGCGTGATTAACTCCACTTCCTTTGATTGCAACTCTTGCTGAGCGCTTTGCATGTACTGTTGGATGTTGTTGTACATCTCTTGCAGACGCTGTTGCTCTTGACGTTGGCGAAGTTCTGTCCATGTACCAGCGTTGGCTTGAAGCGTTTGTGCGCCTTTTTCCAATTCTGCGTTCATTTCACGGGCTTCATTTTCAAACTTTGCTTGTTCGGCTTGAAGTGCTTCCATGACTTTCTTGTAGTCAGGCATTTCAACCAGCAAGCTGTCCACGTTAATGTGGCCGACCAAGGATTGTCCAAAGGTTGGGGTGGCCGTCATGGCGACCAGTGCGAGTACTTTCAGTGCGTTTTTCATAGGGGTCAAAAGTAGTGATTTCAATAACCAAGTTGTTGGAGTACGTCTTGCGTAATATCATTGGACTCGTTGGCGTACACCACACTTACAGACGAGCCTTTGTCAAAGACAAAATCGAGTTTCTTTTTTCGTGCCACTTCTTTGATAGCTCCTGCTACAAGAGCTTGAACAGGGGCGACCATTTCTTCTCGTTTTAAGAAGAGCGTTCCATCTGGGCTGAAGTATCGCATTTGACGCGAACGAGCGGTATCTCGGGTATTTTGGATGGTGGTATTGCGCTCTGCTATCATTTCGGGAGTGAGCAAAACCGCCTCAGCATCAAGTTGCGCCTGCAAGGCAGAGGCGTCTTCAAAAAGACTGGCAACCTCCCCTTCCCATTTTTGGGAAAGGCGCTGAATCTCTGCTTGCGCTTGCTTGTATTCTGGAATGGCATTGAGGATTGCCTGCGTATCTACATAGCCCAAGCGTTGCGCGACTCCGCTAAAAGAGAAGGCAAACAGTGCGAGGAGAAGATAAATACGGTTCATTCTTTAGAATTGTTGTCCTAGAACAAAGTGTGTTTGCCATCCTGAAGGGCCGGATTGCCCTGGCATATTGTCAAAGCCATAGGCAAGATCCACCCCAAGCAAACCAAACATGGGCATGAAAATGCGCAGACCGACACCCGATGAGCGCTTGATCTCAAATGGGCGGTAATCCGCAAAGTTGTCGTAGTTGTTTCCTGCTTCTGCAAACGCCAGAACAAAAATCTGTGCATTGGGATTAGGCGAAATCAAATAGCGCAATTCTGCGGTGAACTTGTTGTACAAGGCTCCTCCACCTGTAGGCGTCAAACTATAATTCGTGTAGCCGCGTAGACCAATGATCTCTCGGCCGTCCAAGACAAAGTTTTGCAAACCATCGCCCCCCATGTAGTAGCGTTCAAATGGAGGCAAGCCATAGTCCTTGTTGTAGGACCCCAAGAAGCCAAATTCAGAGTAGGACCGCACAACAAAATTCTTCATGATTTGCGCATAATAATCCGAGGTAAACTTCCATTTATGGTACTCAATGAAGGAGAACTTTTCTTCCGTGCTTAGTTTGCTATAATCGCGTCCATCCAATAATGATACGGGAGGGGTAGCTTCAAGGCTGAAGACAATGCTAGAGCCTCGGGTAGGGAAGATGGGCAAATCACGGTTGTCGCGACGAAGAGAAAGGGTGTAGGCCACGGAATTGGCAATACCTGTGGTAAAGTTTCCACCAACGAATGGGTAATTGTTGATGTTAAAGCGACGGTATTCTAGCGCATGATAAAAGGTAAAGTAATCATCCGGCCATTTCAGGCGCATGCCTTGACCCAATGTCACACCCGTGATCGCAATCTTTTGAGCAGTACTATCCGTGCTACCATTGTAGTTCATGGTGTTGTGGTAAGCTGAAAAAGTCACCGAATTGGGCTTTTTACCGCCCCACCAAGGCTCTGTGAAGCTGAAATTGTAGGAGCTGTAATAGGTGCCGTTTGTTTGAGCGCGGAGGGTAATACTCTGCCCATCTCCGGCAGGCAATGGCTGCCATGCCTTCTTGTTAAAAAGATTGCGCGCAGAGAAGTTGTTAAAGTTGAGGCCCAAAGTACCTACAACGGTATAAGCTCCCCAGCCCCCTTGCAATTCAAGTTGGCTGGTCGATTGTTCCACCACCGTATATTCAAGATCTACTGTGCCTGTAGTCGGGTTAGGAATAGGGACAGGGGTGATTTGACGTGGGTCAAAGTACCCTAATTGACCTAATTCACGCACGGTACGCATGATGTCTGCTTTAGAGAATAAATCTCCGGGTCGTGTGCGAATTTCACGGTAGACAACATGGTCATTGGTACGCTCATTGCCATTGACAATCACTTTTCGCACGGTGGCCTGGCGGCCTTCTCGGATGCGAATTTCCATGTCAATAGAGTCGTTCTCAACTTTCACTTCAACGGGGATCACATTAGCAAAGAGGTAACCATTATTGAGGTAGAGTGACTGGACATCATTGCTATTGGGGTCCCCATTGATTCGGGTATTCAATGCTTTTGCGTCGTAGCGATCTCCTGCCTGAATCTTCAAAATGGATTCCAATACTTCTGTTGGGTATTTGGAGTTGCCGTAGAAAGCAATACTGCGGAAGTAATAGGGGTGGCCTTCATCTAAGGTGATCTCAATTTTGAGCTTGTCCTCTACCCGGTAAATGCTGTCTTTGATGATTCGCATGTCCCGATATCCAGCCTCATTATAAGCCGCTATGACAAGGGCTTTGTCGGCCTCTAGTTTGCTTCGGAGCAACTTGGACGTCGAGAAAATATTCCACCAGCGGTAGCGGTGGGTATCATCCATCACGCGACGAAGTTTGGCCGAAGTCAGCGCGGTATTGCCAAAGAACGCAATGTCGTCAATGCGCAAACGCGGACCTGGAACTACATCAATGCGTAACACAACGGCATCCAGCAGGACACTATCGGACTCTGTGGCGATGTGGGCTGTAGCATCTGGAAATCCTTTTTCGCGGAAATGTTTTACAATGGCGTTTTCAGCTGTGATTTTTACGTTTTCCGAAATAACGATTCCTCGGTTTAATTCAAGGAGTTCACGCAATGCGTCTTGCTTTCCTTTTTTAATGCCGGTGAAGTAGTACTTACTCAACTTAGGCAAGGTCTTGAGTCGAAAATCCAAATACACCGTCCGGTTGACCTTTTGGACGACAAATAGCTGAACATCAGAAAATAACTCCTGGTCCCACAAATTGCGAATGGCTTGTGCCACGCGTTCTGAAGGGAATTGCACTTTGTCTCCCACATTAAGGCCAGAGAGGAGTCCTACCATGGTAGGGTCCAATTGGTCTGCCCCAGAAACGGTGACCCCGCCGATTTCATAATCGATCTCAGGGCGAATCTCGATCGCTTGACCCAGCTGTAACTGAGCCTGCGCTGCCATTGGGATAAGGGCAAGAAAAGCGGCAACGAGGAAATGGATAGTAGGACGGATCATTTAGGCGCTTTTCTCGTTGAGTTGTTCACTGGTTTTGCCCATGCGACGTTCACGGGAGGCATAGTAAGCCAATGCTTCTTCCAAGTGTTCTCTGGAAAAATCAGGCCAAAGTACGGGCATGAAGAGCAATTCGGCATAACTAATTTGCCATAAGAGGTAGTTGGAGATGCGATGTTCGCCGCTCGTGCGGATAACGAGGTCCGGATCGGGCATGTCTGCCGTGTACAATGCGTCACTAAATGCCGCTTCATCTATGCTGTCGACAGTGCGCTTTCCATCGGCTACTTCTTGCGCAAGGGCTTTTGCTGCATGCAGCATTTCTTGACGGCTTCCATAGCTCAGGGCAAGGGTGAGAATCAGGTTGCTATTGCCTGAGGTGGCCTCCTTGACCTCGTTTAATTCGCGTTGGGCACTCTTGGGCAGAAGGTGAAGTTTGCCAATAGCCTGCAGCTGAATACCATGTTCCATTAAAGTGGGCATTTCTTTCTTCAGACTACTTACCAAGATTTTCATCAATGCATCTACTTCTGCCTTGGGGCGCGCCCAATTTTCTTCTGAAAAAGCATAGACCGTGAGGTAGGAGATACCCAGCTCTGCGCATGATTGCGCGGTACGGCGCAACGCTTCTACCCCTACCTCATGACCGCGCACGCGGGTTCGGAAACCCTGTCGCTTTGCCCAGCGGCCATTTCCATCCATAATGATGGCAATATGTGTAGGGAGACTCATCGGTGTAGAAAGCTTGAACATTGTTCCATAAAGGCTTCTAAATGTAGCCCTATCCCTGCTTGTAATTGGAAATAAGCATCATTGGTTTGCGCATTTCCGCGCGCCATGCCAATAGGGAGATTACGTCCAGAGGG
Source organism: Cryomorphaceae bacterium BACL7 MAG-120322-bin74 (assembly GCA_001438205.1). Classification (GTDB taxonomy): domain Bacteria; phylum Bacteroidota; class Bacteroidia; order Flavobacteriales; family Schleiferiaceae; genus TMED14. The sequence goes on from LICG01000004.1 coordinate 71,161, forward strand.
GTCGGCAAAAAAGACTGCGGCATCGCCATAAGATTCTTGCACTACCGTAGGGTCAGCATAGACCCCATGGGTATCATCCAAATAGTCGGTCGAGGTCAAAGTCCAGGTCGCTTCTGCATGGATTACCCATAAAGCGCTGAGTTGTGCGCGCCAGCCCAGGCCGAAGGGTAGGGTACGCGCACGCCTACTGTAGCGTGCTTCTGGATTGAAGGAGGTGCCTTGTCCCTCGGTGCCTAGTGGCTGCAGATCCACCCATGTATTTTGATCATACCCTTGCGGGTTAAATTGTAGCAACCCCATGCCAGCAAATAGGTAGGGGGTTTGTTGAAACGAATAGGAAGGGATGCGCTGCGAAAAAAAATCCACCTCAACGCGCGCTTGAACACTTTGAAATGGCGTTTGGATCGAAATATTGCGCTGTACCCTTTCTGGCCAAGTGCTTTGTGCATCGTTTGCTCGAATAGTCCCTTCACTATAGCCCAGATGAAAAGCATAATGGGGATGCGCCTGAAAACGATAGTCAACGGTCCACTCAGAACCCTTTGGCAGCAGTGGATTGGCCGGACCTATGTCGGTTAACGCAGAGGTTCCTCCGCCACTGAGCGTAAGTTCTTGCGAACGCTGCGCCATAGCATGCTCGGATGCCACCAAGAGTAAAGTGAAAAATAGAAGACGAAATGTGCCCATAATCAGCCTGCAAAGATACGCGTTGACGGCGGAGCTTAGTTCCTGCGGTCCAGTCCCCAGAGCAGTTTATTGCGCAGAGTAGAAGCAAAGTCAGAGTAGGCTGTACGCACCAGTTTGAATCGGAAATCTGCACGCCGTAAAGTGAGCTCCGTTTCTGAATCTAAGGTGAACACGCGCGAATCCAACGCAGCCAGGAAATTGCCCTCCCGTGCCTCGACCTTCAGGGTGATGGTCCCGGCATTAGGTATAACGAGCGGACGTACGGTCAAATTGTGCGGGGCAATGGGGGTCAAGATAAAATTGTCGCTTCCAGGCAAAAGAATAGGGCCGCCACAACTTAAATTATATCCGGTAGAACCCGTAGGTGTGGAGATAATTAGGCCATCTGCCCAATAGGTGTTCAAGAACTTACCGTTTAGGGAGACGTGAACCGAAATCATACTTGTCGTTCCTTTTCGGCTGACGGCTATTTCGTTGAGGGCAAAATTGGGTTGAACAATGTCATCGGATGCCGTGTGAACTTCAAGGGCATTCCGCTCATCCAAAGTATACTCTCCGGCTAGAATCGCCTTGAGGGCGAGAGGGGCCTCATCTTGTGTAATATTGGCTAAAAAGCCCAAGCGCCCTGTGTTGAGCCCAATGATGGGAATGCCGGATTTTTCCACCAATGTGGTGGCATCTAGGATAGTACCATCTCCACCAATAGAGAGTAAAAAGTCAGGCTTACAAGCTTGCAGCTCCTCAGCATTTTTAAACTCAGGGAAGGTCCATCCTAATGCCCATTGTTGATTGAGACGATCTTGAAATCCGCGGTATACGACCAAGTCGCAGTCTTCTTCCAAGAGCGATGCGACGGTGCGTTCTACAAACGTCTGCACTTCATCGGGGATGCGTTTTCCGAAAATTGCGATACGAGCCATGGTTAAAAATTCAAATAATGGAGCAAGTGTTCCAAGTTTTCTTCAACTTGATCTGCGCGCTGACCGCGCGGGTAATAACCCACAATGGTGCAGCCAAAACGCTCTAAGGTAGCCAATGCCACCGTAGGGTCTGGTTGGTCCAGGCGGGCAAATGAGCGGAAGATATTATGTTCGGGTGAAAAGTCTGAGGAAAAGGCGACAACCCGCAAGCCTTCGGCTTCAATTCCGCGGATCCATGTTCCGCTAAAAGGCTGATCTACAGGGTGTTCAAACCATATGCTGGATCCGGGCAATTGAAAGCTCCATTGCTGCCCAATACGCTCTGCTAGCGATGCGGTGACATAGACACCTTCAAATACTTCTTTGTTGCAGACCGCAACGCAATCCACCTGCCAGGCGCTGGCAATGGCTAGGGCGTCTAAAGGATGTTGTTCAACTTTGAGGCTGGGCGCGGAAAGAACGTGTCCATCAGGGCCCATCAAGCCCGTATATCTCCCATGATCTACGACAGGCCAAAACCGCGTTCGACTGATGGTCGTGCAATCTTGATAGGCCTGCTGCGTAGATTCAGAATCTAGCGCTGAGGGCTGGGTTAAAAGCAAGTCATTCCAATCCAACATAGGACGAAGTTAGCCCAGATGCCCGAACTTTGTATGAAATTATCCTCCATGACTATGCAACCCGCTCGTCTGAGTGTCAACATTAACAAGATTGCGACCCTGCGGAATGCCCGTGGCGGGGCGCTGCCCAATGTGCTCCATGCAGCAGAGCGCATTCAAGCCTATGGCGCCCAAGGTATCACAGTGCATCCTCGGCCTGATGAACGCCATATCCGCTATGCGGATGCGCGTGCATTGCGTGAGGTGGTCCACACAGAATACAACATAGAAGGATATCCGGATCGTCGATTTATCGATGTAGTCCTTGAGTGCCAACCTGATCAAGTCACGTTGGTGCCAGATGGCCCAGATGTCCTTACGAGCAATGCAGGATGGGATGCCCTCAAATTCGGAAGTCTGTTACAGCCTATTCTCGCAGAGTTTAAGGCAGCGGGTATTCGGACCTCTTTGTTTATGGAATGTCATACAGATCAAATACAAGCGGCGGCACAATTAGGCACGGACCGGATTGAATTATATACCGAATCCTATGCTGTTGGTTACGCAAAAGACCCTGCAGCAGCCTTGGCCCCTTATATCCTGGCTGCACGCGTGGCGAAAGAAGCAGGCTTGGGCGTCAATGCAGGGCATGATTTGAGCAGTGAGAACTTGGCTTATTTTGCCCAACATATGCCGGATCTTGATGAGGTCAGTATTGGCCATGCATTGATTTCAGAGGCCCTCTATCTTGGTTTAGAAAATACGGTTCAGCGCTACCGTCAACTCCTTTCTCGGTAATGGCGGTGGTTCCTTTGGCGAGTAAAATCATGGGCAATGGCGGCGAGCCGCTCGTTGTGCTCCATGGATTATTTGGCATGGGGGATAATTGGGCCTCCCACGCCCGTAAGTGGGGTGAAAATGGCATGGATGTCCATTTGGTCGATTTGCGCAATCATGGCCGGTCACCCCATGTGGCATCCCACACCTATGCGGACATGGTAGAGGATGTTCGGGCCTATGCTTTAGCCCATTTTGGCGACCGCCCTGTTCGGTGGCTGGGCCATAGTATGGGAGGAAAAACCGTCATGTCTTTGGCCGTCCATTATCCTAGCTTGGTCGAGCGCATGGTGGTGGTCGACATAGGGCCAAAAGGCTACCCTCCGCACCACCAAGAAGTGGTAGACGCCATGCATCAACTAGATTTTTCCACGCTCAAGAGCAGAACAGAGGCTGACCGTGCCTTGGAGCCTTTTGTCCCCAATTGGGGGCTGCGTCAGTTTATGCTCAAGAATTTGGAATACAAAGAAGATGGCAAGCTGGGATGGAAGTTTAACTTGCCCGTCCTAGAAGGACAAACGGGGCGCATAGGGGAGGCGCTTAAACCGCACGATAGATTTATTGGGGCCACCCTCTTTGTCAGAGGATTAGAAAGCGGATATATCACAGAGGCAGATTGGACGGGCATTATGCAGCACTTTCCACTAGCGCGCTTGGAGTCCATTCCTGGCGCTGGCCATTGGGTACATGCAGAACAGCCCGAAGCATTTCAAGAAGCCATTTTACCTTTTTTGTTAGAAGGATAGCGCCCGGCCCCCTCCCAGGGGTGGCGTAAGCAGCCGATTCGCGATAGTCTGAATCCTCTATTCCGCCGCGACGCCTCTCCGGCACTCACTTAAAATGGTATTGCAATAAGACCGGGATTTCTTGGCCGTCAAAAAGAAAACGCTGATCCTCAAGGGAAGGAGCAGAAAACATGCCCCGCGCCTCATTAGAGAAGGCATAAGGTTCAGTGGGTTGACCAAAAAACCCTTTATCTAAATGATGGTTTCCGTTCAGATCTAAATAAAAGGAAGCCGTATAGATGCCTTTTTTCTGCGGAGGTAAAATGCAGCGCTGGACATGGGCGTTGGCCTTGAAGGGAAATTGCACTAATAGCTGACCGTCGGCGTCATGGAGAGAGACCATCCACTGGGCTTGAGTGGGCAAAGTAGGGACCTCATTTTTGGACACCCTCAGTGCAAAAATCATCGGATCTATCGTCGATGGGCCACTAGATTGAAAAAGCACACAAAGTGCCGCGGCAGGCAAGAGGAAGGAAAGAAACTTCATATGCGGTAAACACTTGAAGGGCGTAGAAGTTTGTCCATGGAAAAATTTAGGCACAAAAAAACCGGAGTCAATGCTCCGGTTGTACTAAAATACTAAGGTCAAAAACTTAACGCATTAATACGACGGACCCTTTTTCTTCAAGGCGGGTAGTTTCCATGCCGCTAGGCACTGTATACAAGGCCATTAATTGCCATAAATACACACCCTCCTTTAATTGACGACCATTGTACGATCCGTCCCAAGACTCTGTAGGGTTGATGCTTTCAAAAACAAGGCGACCGTAGCGGTCAAAAACGCGCATGCGGTAGTCCAATGGCTCACAGGCCTCAGTGACCAAAACGCGAAACTCGTCATTGGTATTGTCGCGGTTGGGCGTGAAGGCATTGGGCGCAAAAACGCCACACTCATTGTTGGGGTTGGGATTGGTCTGGGCTTGGCTAGAAAAACCAAATACCATCAAGGCCAATACAAAAATTGCGCATCTCATGATTCAAATGTAGTAGAATTTGTTAGGGATTGCAAGTGCTCGGTACGACGTTTAGAGGCCGCTGAACGAACGCACTCTTTGACTGAATGAACGATTTGTATCGGGCTCCTCTTCCCATTCGAACTGGTATTTTTTCTCGGGGACAACAGGCCGTTCAACGGGCTTCTGAAAGAGGTTGCGCAAGTCCTGACCTTGCTGCTTCCAGTCGCCTTGTACGCTGCTTTTGATGTCTTGCGAAAGACCCTTTCGGTCAAGGGAGAACTTTAGGTCGTCCATCGGACCATAAAGCTTGATGGGGATCCAAACAGGGCCGCGGTTCCCTTCCTCCGCAATAAATTGATCTAAATCTTTGGATCGTTGGGGTTTTTTACCGCCCACTAGGTCTCTGAGCTGCATCTGTAACGTAAAATTCATCACATTGTCAAAGCGATGCTCACCCGCTGCTTTGAGCACCAAAGCATTGTTTTCTAAGGTCATTTCGGGGATGAAAACGGTCTGGTTGGCAATGCGCAATTGGTTCCGTACAGTGCCAAAGCGCACATCCTGCAAATCTTCTACTTCTGCAAAGCGGGATAATTCTTGTAAAGGCGCAAAGTGGGTGATGCGTCCCTTTTGAACCGTAAAATCGACCGTAGCCAACAGGTTTTCGATTTTGGCATTCATTTCCGCGTCAAAGGGAGCCGAAATCCGCAGTGTTGCATCTAAAATGCCCGAAAGATTTTGATCGGTGATTTGCGACTGACCAAAGTTGTCCATGGATTGCATCAAGGACTTCAAGTTTACTTGTTGTATGCGGCCATCCAGCAAGAGTTGACCTTCGTCATGGGGCAATGGCACCCACTCAATTCGGCCCGCAAGGGTTCCGCCTGCATGACGAAGGAAGACATTGTCAGAGGCGACAAGCAACCCGCGTCCAGAGAATCTTCCTGAGACATCTGTCGCAGAAAATGCCCCATATCGCATACGGTCAACAGCCACCTGAAGATCATAGGTGTCGTCAAAGGCTTCGCTGTCTTCTGGTGCGCCGGTAAAATCAGCATTCCAAATTTCCCATCCCGTGATGTCTTCTACAAACCACTCCTGCCCCGAGATAGCAAGGTCATAGTGGTAACGATCGTCCGATAGTGCGTTGTGCACCAACCCTTTGACCCTTGCCTTGGTTTTGCCGGTTTGCAGGGTGGCTTGCTTAATCTCTATGTCCTGCCCGAGCAGTTGAAGACTAGCTTCTTGAATAAGGACGGGCTGTAGGGCGCCTTTTGGTTGCAAGTTGGCTCCGTCGAGGGTGATGGCGCCGGACCATTGACCGCCCCATACCCCTTGCTCAGCAAATGCTTCAAGACTTTGAAAACGGTTACGCCAGCCCATTTGTCCAGAAAGGTGACCTCGGCTGCCTTCCCATGTAGGCCATTCAAGCCAATGCATCCAATCCATCCAGGGCGAATCAAACTGCAGCCCCAGGCGTACTTCAGGCGAAATAAGGTTGGTCACGGTGATGTCTCCAGCCAGCTGGGAGCCTCTCGCAGAACAGCGGATGTTGGTAACCTTTAAGACCGCCGTTTCTAAGCGCGCTTGAGGGCCGTTGTCAAAAAGAAACTGCGCCGTGATAGGCTGTGCGACAAACCACCCATTACGGGCATTCAACTTTCCCTCACGCCAATCACCGTCAACACGAATTCTTGTGCCGGAGGCGGTTGTACTGGCTTGAATATGAAGGTCTAATCGACCATCTGCAGCAACGGTTTTGGGGTCCGGTACGAGTGCTTTAGGTAGAAGATCCATGACATCGGACATATCTAAATCTTCTGCTTTTGCCTCCCATTGTCCCATGCCATCTTGAATACTTCCTTGTAGCGCAAGGGACCATTGGTTCAGGGTCATTTTGCCGTTATCAATCTCTAAACGGTCCAAGTTGCCTGCGCGATGTATGCCACATTGCCCACCCAAGCGAACGGCTTGGTCATTCCATTTGGGGATGAGCAACTCCCATATTGCCGTTGCATCAAGGGCCTCTTCTTTTAAAGTGCCAGCTAGTTTGACCCTTTCCGCAACAAAGTCAAAATCCCAAGGAGTTTCGCCATAACCAGAAAGCGCAATGTGGGTATTGAGTAAGGTCAATCCTCTAAGGTCCATCGAAGTAGAAGTCTCGTTGCTATCTACTTTGACAATGCTATAATTATTTGAACCATCTTCGTTCCAACGGAGGTTTAGGGCTCCATTAGAAAGGGTCATGCGTTGCAGTACCGTCTCTCCTCGCAATAAGGAGTACAGCCCGAACTGGGCATATACTTCTTGAAAATACAACAGGGTATCTCCCGTGTTGGGACGAAGCGGGTCTTCAATAAAGACATCATCCAAACGCAAGGAAACATCAGGAAAACGTCCAAAGAGATCAAGCGCCAGTCCAGTTGCTTGAACCGGTACAGAAAGTTGTGCATTCACCACGCCTAAGAGTCGTGAACGCAAACCTTCAGAATCGGATTGTAAATAGGCAATTCCTCCTCCCAGCCCAAGGGTCACCAGGCCAAGGAGAGCGGCGAGGGCAAGGAGGATTTTACGAATCACAGCATTTGTAGGAATGAAATTTCCTTTTCGTTCAATAGGCGGTAATGACCACGCTCAAGGCGCTTCTTGGTCAAGCCAGCAAAAGAAGTGCGGTCCAATTTGACCACTTCGTAGCCCATGCTCTCAAACATGCGCCTAACGATACGGTTGCGCCCCACATGGATTTCAACGCCTAAAGTGTAAAAATCGTCTGCAGTTACAAATTCTGCCTTATCGACTTGTACCGGGCCATCATCTAACATCAGCCCTTCCTTAAGCGCTATCATATCACCAGGTGTCAAAGGCTTGTCAAGCGTGACTTGATAGATTTTCTTGGCGCCATGGCTAGGGTGTGTGAGCTTTTTTGCTAAAGCGCCATCATTGGTCAACATCAATACCCCTGTCGTCCCGCGGTCAAGGCGTCCGACGGGGTAAATACGTTCCTTGCATGCACTGGCAACAAGGTCCATGACTGTTTTGCGCGCTTTCTCATCGTCAACTGTGGTAATAAAACCTTTGGGCTTGTTGAGCAAGAGGTAGACTTTGCGTTCAGACTTCAGGCGCTCTCCGGCATAACGGACATCATCAACAGGAAGTACTTTGAAGCCCATTTCCGTGATAATTTTTCCATTGACCGTGACCATGCCATCGGCAATTAACGCATCAGCTTCACGACGTGAGCAGATTCCGGCATGGGCCAAGAATCGGTTGAGACGCATATCGTCTGTGCTCGGGGCAAATTCTTCCGCTGTTTTGTAACGGGGCTTGCCGCGTTGGGCGTGTTTTTTATCCCAGTAGTCCTTGTCACCGCGTTCACCCCGCTGTGGACGGTCACCCCAGGCAGGCTTATCTCCGAAACGTGGCTTATCGCCGTAAGATGGGCGATCGCTGCGCTGTGGACGGTCACCCCAAGCGGGCTTGTCGCCACTGTCTTGGCTTGGTGGACGGCGGTCATCGCCTTCTGCACGTGGACCAAAAGATTTTTGCGCACGGTCACCCCAGGCGGGCTTATCTCCGAAACGCGGCTTATCGCCGTAAGATGGGCGATCGCTGCGCTGTGGGCGATCACCCCAGGCGGGCTTATCTCCGAAACGTGGCTTATCGCCGAAACGCGGCTTGTCA
>LICG01000005.1 GCA_001438205.1 Cryomorphaceae bacterium BACL7 MAG-120322-bin74
CGCTGATAGTCAGACATAAAAGGTTTATATAAATGCTTGTTACAACATGGAAAACGCGTATTCGTTACGCAGAAACAGATCAAATGGGTTACTGCTATTATGGCAACTATCCGGTGTTTTTTGAAATGGGTCGAGTGGAAGCGCTGAGGTCTATAGGAATACGTTATCGTGATCTTGAGGAGCAAGGCGTTATGTTGCCCGTAGCACACCTTGAAATCAGCTATAAAAAACCGGTGCGCTACGATGAAGAAATCACCATCGAAACTACGATCCCTGAATACCCGTCAGGCACGCGCTTGCCTTTTGATTATAAAATTTTCAATGAATCAGGAGAATTGACCACCACCGGACGGGCAGTCCTTGTTTTTGCCTTAACAGAATCCGGACGTCCTTGCGCAGCGCCCGCGGGAGTATTGGAAGCGCTGAAACCCCATTTTATGTGACGGAGGTCAACCTCCCGAAACGACCGTGAGTCGAATGCGTTGACCGTTTTGCAGCACGCATATATAGGACCCTTCCTGTATGTCTGTTAACATTCTCTCCTCGTCTTGGCGCCAAACCTTCACGCAGCGACCATCTAAGGCAAATAAGGCACCGTCTTCATTAGGCCAAGGCCAAGGGGCGGTCTGGGGCAGAACAAGTCCGTTGTGGAAAAACTTCGCCATCTCTTCCTCTAATCCGATTTCCGGTGTGAGAATATTTCGTGCCGCAAAGTGGAGGTGTAATGTACTGGCATGTTGCCCGCTATAGAGCGCTGTGTCCGCAGCTAAAATCCAATGAGCAGCCTGAGGCATCGTCATGTAGCTGCTGAAGTTAAACATAGCTTCTAAGAGGATTCGGTCCATGACATCGGGGCCTAGACTTAACAAACCCATGGCCAGAGGATCTGCAAAAACATCTGTATGGCTATAGAGGCTGGTAAAGGAAAGATTGCTATAATCCTTGGTGCTGGTGCCCATTCGGCCACTCCAAAATTCATTGTGCCCATCCCAATTGAAGATGAACATAAAGCGCCAAGGATCCCATCGATAAGAATGGCTCATCGCGAAATAGTCACAAATGGCTTCTTCTAAACAAGCTCTTTCGGTCCCATTGACGGTAAAGGGTGCGGCGGCATGGAGAAGGGCATGGCCATATTCATGCGCAATGACATCCGAATCTTCCGCATCGTCTACGCCCCCTTCTCCAAAAAGCAAACGGGGTGGATTGGTGGAACGATCAAAAGCGGAATTATCCTGACCATTAAAGGCATTTACATCCATCGGGATGGCGTAATTCATGAGGCTTCCAAAGCCAAGGCTACGAAGTCTCTGATAAATCGTTTCAATGTGATAGAGTGCATTGACCATTTCAAATCCTGCATCGCTGCGAGAATAGAAAAAATCTGAACTGGCACTATTGGGGATCGCGACGATTGGACCATCAAATTCTTGGATGACCGCCGCATCGTTTGCCAAGGTAAAGAGGCCCGCATTGTACGTGAGGGTCAGAGACACCGTATCTCTTAAGGGATCCAAGATCGTAGTATTTTGGTCATTAGCATCCACATAATTTCCCCCATAGGTGACGCCTGCCACTACGAGCGGGTCGGGTTTAAAAATGGTGGCGCGCCCTACCGAGTCGGTAAAATGTAAGAGGAGATCTCGTCGTTGTAGTTCTGTCCCAAATTGGGCATCCCTAGTGACTTGTTCCCAGCGGTAGGGGTCCTGTAGATGTTCTTCCGTGAGCATGACCCAATGCCAATTGCCTTCATGCCACACGGCGGCGTTAGCCCCGGTAGGCGGGGCAGGGAGGGCACTGCAGGTGGCCCATTGCGCACCTTGAAGGGTATTGCTCCGATCAATAAACACCACGGCCTCCGCTCCTTGCAGGGGCAGGCCGTAAGCCAAGGCATGAAAATGATAATGATACCCGCCAGGGCTTTCCTTGCTGAAAGCAGGTTCCCAAGAATAAGCCTCGGAAGGCCATTTTGTAGATTGCTGCAACCACGCGAGGGCCGATATGGGGGAAGCGTCTAACAACTGTATGTGCGGAAATCTTTGCACCTGCGGGACCCCTTGGCAAAAGCTGCTGAAAGACATGCATAGGGCAACCGAGAAAGCAAGGATTCGTGTCATAGTCAAAGATGGATCACAGAAAGGTAGGCTGTGCGACATAGAGATCTATCCGGTTGTCGCCAATATGGTCAGGGAGGTGTTCCCAATCTCCGGGAAGGGATGCCTTGTCCAAAGCCTTGAGGTCTTCCGGGAGTTTTGGCGCTTCAACACCCTCTTCGATCCATTGGCTACCATGAAGAATGCGGATTTCGTTCCATAATCCTTGGTTGATGAGTGCCTGAAGCGTAGCACCTCCACCCTCAACGAGAATGCTGCGCAAGCCGCTCTCTCGGGCAAAGCGTTCAAATGCCTTCCAAGGAAAAGGGTTTTTCTTTGCAGCCCAAAGTTTCCATCCGTCTTCAACATCCCAAGGGCCACGCGAAGACCACAAGATGCGTTGAGGCTGTGCGCCTTGCACTTCTCTTACCGTGAGTTGCGAGTCATCCGCCATGTAGGTTCCCCAACCCACCAGAACGCCTGCTTCTTCACTTCTCCATTGGTGCACCAATACTTGGCTTTCAGGATTAGAAATGCGGTGCGGTCCAGGATGCTCAATCGTCCGAAGGCCATCAATAAAACCATCAGGGCTTTGTGCCCATTTAAGGATGATGTAGGGCATGCCGGTGCGCATACTATGAAAAAAGCGTCGATTCACCCACGCGCAGGCAGCCTCTTCTATGCCCAGGGTCACGTCGATTCCGGCATCGCGCATCTTTTGAATGCCCTGGCCTGCGACCAAAGGGTTTGGATCTAGCGTTCCTACCACCACGGTTCGGATACCGGACTCAATGATCGCCTCCGCGCAGGGGGGCGTTTTTCCTTGATGCGAACAAGGCTCAAGATTGACATATAAGGTGGCCGACGGAAGCAATCCATGGTCTTCAGGGGCTACAGCGCGCAAGGCTTCGACCTCGGCGTGCGCTTGTCCCGCTTTTTTGTGGTAGCCCTCGGCTAAAATGCGTCCTTCCGCTACAATCACGCAACCCACCCAGGGATTGGGGTGAACATAACCGCCACCTTGCTTGGCCAAGGTCAAGCACTGTAAAATCCCATCAGAATGTGTCATGCTGCAAAGGTACATCCCTACCTTTACTTCATGACCTACGGGGAATTTCAACAAGCTTTTTTTCAACGATTGATAGCGGCCAATATTCAGGAGGTGGAGGTTCGTGCGCTTTGGGCCCGCTGGACAGAAGCCCATGCGGGTGGAAGACTACAATATGCCATGCAGGACAGCACTAGTCCATTGCCTGAAGCCTCAAAAGCGCTAACTACGTTGCAAAGACTCGAAGACCACGAGCCGTGGGCCCATATTCTTGGACATATTGAATTTGCTGGGATTGAAATAGGCATGGATCGACGTGCGCTGATCCCTCGACCCGAAACAGAAGAAGTTTTGGCTGAGGCTTTGCGCTATCTACCGCAAAATGGCCAACTCCTAGACTGGTGTACCGGGTCGGGCTGTATTGCCTTAGCCGCAAAGCATTCCAGGCCAGATGTGCAAGTTGAGGGTTGGGATTATAGCCAGGAGGCCCTCTCCTTGGCAAAGGAAAATGCCCTGAGAACGGGATTGCAAGTAGATTGGCAGCAGATGAACTTAGAGGAAGAACCAAGAGGTCGATCGGCCTATTTGGATGTCTTGGTTAGCAACCCTCCCTACATTCATCCAAACGAAAAGGCCTTGATGGACAAAAGTGTCACCGAATATGAACCGCCCATGGCGTTGTACAGTCCTGCCGAGGACTCCCTCCATTTCTATCGGCAATTAGCCTCTTGGGCTGCCTATCAGATCAAACCTGGTGGATTTTTTGTGGCAGAGATACATCCAGATTACGCCCTTGACCTTCTCGCTATTTTCCATGTTCGTCATGGCTGGGTATCTTCTGGGGTTGCACGTGATTTTTGTGGAAAACAACGCATTTTGACAGCGCAATGGGCTAAATTGAGGCCTATTTTTGAAGAATGAGTTTGGAACGTCTGCACGCATTACGCACCGCCCTTCATGTGCACAACCGCCGCTATTATGTGGAGGACCAACCGACTATCTCTGATGCCGAATTTGATTCTCTACTCCGTGAATTGCAAGCATTAGAAGACCAGTATCCCGAGGTGTTTGACCCCAATAGTCCGACCCAGCGCGTGGGTGGAGCGGTCGTGAAATCCTTTGAGACCGTTGCGCATAAACGACCCATGCTCAGCTTGAGTAACAGCTACAATGCGCAAGAGGTGGCAGAATTTGTTCAACGTGCCCAAACCAGCGCAGGAGAGGCCCTGAGCTGGAGTGCTGAACTGAAATATGATGGCGTAGCCATTTCCTTGTGGTATGAGGACCGTCAACTTGTTCGTGCACTTACCCGAGGCGACGGGGTGAAAGGCGATGATGTATCGGTGAATATTCGTACCCTTCAGGGGATTCCTTTGACTTTACCGGAGGATGCCCCCAACGAACTAGAAGTACGTGGGGAAGTGATCTATACGCACGAGGCATTTGAAGCCCTCAATGCGCGTCGAGAAGCAGAAGGACAAGAACCCTTTGCCAATCCACGAAATGCGGCCAGTGGCACCTTGAAAATGCAAGATTCGGCAGAAGTAGCGAAGCGTGGCCTGTCCGCAATCATGTATGCCGTTTTTTCTGAAGACCATGCCTTTTCGCGCCATGACGAAGCCATCCGGGCCATACAGCAATGGGGCTTTCCTATCCCTGACCGACAAAAGCGTTGGGTAGAAACGTGCAACAGCTTAGCGGATTTAGAGAACTTTTTAGCCTACTGGGACAAAGAACGTCAGCACTTGCCTTTTATGATTGATGGTGCCGTACTCAAGATTGAATCAACTGCATTGCAACAACGCCTAGGAAACACAGCAAAGTCGCCACGTTGGGCTATTGCCTATAAATTTAACGCAGAAACGGCCTGTACGCATTTACACGAGGTTGTATACCAAGTCGGTCGCACTGGAGCTATTACGCCGGTTGCGGTGCTTGATCCTGTTTGGCTTTCTGGCACAGTGGTCAAGCGCGCATCGATTCATAATTCAGATCAAATCGCCAAATTGGATTTACATTTTGGGGATGCGGTGTGGGTAGAAAAAGGAGGGGAGATTATCCCCAAAATAACAGGGGTAGAACTTGGCCAAAGGGCACAGGATGCCCTCCCTGTCAACTTTATTTCGCATTGCCCAGACTGTGGAACGGCCTTGGAGCGTAGAAAAGGGGAAGCCCAACACTATTGTCCCAATGCAAAAGAATGCCCTCCTCAAATAAAAGGGAGGATTGAGCACTTTGTGCACCGACGCGCCATGGATGTAGAGGGTATGGGTGCCGAAACGGTGGATCAATTGGTGCAGCTTGGCATGGTCCATCAGCCATCAGATTTGTATGCTATGACGGCGCTAGATTGGAGTCGTTTAGATAAGTTCAAAACAAAGTCTATCCAAAATGCCATGGAGGGATTGGCTGGCTCTAAGGTCATTCCGTTTGAACGCGTGCTCTTTGCCCTTGGGATTCGACACGTGGGTGAAACCGTGGCAAAAAAGTTGGCCAAGTATTTTGGCACGATGGAGGCTCTCAGTAAGGCGACCACAGAGACGATAGAAAATGTTGGGGATATTGGGCCGATGATTGCCCAAAGTCTATTGGCTTATTTCTCGGAAGATGAAAACAGATTGGAAATTGACGAACTTAGGCAACATGGACTTCAAATGACCTTCCAGGCTGCGGAAGGCACATCGGATGTTTTAAAGGGAAAATCCTTCGTTATATCAGGGGTATTTTCGCATTTTACCCGGGACGGAATAAAGGCCGCTGTAGAGCAAAATGGCGGCAAAATCGCCAGTTCCGTTAGTGGCAAAACAGATTACTTACTTGCGGGCGAGGGTGTTGGTCCAAGTAAGCGAGCAAAGGCCGAAGCGCTCGGCGTACAATGGTTAACGGAAGAAGTATTTAGAACATGGATTGGATCTACCAATTAAGCACGAGATACCGGACAAGCCAATGGTTAAAGGCCAAGAAGCTAGAGGTGGCTCATCTTCCCTGGAAGGGTTGGGCTGCATCAAAACGTGTGGGTATTCTATTTGACGCACACTCAAACCGCACAGACCTTGAGCCCTTGCGCGAGGTAGTAGCCCATTGGAAGGCGAAGCAACGTTCGGTTACCCTCTGTGGATGGACCGGACAAATGCGCCCAAAGAATGTCCTATATAACGGCCGTCAACTCATTTTTACCGATGATTTTACCTGGCGGGGCGCGCCCGAAAGTGGCAATGCATTAGAGTTTATGCAAACCGAATTTGATGTTTTAATTGTCCTTCACCGAACCTCGGGAACCCCTTTGGATGCGCTTGCAGCGAAAACGCCTGCTGGAATGCGTATATGTGCTGCAGGTGATCAAGACTTTTATGACCTTTGTATGCTGCCAGAGGGTAGTCATTACATTCCCTATACTGAATTGCTCAGCGCTTGGCTGACCAAAATCGCGCCTACATTATGACAACACGTATAAATCCCTTCAAAGGCACAGGCATTGCCCTGGTAACCCCATTTACACAGGAGGGCATTGTGGATTTGGCGGGCTTAACGGTTCTAATCAACCGTTGTATTGAAGGCGGAGTTGATTTTCTGGTAGCGCTGGGGACAACGGCAGAGACCTCCACGTTATCCAAGGATGAAAAGGAAGCGGTTGTCGCGCACATCGTGAAAACAAATGCCCAACGTTTGCCCATTGTTTTGGGAGTGGGGGGCAACAATACTGCTGAGGTTTGCGCTGCATTGCGTCACATTCCAGAAGGAATTTCCGGTATTCTGAGCGTCTCTCCTTACTATAATAAACCAAGCCAAGAGGGCATATTTCAGCATTTTAAAGCAATTTCAGAGGCATCAGCACTTCCCATCATCCTATACAATGTTCCGGGCAGAACCAGTTCGAATGTATCGGCTCAAACCACCTTGCGTATTGCGTCAGCATGCTCCAACATTGTCGCTACGAAAGAGGCCAGTGGCAACATGGAACAAATCATGGAGATCATTCATGGCGCGCCTATCGGCTTTGATGTCCTATCTGGTGATGACAATCTTACGCTCCCGATGCTCGCTTGTGGTGCCCAAGGTGTGATTTCCGTATCGGGACAAGGTTTCCCTAGCATTTTCAGCAAGATGGTTGCGCAAGCGATGGAAGGAGATATGCCTGCGGCGCGCAAAAATCACTATGCGTTACTCCGCTTTACCCAGGACCTATTTGCTGAAGGAAACCCCGGAGGGATCAAAGCTGCGTTGGCGCATTTGGGGGTTTGTACTAGCCATGTACGCTTGCCATTGTGGAAGGTAAGTGAGGCGTTAGACACAAAGATGGCCGCACATGTTCAGTCACTTCGGTCTGGTATTTGAATGACTACCACCTCAAACCTGCGTTGTACCTTTGCCGACATGCGAAAATTCGCCCCCTTACTCTTAGTTCTTTTTGCCCTTTCCGGATGTGGTGAATATCAAAAAGTGCTCAAAAGCACGGACCCCGCCTTTAAGTTCACCAAGGCAATAGAATACTATGATGCCGAACAATACAACAAGGCCTATCCTTTGTTGGATGAATTGATGTCGGCTTATCGAGGCACAAGTCGTGCCCAAGATGTGTATAAATATTATGCCCAAACGCTTTACGGTCAGCGTGATTATATCCTAGCGGGTTATCATTTTAAGCGTTTTTCGCAGACCTTCCCGAATCATCCATTTGCGGAAGAAGCTTCTTACTTAACGGCTTACTGCTATTACCTTGAGTCGCCAGTGAGTAGTTTGGATCCTGCCTATACCTACAAGGCGATGGATGAACTTCAGCTTTTCATCAACACCCATGAGGGCAGCAGCTATATTCCTGAAGCAAATAGCTTCATGGATGAATTACGCGAGCGCCTAGAGAAAAAAGCGTTTGACATTGCAAAAGGCTACCATCATCGGCAGTTGTATTCTTCTGCGGTGACATCTCTTAACGTGATGCTGTCAGAATATCCAGATTCACCTTATCGGGAAGAAGCCATGATGTTGCGCCTAGAATCTGCGTTTAAATTAGCCGAAAATTCAGTCTCAGATAAAGAGGCACAGCGGTTTAAAGAAGCGGAAACAGCCTTCCTTGAATTCCAAGATGCTTATCCAGAATCCCCCTTTGCTAACAATGCTGCGGCATACTATGCAAAGATTCAAGGGTTTTTGCAAAAAGAATCGTAATTTTGCCCTCCTAATTCTAGACCATGGACAAGAATCATTTGCTCGCCAGTAAGACCACCAAGACATTGGATTTCAATGAACTTGACCAGAATACTGGCAATATTTACGAAGCTATTACGGTGATCGGCCGACGCGCAGAACAGATCAATGAAGGCATTCGTGCAGAGATTAACGAGAAATTAGAAGAGTTCATTACCGTGACAGACAGCTTAGAAGAGGTGTTTGAAAACCGTGAGCAAATTGAGTTTTCTAAGCAGTATGAGGCGCTTCCTAAGCCCCATGCTATGGCAGTTCATGAGTGGTTGAACGGCAAAATCTACGTCCGTTACCCAGACGCAGAGGAGACCCCCGATGCATGAGCACCCTTGCGGGTAAACACGTCCTTTTAGGGATTACAGGCGGCATTGCGGCCTATAAACTTCCGTTTCTTGTGCGCCTCTTAAGGGCTCAGGAAGCGGAAGTTCGCGTTTTGATGACGCCAGCCGCCACCTCTTTTGTTACGCCTCTCACGCTAGCCGCACTCAGTGGGCAACCCGTTCACCATCACTTGGTCGAGGAAGAACCTGGGCAAACAGCATGGAACAATCATGTGGCGCATGCGGAATGGGCTGACCTCATGATCATGGCGCCAGCCACGGCAAATACTCTCGCTAAGGCGGTGCAAGGACTCTGTGACAATCTTGTCATGGCCACATATTTGAGCGCAAAGTGTCCAATTTTATGGGCCCCCTCAATGGACCTGGATATGTTTGCACATCCTTCGACACAACAAAACTTATCGACCTTAGCGTCTTGGGGTCATGTTCTGATGGCATCTCCTTCGGGCCCGCTAGCTTCTGGCTTGCATGGGGCAGGTCGGATGGCCGAACCTGAGGACATTGCATCCCAGGCCATCCGGATTTTATGTACCACGCCCTATTGGAAGAATAAAACCGTCGTTCTAACCTCAGGTCCAACCCAAGAGCCCTTGGATCCCATCCGTTTTGTCTCCAATGGTAGCTCTGGACGTATGGGCACTGCTTTGGCTCGTGCCCTCAGCGCTAAAGGGGCAAGTATACATTGGGTTCATGGCCCTCAACAGGTCTTTGAGGCACATTTGCCCGGTGTCACATATTATTCGGTAAAAACCGCAAAAGAGATGCATTCGGTCGTGCAAGGCCTTCAGGGAGAGTCTGATATTTTTATTGCTTCTGCCGCAGTCGCGGATTTTCGTCCCGAACGTGTGTTTGAAGCAAAACAAAAAAAAAGTGGGGGTATGGCGGCTACAGCATGGGTAGAAAATCCGGACATCCTGCTGCACGTTGGGCAATCTAAAAAGCCACATCAACGTGTGTTGGGATTTGCCTTAGAATCCACATGGAATGTGGAAGAGGCGCGCGCAAAGGCGGCGAGGAAAGGGGCCGATGCCATTGTCTTGAACCAGGCGGGTGATCTCCAAGGGGGGATGCATACGGAAACCAACCGCATTGCGTTGTTAACCCAAGAAGAAACCTATGACTTCCCGGTAGCACATAAAGATGCCATTGGAGAAGCCTTAGTCCATTGGATGGAATCACATTGGAACCTATGAAACACTGTATTGTCGCCTATCTCCTTTTCTTGGGTGTTGGCTTAAAGGGCCAAGAATTTATGCTGGATGTTAAAGTTCAAGCCCCCCAAGTACAGACCAATGATCGACAGATCTTTACGAATTTGGAGAACGCCTTGCGCAATTTCATCAACCAGAAAGCTTGGACCCAAGTGGCGTTTGAAGACAAGGAAAAAATTCGTGGTTCGATGGTGTTTACTATCTCAGAATATGATCCTGGATCCGGCACCATGAAAGGAAGTATGCAGTGCCAATTTGCCCGGCCCGTATATATGACGGACTACCAATCGCCGATCTTCTTTTTTCAAGATGGCGATGTGTCTTTTACCTACCGCAGCAATGAAGTTCTGGATTTTAATCCCGGCAGACACAGTAGCAATTTAACTTCAGTCCCCGCATTTTATTGCTACGTTGCCCTCGCGTTGGATGCGTCGTCGTTCAGTACACAGCAAAACAATGCCTTTTCACAGGCACAAGTCATTGCCGCCAATGCCGCTTCATCGGGAGCGGGAGGAGGATGGGATCGATTCTCTTCGAGCCGAAACAGATTTTGGCTAATGGAAGAGTTGAGCAACCCGGCGAATGCTGATTTTTTTATAGCATGGTATGATTATCATCGCAAAGCTATGGATAGAATGTACGACCCGAAGCAGCAGATGGCAGCGAAGGAGGCCATGGCTTCCGCTCTTTTGACTTTGAAGGCCATCCATACACGCCAACCCAATATTTTTCTTCTGCGTTGGTTTTTTGATACCAAATCGGATGAAATACAACAGGTATTTGGTGATGGTCCACGTTATCAAAATGAGGCCCTGATCCAAGCACTACAGGCGATGGATGCCACAAATGCATCCAAGTATTTAAACATGGGGCGCTAAGGCGCTTTGATGTAATTTTCGGGCTGCTATGCTACGCGCCCTACGAGTCCAGAATTTTGCCTTAATCGACCAATTAACGTTGGACATCCAGCCGGGCTTTACGGTGCTTACCGGTGAAACAGGTGCAGGTAAATCCATTCTTTTGGGCGCACTTCAATTGGCTCTAGGCGGTAGGGCGGATGTTCAGTCTTTAGCGCTAGATGGTCAGAAGTGTGTGGTAGAAGCAGACTTTATCCTTGAGGCCGAGGACTGGGCCGTTTATTTTGAAGAACAAGATTGGGATTTTGCCAACGTAACGACCCTTCGGCGTGAGATATCACCTTCAGGAAAATCACGTTCATTTGTCAACGACACACCCGTTCTTTTAGAAGCCTTGAAGGCGCTGAGTGAGCAATTGATAGATATTCATAGCCAGCGGGATTCGGCCATTTTGACACAAGCAGGCTTCCTCTCTGACTTTTTGGATGAAGTGGGGCAGGACAAAAGTGCAAAAACGCAATTTGACTTGGCCTTGCAGACCTTCCATGCTGCAAAAAAGGAAAGAGATGCCTTTGTGGCCTCTTTGGGGTCTGGTTTTGACCCTGCCTATACACAATATGTCTATGATGAAATATTGACCGCACAGCTCAAAGAAGAAGAAGAGGATCAGTTACGGGAAGAGTTGCGGACCTTATCCAATGCAGAAGCCATTCAATCTCTCTATGCTGATGCGCGCACCTTGCTTGAGGGCCCTATGGGTGTCCTGGAGCAAATGGGGAAGTATAAGTCTATCATGGACCGCTTGGCAAGGTATTCAGATCTTTTTTCTGCTGCGCAAGAAGGCGCACAATGGTTAGATGAGAATAGCCAAGAAGCCTTGTTCTCCATGGACCGTATCCAAGACCAATTACAGATAAATCCAGCGAGACTTCTTGAAATTGAGGCGCGTCTGGCTATCATGGATGGATTGGAGCGAAAACATCATGTTCGCTCGATCTCTGAGCTTTTGTCCTTGGCTGACAAATGGGGCCAGCAACTCGAAACGTTTGCCGATGCAGGTCGGTCTAGGGAAAAAGCAGAGGAAGCGCTTTTGGAGGCCGATCAAGCATTGCATAAAGCTTCCGTGATGCTGCACGAGAAAAGAATGGCAGTTATGCCCTCGATGCTCCATGAAGTACATGCTTCTCTTGCGCAGCTCAATATGGCGGAGGCGATCGTGCGCGTCGTGATTGTTGAAACGCCTGAATATACCCCACGAGGAAAATACCAGTATAATTTCATCTTTACGGCAAACCCAGGTGCGCCTGCTTTGCCACTAGGGAAGGTGGCTAGTGGGGGAGAAAGGAACCGTTTAATGTTGGCCTTAAAAGCCCTTTTTGCACGAGGCAAAGGCCTGCGGACGTTATTGCTAGACGAAATAGATAGTGGGGTAAGTGGCGGAACTGCAGCAAAAATGGCGGATCTCTTCAAAGCCATGGCCAAAGATGTACAGCTGATTGCGATCACGCACCTTCCGCAAGTAGCAGGCGCCGGAAGCCAACACTGGCAGGTGCAAAAATGGGTGGATGGGAGCAAAACCCATACAAGGCTGAAGGTCCTTAGCGCAGCGCAGCGGGTGGAGGAAGTGGCCCGTTTATTGGCGGGTGAAGCCATTACGGATACAGCCCGCGCCCAAGCCCAAACGCTTTTAAAGAGTTAACCTAAATTTGCAAGACTTAATTCAATACTATGAACCAACTACTCGCAGGCAAAAAGGGCATCATCTTCGGTGCACTTAACAGTGAATCCATCGCATGGAAAGTCGCAGAACTTTGTCACGCTCAGGGCGCACAGATTGTCTTAACTAATGCACCCATCGCAATGCGTATGGGCGAAATCAATCATCTTGCTGATGCCATTCAGGCGCCCGTCATTTCTGCCGACGCGACAAGTTTAGAGGATTTGAATAACCTTCTAGATCAAAGTGTCGAACATTTTGGCGGCAAAATCGATTTTATTCTCCACAGCATTGGGATGAGTGTAAATGTGCGCAAGAACCGACCTTACACAGATTTGAATTATGATTTCTTGCACAAAGGATGGGATGTATCTGCGGTGAGCTTTCACAAGCTATTGCAAACGGCCTATCAAAAAGACTGTATCAGCGAATGGGGCTCTGTTTTGGCATTGAGCTACATGGCTGCGCAACGCTCTTTCCCTGATTATAATGACATGGCCGAAAACAAGGCCTATTTGGAGTCTATTGCACGGAGTTTTGGCTACCATTATGGCATCAAGCGCAATGTGCGTATCAATACCATTTCGCAGTCGCCTACGTTGACTACTGCAGGTAGCGGCGTAAAGGGCTTCATGGGTTTCTTGGCGTTTGCTGAGAAAATGAGTCCCTTAGGCAATGCTACAGCAGAAGATTGTGCTAATTATTGTATTGCCATGTTCTCGGACCTTACAAAGCGTGTCACCATGCAGAATCTCTACAATGATGGGGGATTTAGTATGATGGGCGTAAGCCAAGAAGTCCTAGATCGCTACATGGAAGGTGGGGACGAATAAAAAGCCTCAGCCTCAATAGACAAAGCCCGCGATATTCGCGGGCTTTTTTCATTTGGCGCGAAAGGAAGCGCGCTTGTTAAAACTCTGATTTGGCGTGAAAAATGAGCTTGTCAAATTTCTCCTGAGACATTTGCACACTAAAGGCCGAGTCGGCCAAGAAAACCAGACGGCCAAACTTATCCTCTGCACAATAACGCGCTTTGAATTTTTTGAATTCTTCTAGCTGCGCAGCGTCTTGGGACTCAATCCAAAGAGCTTTGAAAGCTGAAAAAGGTTCATAGCTACACTTTGCGCCATATTCGTGTTCGAGTCGGTATTGAATGACTTCATACTGTAGGGCGCCCACCGTGCCAATGATCTTTCGGCCATTATTGAGCAAAGTAAACAATTGGGCTACCCCTTCGTCCATCAATTGGTCAATGCCCTTAGCCAACTGTTTGGATTTCATCGGGTCAGCATTATTGATAAAGCGAAAGTGTTCTGGAGAAAAGGAGGGGATCCCTTTAAAATGTAACGGTTCACCGCCCGTTAGGCTATCACCAATGCGGAAACTCCCCGTATCCGGAAGGCCCACAATGTCCCCAGGCACAGCATATTCCACCACCTCTTTCTTACTTGCCAAGAAGGTGAGGGGGGAGCTGAATTTCAAGTATTTTTCTTCTCGCACATGGAAATAATTCTTGTTTCGCTCAAACAAGCCGGAAACAATCTTGACAAAAGCGATACGGCTGCGGTGATTGGGGTCAATGTTCGCGTGAATTTTAAATACAAAGCCGCTAAACTGATCCTCTGCGGGGATAACCAGGCGTTCTTCTGCCTTTTTGGGTTGTGGGCTTGGCGCTATTTCAACAAAGCAATCAAGGAGTTCTTTGACACCAAAATTATTGAGGGCTGAGCCAAAGAAAACAGGGCATAGACTCCCATTTAGGTAGGCATCCTGATCAAAAGTAGGATAGACGCCTTGAATCAGTTCAATCTCTTCCCGAAGGGTATCTGCTGCTTCTTTGCCTACGCGTTTTTCCAATTCAGGATCATCCAAGTCGCGAATGGCCATGGACTTGCCAATTTTTTGCTTGGACTGCTCCTCATATAGCAAAAGGGATTTGTCCCAAATATTGTAGACACCTTGAAAACGTGCCCCCATGCCCACAGGCCATGATAATGGACATAGGCGAAGGCCTAATTTACCCTCAATTTCATCCATTAGGTCAAACCCATCCCGGCCTTCTCGGTCAAGTTTATTGATAAAGACCATGATGGGTGTGGCACGCATTCTGCAAACCTCTACCAGCTTCTCTGTTTGCGTTTCTACCCCCTTGGCGACATCTACCACAACAATCGCTGAGTCGACCGCCGTGAGGGTTCTAAAAGTGTCTTCAGCGAAGTCTTGGTGTCCGGGTGTGTCCAAGATATTGATATGCCGGCCTTTGTATTCA
Source organism: Cryomorphaceae bacterium BACL7 MAG-120322-bin74 (assembly GCA_001438205.1). Lineage (GTDB taxonomy): Bacteria > Bacteroidota > Bacteroidia > Flavobacteriales > Schleiferiaceae > TMED14. The sequence goes on from LICG01000005.1 coordinate 14,739, forward strand.
AATGCCATAACGGAGGTAGCGACGGAAATCCCCCGCTGCTTCTCGATCTCCATAAAATCGGAAGTGGCAGTTTTCTTGATTTTATTATTTTTCACTGCGCCAGCCTCTTGAATTGCGCCACCAAAGAGCAGGAGTTTTTCGGTCAAGGTCGTTTTTCCCGCATCAGGGTGGGAAACGATACCAAAGGTGCGTCGACGCGCGATTTCTTCAAGAATTTTCACTGTACAGTATTTTCGTCGGCAAAGGTAGCGCTTGGAGCCATGAACCTATTGGAAATTCCTGCGTTAAGCTACCCATGGGAACTACCTATAGTATAAAGGCGCTCGAACACCTAACCGGAATTAAAGCACATACGCTGCGAATCTGGGAACAGCGTTATAGCATTGTTGAGCCATTGCGAACAGAAACGAATATTCGCTACTACACGGATGAAGACTTAAAGACGCTGTTGAATGTCGCCGTTCTTATCCAAAAAGGTTGGCGCATCAGCAAAGTGGCGGATTTATCTCGTGAAGCCTTGAATCTGCAAGTATTAGATTTAGCCTTGATCAGTGGAGATTTCCCCTCTCAAATTTCTCGGATGCTTCGGGCGACTATTGACTTGGATGAGCCCACTTTTTCCGATATCCTGGATAGATCTATAGATGAAGTGGGCCAAGAGGTAACCTTCACAAAAATCGTGGGTAAATTTATTCAGCAAATAGGGGTATTATGGCAAACAGATGCCATTGGGGTAGCGCACGAACATTTTGCAAGCAATCTCATCAAGCAAAAACTTTATGCAGCGTTGGATGCGCTTCCTGCGATAAGTGCAACGCGAGAAAATCCAGCATACTTACTTTTCTTGCCTGACCAAGAATTACATGAGTTAGGCTTACTTTATATGCATTATTTGCTCAAAGCCAAAGGGGCTCCTGTTATCTATTTAGGACAGAGTGTTCCTATGGAGTTCTTAGCACCTTTGCTGAAAACGCCTGAACGATGGAAAGCGTTGGTGTCTATTTGGACAACACAGCCAGATGTGGACGGGAGAGATGCGTATATTCAAAGAATTTCGGCCATGCTCCAAGGCATTCCTTTTTATATCACGGGTCTGGGTAGTCATGACTGGGAAGGCTCTCCATCGTTTATAGGATTGGAAGTTTTACCCGACCTGCCTTCTTTGACCCAAGCGTTGGCATCTGCGGTAGCGCCTACGTAAAGTCAGTTTGTTGAATAAATTTAAAAAAAACGAAACAAACCCTTGTCTCAGGTCATTTATTGTTTAACTTTGATTAATAATCGTTAAACAAAATAATGATGACTTCTTCGGATACCTTTGGCAACGAAATCCATCAACACTCTTCCTTTCTGCGGATATTGGCTTTGAAGTTGACACGCCATTCCGAAGATGCAGAGGATTTAATTCAGGAAACCTTCTACAAAGCCATAAAGAACCAAGATCGTTTCAAAGAGGGCACTAACTTGAAGGGTTGGCTCTATACGATCTTGAAGAATACCTTCATAAATAATTACCGTAAAAAGCGGAATCAGAACACCTATTCTGATGATACGGAAAATCAATTTCTCATAGGCAGCATGGCCTCAAGTCGTTCAACCGAGGCGGATAGTCCAGCGGAATTGACCCATATTATGGAGAATATAGAAACCGTAGAAAAATCGTATTTGGATGCTTTCATGATGTATTTTAATGGCTATAAATACGAGGAGATAGCCCAAGAAATGGACATCCCTTTAGGGACAGTCAAAAGCCGTATCTTCCTTGCTAGGAGGAAAATGATGGAAAAACTCAAAGATTTTCGCTAGCTCATTGCCTTTTAAACTCAATTCATTGATCTCATGCATGCAGTCGTTATAGGTGCAGGCTTTTCTGGACTCAGCACTGCGGCTTACCTGGCCAAATCAGGATATAAGGTCACGGTTTTAGAAAAGCATGATGGACCAGGTGGCCGAGCCCGTCAATGGTGCGCTGATGGTTACACCTTTGATATGGGTCCATCTTGGTATTGGATGCCCGATGTTTTTGAGACCTTTTTTAGTCATTTTGGCAAGAAACCTTCGGACTACTATCAGCTTGAAAGACTAGACCCCTCTTACAGCATTTTCTTTGAAGAAGGACCTATGTCGATTCCAGCGAACATGGATGAAATGGAGGCTCTTTTTGATCGGGTTGAACCTGGGTCGGCCAAACGGCTTCGGGCGTTCTTACAAGACGCTGCCTACAAGTATGAAGTAGGCATCAATGACCTTGTACGTAAACCATCGAGATCATTATTTGAATTTGCCGATGCACGGCTGCTTAAAGGGATCCTTTCGTTGGATTTATTGAGTAATATTCGCTCTTCGATCAAAAAAGTGGTTAAAAATCCGCAACTACAGCAGTTATTGGAGTTTCCGGTCCTATTTCTTGGTGCAACGCCAAGTAATACACCCGCGCTGTATTCCTTGATGAATTATGCGGATATGGCCCTTGGTACGTGGTACCCGCAAGGGGGTATGTATGCAGTCGTGGAGGCTTTCTATGCCTTAGCAAAGGAACAGGGGGCGCAATTCGCCTTTCAACAAGAAGTGTCTGGTTTTGCGTATAATCAAGGCCGTATAACGCATGTTTTAATGGGAGATAAGGAACTAGCCTGTGATCTTGTGGTAGCCAGTGCGGACTATGCGCATGTAGATCAAAAGATTCTTGCTCCAGGTTATAGAAAGTATAGCGCCTCCTATTGGGAAAAACGAAAAATGGCACCCTCTTCTTTCTTGTACTACATCGGGCTAGACAAGCCAATTCCAGGTATTGAGCATCATACTTTGTTTTTTGATGCCCCGTTTGACGCCCACGCAGATGCGATTTACACCCACCCTAGATGGCCAGAGAAACCGCTTTTTTATCTTTCAGCCGCGTCGAAAACAGATCCTAAAGCTGCTCCGGAAGGAGGCGAGGCATTGGTAATCCTTATCCCTACCGCTCCAGGCCTAAAGGATACTGATGAAGTGTTAGAGCTTTATTTTCAATTAGTTGCGGACCGAATTCAGCAGCATGTGGGAATGGATATACGTCAGCATATTGTCCTCAAACGCACCTACGCCTACCGCGATTTCGTGAAGGATTATCATGCGCATCAAGGCAATGCCTATGGACTAGCCAACACCTTGGATCAGACGGCCATTTTTAAGCCCAGCATAAAAGGGAAGCTTAAAAACCTCTACTATGCTGGACAATTAACGGTGCCTGGTCCTGGCGTTCCACCTTGTATCATTAGTGGGGAAGTCGTTGCCCTCGAAATTCAAAAGGAATACCCCCTTAGCACATGATGGAACTTTATCATCGCAGTTCGGACAGAATCAACAAGTTGATTACACGTGCGTATTCAACTTCTTTTTCTTTGGGTATTTTGGGGTTAAACAAATCTCTGCGTGACCCCGTTTATGGAATTTATGGTTTTGTTCGCATAGCAGATGAAATTGTAGACACCTTTCAAGGCCATGACAAGGCGAAATTGCTCAAGCGGTTTTGGCAAGACACGCACTTGGCCCTAGAAGAAAAAGTGAGTATCAATCCTGTGCTCCATAGTTTTCAACGTGTTGTGCATCAATATAACATTGACCCATCCTTGATTGACACCTTCCTATCGTCCATGGAAATGGATTTAGAAGATAGAACCTATAGTCAAGCAGAATATGAGAAATATATCCTTGGCAGTGCTGAAGTAGTTGGCTTGATGTGCTTGAAAGTGTTTGTAAAAGGGGATGAGGCTCAGTATCAAGCCCTAACGCCTTCTGCTATGAAGTTAGGTTCTGCCTTTCAAAAAATCAACTTTCTGCGCGATGTGAGTGCGGATTTTCATGCGCTAGGACGCACCTACTTCCCCAATGTAGACCTCTCTCGCTTTGATGATGACGCAAAGCGTGCGATCGAAGCAGATATAGCGATTGACTTTCGCCGCGGATATGAAGGTATTCTGCGTTTACCCAAAGGAGCGCGATTTGGTGTGTACATTGCCTACATGTACTATTATGACCTGTTCAAGAAAATTATGCGGACGCCTTCTGCACGTATTTTTCAATCTAGAATCCGCATTCATAATCAAAAAAAATATCGGCTATTTGTCAGCAGTTATGTTCGACACGCCTTGAATCTGTTGTAGCATGAAAGAATATGTTATCCTCGTAGATCCGGAAGATCAACCGGTGGGACGGATGGAGAAAATGGAAGCGCACGAAAAGGGTGAGCTGCATAGAGCATTTTCAGTTTTCTTATTTAATGAACAAGGAGAAACGCTTCTCCAGCAACGGGCCAGCGGTAAATACCATAGCCCGTTGTTGTGGACGAATACATGCTGTAGCCATCCGAGAGTAGGGGAAACCATCCTGGAGGCGGCAAAGAGAAGAGTCCAGGAAGAATTGGGTATTCATCCAGCCCACATTGAAGATCTGCGTCCCGCCTTTCACTTTATATATCGTGCAGCCTTTGAGAATGGCTTAATTGAACACGAACTTGATCACGTGCTCATGGGCACCTTTCAGGGTACATGCGCGCTAAATAGGGATGAGGTCGCCGATGTGGCATGGATCACCCTGCCTAATCTCTTCAAGGATATCGCATTAAACCCCGCCCGTTATACGGCATGGTTTAAAATCATTTTAGTAGAATATGCCAAACACCTACCCACACGATGAAAGCGACGATAAGCAGGCATGCGCATTTTAATGCAGCCCATCGTTTACATGTTTCTCATTGGACAGAGGAAAGGAATGCTTCTTTTTTTGGTGCCTGTAACAACCCTCTTTTTCATGGCCACAATTATGAATTGATTGTTGGGATTACGGGAGAGATTGATCCGGAAACAGGGTACGTGTATGACATGAAGCAGTTGGCAGATCTTATAAAAGCAGAGGTAGAGGGTAGGCTCGATCACAAAAACTTAAACCTTGAAGTAGAGGAGTTTGCCCAGTTAAATCCGACCGCAGAGAATATTGCGGCCGTCATTTATAGCTGGCTGAGGCCGCATATTGAGGCTGAATACGAAATTAAAGTTACACTTTATGAAACACCTCGTAACTACGTTGAATACAATGGTTAACACTTCGTTTAATGCTAAAGCAGCTTCAAATTTTACTGAGGTTCCCACCACCCCCATGCATGCGCATGCGTATCTCTTAACTGATGGGGAAAAGGTGGAGCTTATCGCCGAAAAGTTTGCGGAAATAATGCAAATCATGGGACTTGATTTGACAGATAACTCCTTGAAAGGCACCCCCATGCGCGTCGCCAAAATGTACGTACATGAAACATTTCAAGGATTGAATCCCTTGAATAAGCCGGAGATAACGCTTTTCGAAAACGATTACCAGTACGCCCAAATGCTCATTGAACGGAACATCACCGTGCACAGCACATGCGAGCATCATTTTGTTCCCATCCTTGGCCATTGTCACCTTGCCTACTTTTCAACAGGGAAGGTGGTCGGTCTTTCCAAGTTGAATAGAATCGTTAAGTATTATGCAAAACGACCCCAAGTGCAGGAGCGTCTCACCGAGCAAATTGCTGCGGAATTACGCAGGAGCTTAGACACGGAGGATGTCGCTGTCTATATGGATGCTGAACACCTTTGTGTCAAGACTCGGGGAGTGGAAGATTGCGCTTCTTCTACAGTAACAAGTGCTTATTCCGGAAAATTCAATGATCCGGCAGTTCGAAGCGAGTTTCTAGGGTCAATTCGAGCCTAGCGATGGTGCTCCATTGGTTCCGTCGTGATCTGCGTTTAGAGGACAATCATGCCTTGTCTTCAGCTTGTCAATATTCGAAAGAAAGGGGGAGTCATGTGCAATGTATTTTTATTTTTGATTCAAACATTCTCTCCGAACTGGAAAACCCACGGGATCGTCGTGTGGCTTTCATACATGCAGAACTGCAAAGGATTCAATTCGAATTAGCACAACAAGGCGCCCAATTATGGGTTGTGTATGGAGATCCTATTGTGTGGCATACGCGCTGGTCAGAAGATCCTTCTGTAGAGGCATTGTATGCAAACCGAGATTATGAGCCCTATGCCGGACTTCGCGATACATCGGTGGCACAGCTATATGCGGAAAAAGGCAAGCCCTGCAAATGGGTTAAAGACCATGTCTTGATGGAACCGCATGAGGTATTAAAAGAGGACAGGACCCCCTATTTGGTTTTTACCCCCTACGCGCGAAAGTGGAAAAGTCTATTGCCGCCAGAAGGTTTGGCAGCCTTTCCTGACGCAAAGGGTCCATGGAGCCCTCCGTCCCCTGCGTATACTTTTCCATCCTTAGAAGATCTGGGCTTTCAGGCCTGTAGTCTAGCCATCCCCTCACGTGAAATCCCCATGGATGTACTTGCGCACTACAAAGAGACCCGAGACTTTCCAGGGGAAGCAGGAACGAGCCGCTTAAGTGTGCATTTGCGCTTTGGCACACGCTCCATTCGATCTCTGGCCAGAAGTGCTTATCCAACCCATGAAACTTACGTAAATGAGTTGATATGGCGGGACTTCTACCAAATGATACTAAAGCATTTCCCTCAATGTCCGGACAAAGCAATCAAACCGGCCTATGACCATATACGATGGGAAAACAATACGGAACATTTTGCGTCATGGTGCCAAGGTGAAACGGGGTATCCTCTTGTCGATGCAGGCATGCGCGAACTAAATGAAACAGGCTTCATGCACAATAGGGTTCGGATGGTAGTGGCCAGTTTTTTAACAAAGCACCTTCTACTTGACTGGCGCCTAGGTGCCGCTTACTTTGCGGCTAAATTGCTCGACTTTGACCTGGCTTCAAATGTAGGGGGTTGGCAGTGGGCTAGTGGAAGTGGATGCGATGCTGCACCGTACTTCCGCATCTTTAACCCCTCAAGTCAAATGGAGCGCTTTGACAAAGCGGCAGTCTATGTCAAAAAGTGGGTGCCTGAATATGGTACATCGACTTATCCTGTGCCCATTGTGGACCATAAAATGGCGCGCGAACGTGCGCTGTTCCGTTATAAAGAAGGATTGTCTTTCGCCTCTTTGATGTAGCCGAACAGTCCTTTTTCTTTAATAATGGTATCCACATAGGTGGGTAGTCCCTCTTCCCATCCTTCTTCACCACTTCTGATCTTCTGAAGTAATTGACGGCTCCAAATGGATAATATTTCGGAGTCAAAATCTTCAATATCTCGCATGCGGCGATTATAAAAGAGGTAATCAAAAACTGGACGGAATCGAGGATGCATCTCCACGTCTTTGGTCGTTGCAACGTGCGTAGTTCCTGCTTTTTTAAATGGATAAGCGTAGATCACTAGGTCTTTTGAGAAGATCTTGCCAAATGCCTCTAATATGCCTCCATTCAAATCGCGGTAATACTTTTCCTCAAAAATTTCTTGTAAGCTCGGGATACCCATAATGAGCCCCATGCGCTTTTTGGTGAAGCCAGAGAAGTAGTCAACTAGCTTATAGTATTCTTGGTAATTTGAAATCAAAACAGTTTGGCCAATCGAGCAAAGAATTTCTGCACGGTCTAAGAAATCTTGCTCATCTAAATCGCCATCAGACAGCAAATTGTTTAAGGTGATTTCAAATAGGACAACAAGCTTGTCCTCGTCCACACGTTTAGACTCAATAAATTTTTTATAGCCCTTTTTGATCATGTCCATATTCACTTTTGTGACAGGACGAAAAGAGCCACGCATGGCTAGTATATTTTTCTTGTAAAGGAGTTCAGCAGGTAAGATATTTTTGCCCTCAGGGCCAAAGATCACGGCGTCTGTATACCCATTCTTAATGAGTTGCAATGACATCAATCTATTGTCAACTTGCTGAAAATCAGGGCCAGAAAAATTAATCAGGTCAATCTCAACGGCAGAAGGATCTATGCCATCAAACAAACTCAGCAACAAGTCTTTCGGGTCTTGGTGCATAAAATGTACCCCATAGATCAAATTAACGCCGAGGGTACCAATGGTTTCTTGCTGATGTTTTGGATCATTCTCATGCAAGCGTACATGAATAATGAGCTCATTGGGCTCTTGGCCTGGCGCCGTTTGAAAACGAATCCCAATCCAACCATGGCCCTTGAAGGTTTTGGCAAAATCGATCGTGGCGACGGTATTGGCAAAAGTAAAATAACATTTGGTGGGATGCTTATCTCGGGATAGGCGATCAACTAAGAGCTTGTATTCATGTCCTAGCATTTTTCTCAAACGACTCTCTGTGACATAACGGCCATCCGTTTCAATACCATAGATAGCGTCAGAAAAGTCCTTGTCATAAGCGCTCATCGCTTTTGCGATAGTCCCAGAGGCCCCGCCAGACCTAAAAAATTGGCGAACAGTTTCTTGTCCCGCGCCAATTTCGGCAAAGGATCCGTAGATGTCCGCATTTAGGTTAACTCGCAGTGCTTTTTGCGCTGCCGACAGTACCATGTCTCCCATAGTATCAAATGTATGGTTAAATTCGTGCTATGACGCCCATTGAACTTGAGTTTTTAGGTACGGGAACATCGGGTGGTGTTCCCTTAATTGGCTGTTCTTGTTCGGTCTGTAGGTCTGAGGATGTTCGTGACTATCGATTGCGAAGCGCTGTCATGATTCGAGACGGCCACACGCAGGTCATGATTGATTGTGGACCTGACTTTAGGCAACAGATGCTGCGCAGCGGCCAAACAAGCCTGGATGCCATTGTATTGACCCATGAGCATATGGACCATGTGGCAGGCTTGGATGAAGTCCGACCGTTGAATTATCACCAGGGTGGGGAGATGCCGATATATTGCACACAACGTGTTGAATCACGCCTGAGACAGCAATTTGCCTATGCTTTTTCAGAAAATAAATACCCAGGGGCACCTGAGCTAGTCTTGCATGCAATCGAACCAGGGAAGCCGTTCCAAATAGGTCATCAACGATGGCAGCCCATTCTTGGGAAGCATGGAACATGGCCCGTGTTAGGGTTTAGAATCGGAGATGTAGTGTACTTAACGGATGTCTCGGGTATGGAGGAGGCTGAAATGGACAAAATCAAAGGGGCGTCTATACTCGTGGTGAACGCATTACGTCATACACCGCATGTAAGTCACTTCTCGCTCGATGAGGCTGTTGTGTTTTCACGCGAAACCAGGGTGCCAGAAGTCTGGTTTACCCATATTAGTCATCAAATGGGTCTCCATGCGGAGGTTACGGCCACATTGCCAGCGGGCATGGCTTTGGCTTTTGACGGTCTTAGGCTTACAGGAGCGTAACCTTTTTCCCTCTAACAATGCCGATAGCACGGCCGTTCTGCGTCCAGCTGGGCGTGTTCATCGCCTTGGTATGTGTTTGTTCAGCAGAGCCATCGAGCGCAAAAATGGTTAAGTCAGCGGGCATCCCTACTTTGACGGTACAAGGGCCCAACTGATACAACTTTCTAGGCTGGTAGGCCACGGCCTCAATCCATCTTTCTAGAGCCTCATGACTTGCATTGACATGATGGTACCAACCAAAAGCATGCTCAATCGTCGCCGCGCCAAATAATGCTTGACCCCATTCACATGATTTTGCTTCAGTATCCATGGGGTTGTGGTCACTGACCACCATGTCAATCGTGCCATCGAGAAGACCACCCCAAAGCGCTTCCTTGTCTCCTAAACTCCTTAACGGAGGCAGAACCTTATACGTACTGTCAAAACCCTGAATGTCTGCTTCAGTGCCGATTAAATTTGCAATGGCCACGTCGGCGGTGACATCTTGCCCATTTGCCTTTGCGCTGCGTACCATTTCCACCGCCTCGACGGTGCTCAATCCGGCAATATGCAAACGCCCTCCCGCGTAGGCATGAATAGCCAGGTCTCTTTGAACACGCAAAGATTCTGCAAGGATCGATATAGGGGAGAGGCCTTGTGAGAGTGCCATAGCACCTTCGTGCGCTTGCCCATTCGGGTTTATACTGCGGTCAAAAGCAAAACTCTGGATCGATACGTCCATGTCCTGCGCATATTGCAAGGCGAGTTGCAGAAGGTGTGCATGGTCTAAGCCATAGACATCATCACTAAAGCCCACCGCTCCCGCTAAGTGCATATCCGTTAATTCCGCCAGATGCTCTCCTTCTATTCGTTTGGAAATACTGCCAATGGGCAGAAGTGCAACAGGCAGTGATTGACTCGCTTGTATGAGACTCTCAATGTGCGGCCGTGCATCCCTTGGTGGCGTAGTAGAGGGCATCACGGCAACTTGCGTAAATCCGCCTTGCGCTGCGGCAAAGGCTAAAGATGAATAGGTTTCACGCTCCTCATGTCCAGGCTCGCCGCTACGGGCTCTTCCGTCGATCCATCCAGGGCTGACCATTCTTCCTCGTGCCGCTTCAATGACGTTCACATTCTTTTGGTCCAAGTCGAGTCCGATGGCTTCGATGGCGCCATCAGAAAGTAGGATGTCCACGGTTTTGCCATTATGCGGTGAGGGGGGATCAATAACCAATACTTGAGGAAGGAGGATTTTCATGGCGTATAAGGGCGTACATTAATCAAAGTGAAGTAAAATCCATTGCTGGGTTTTTGTACCAAAACCAAAGTGCCGATATAGGTTTTTACTGCATCCGTCGCTAATCGACCAGGGGTTTCTTTGAACTCAAGTCCCATCACGCTTTCCGGTCCTGCGCCTCCACAGAAGAAACAAGAACTAAATGGATAAGCACTGAGCGCGTAGATCTCACCTTTTGTGTCTACAGGTAATACATAGCCTGTGATATAGATTTCTTGACCGCGCAGGGATGTAAGAGTGGGTGGGTAGCTGGCCTCCATAGACCAAATTCCCTTTGTGTTGTCGTAATATTCTGTAAATGTGGTCGTTGCGAGCTGCCTCCATGTTAATTTGGATGGACCTCCAGGCATAAATGCCATTGCCGTTATCAAGAACCCCCAAAGGGTCAACGGTTTAAGAATCGACCAACGCACGGTGCAAAGGTATTTTTTGTAACCAGATCCAAGGCCCTATTCCTGCAAAAACTGCCAAAAAAAGATGCAAAAGAAGCCAAGGGAGATCAAATTTCAAGTCCCACCACACGGTTTCATTGAGCCAGATACCTTCAGGAAGCCAATATGATTGCAGGTAAAAGGCGACGAGTAAACCGAGGTAGGTGAGGGTGATCGCGGCCAGCGCAAGGAGGATATTTTGCCATAAAACAAGCCCTGCGATTTGCCCCCAGCTCCCCCCCATGGCGCGGACAAGTGCATAGTCTGCCAATCTTTCACGAATATGACTCTGGAGCAGTAAGACCAATGAAAGGGCTGCAATCAGCGTCAAAAGCCAAGACATGGCCCGGATGACTTGCCCCCCTTGGTTCAGCCACCCCATCATGCGATTAGCTTCCATGGCAGGTGAAACGGCCATAAAGGTGCTGTTGCGCTGAATCTGCCCCGGCATCATCAGGCGTGTCATAGGGTTTTTTATACGCGCCAAGACGGCAGTATACGCGTCTTGATCATCTTCGTGCACGGTCCAAACACTCTGGATCGTTGTCAGAATGAGTGTATTCCACAATGGCGTTCTAGAGGAAAAGATGCCTACGACTTTGTAGTCATGGTCATCGTGATTGCCAAGATCTTCAACCGTCCCATGTCCCCCATGAAAGGTTGCCCCAATATGCAAGCCTTCTTTTTGTGCAATAGCTTCAGATATAGCGACCTCCATAGGCGCAGAGGGCCAATTCCCTTGGAGGGTACGTATAGGAATATGTGTCCACGTAGCGGAATCGCACCCTAGTATGCGTTGCCCATGTAGGTTGTCGCCATAGGCGAGGCGACGAATATGGGCAAGGTCCGGATGCGTGAGCCATTTTTCAGCCTCCTCGCGGCCAATATTGCCCGTGGGTTCATCGATATGGAATAGGTTTGCGAGAATGGCCTGGGTAGGAGAACCTTTTGCTGTTAAGAGGAGGTCGGTTCCTTCCAGGGTTTGGGTAAGTTGTCCCTCCAGACTCCGCTCCATGCGACCCGTTGCCGCGATGCCCAATAGACCCAGCGCCCATACAAGCGCAATAAAGAGGCCCGTTGTTCGTCTATGCCATAGAGCCCTTGAGGCAAAGTAGAAAGCCTTCATCCGATTGTCACGATTCGGTCCATATAGGGAACCAGCCGATGATCATGGCTCGAAACAACAATGCCACATGCCTGCTTCTCTAGATGGGCTCTTAACAAAGCCATAACGGCAGCTGCATTATGATCATCTAGCGAAGCTGTCGGCTCATCGGCGAGAAGCACCGGGGCATTGCCTAAAAAGGAACGAAGGGCATTCACCCGTTGTTGTTCTCCCAAACTTAAGCTATGGGCGGCTTGCGCCCCTTTTGTGCCTAGACCCAGCGCATCTAATGACATGGTTGGCGGGTCAATCCCCTTTGCCCAGGCAGCTAAGCCAAGATTCTCACTTAAGCTCAAACTATTCCAGAAAAAGGGTTTCTGAGGGAGAAGACTCACCGCACTTCGACGCCATTGCTTCGGTGCCTTTTTACCGGCGTAAAGTGTCGCAAAGCCATGTATGTCTACTGTGCCACGATGAAAGGGGGTAAGCCCCGCTATGGCATGCATCCAAGTTGATTTTCCTGCGCCGGATGGACCCTGAAGCAGGACCATTTCACCTGCCTCTAGGACAAGCGGAGGAAAATGCAGCGACACTTGATCAGAAAAAGTGACCATCAGCGAACTGCTTTCTAAAACCTTGGACATTGCATCAAATTTACTCCTTATTTGGGGACAGGCCGGCCATCCTGAAAGCGGCAGGGCTATAGACAAAACAAAGACCGGCATGGCTCCGAATCCACCCCCTTATTCTTCCAAGTAATCCAGATCCTTACCAAACGTTTCTGGCAATCCGCGAACGGCCCAAAAGGTGATCGCCATCACAATACAAGCGGTGATAATACCGGCCACCAGGTAGTCGGTCTGGGCCAATAAGAATAAAAAGAGCGCAGAAATACCATTGAGTGAACCTCGAACCATATTTGGAATGGTGGTCGCAGCGGTCGCACGCAGGTTGGTGCCGAAATTCTCTGCCCCAATGGTGACAAAAATGGCCCAAAAGCCCGTGCCAAAACCCAAAACGCCACAGGCGAAATAGAGCCATGCAGCTGAGCTCGCAGTAAAGAAAAGGACCATTCCGACCATAGTAATGGCATAAAACACATAGAGTGCTTTTTTCCGGCTCTTTAAATACTGCGAAAGAAACCCAATGCAGACATCCCCAAGGGCAATGGCTGCATAGGAAAACAATATGCCTTTGCCAGGGTCAATCGCTTCAGATAGATCCATGTGCGCCCCGAATTCTTTTGAAAAACTTACCAAAATGCCGATAACAAACCAAGTAGGTAAGCCAATGAGAATAGAGCGGAGGTAGCGCATGGCCCGCTCTTTTGTTGCAAAAAGCTGAAAGAAATTTCCTTTAGGTACATTCGGTTTAGACGACATTTCCTGAAAAAGCCCGGATTCAAATACAGATAGGCGCAGCATGAGTAAGACAAGTCCGAGGCCGCCTCCAATAAAATAGCAGGTTCGCCAATCAAAGGACTGCGCAATAAAGAAGGCGAATACAGCACCCGTTAGGCCAATGCCTGCCACTAAAGAGGTGCCGATACCTCTGCGTTCTTTGGGCAATAGTTCTGCGACCAGGGTGATGCCTGCGCCCAATTCTCCAGCAAGGCCGATGCCCGCGATAAAACGAATCCATGTGTATTGCTCCGCGTTGACTACAAATCCATTGGCAATATTTGCCAGAGAATAAAGGAGGATCGACATAAAAAGTACCCGGGTTCTCCCGAGTTTATCTCCTAATGTCCCCCACAAGATACCCCCGAGCAACAAGCCAAGCATCTGCATGTTAAGAATCAAAAGTCCTGATTCAAAAACATTGACAAGTCCCAGAGATTCCAGACTTGGGACACGGATAATGCTGAATAAGAGCAAGTCATAGATGTCCACAAAATAACCCAAGGCGGCCACCCAAAGTGCGGCAAGTTTTAGCACGTTTCGCATGAACCTAAAGATACTGTGATGTAGCATAGGAATCCTTTGTGGGGTTCGATTCTCTAGATATAAGACACTATCTTAAGCCTTGCTAAAAACTACTTTATGAAAAAATATTTGGTCCTATTGGCTCTTTTGAGCATGACGGTGTTTGCGCAAGAAGCGCCAAAAGCTTGCTGTGCTGATAAATGTCCTGCTGAAAAAGCTAACTGCGCTCAAAAAGATAGCACGGCTTTATGTCCTAAGAAGGGTAGGGCGTGCCAAAGGGGTTCAGGAGGCAAAGGTGCCGGCAAGATGCAGGAAGGCAGGCCGATTAGGATGGCGGTTGGACATAGGCAAGGTGGCTATACGATGCATGCGCTAGGTCAGCAGCCTGATCACACGATGCGTATTGCTAGGTCTCAGGTAGGGACGTCTATGGATACATTTATTTCAGGAGATTCAACCAAGGTCATCATCAAGGTAATGAGGCGAATCGATGGAGAAATGGGGCCAATGGATTTTGAAGGTCTGGATCTGCCCAATGGAATACATACTGAAAACGCCCAGGTTTTTGTCTTTAAAGGAGAAGAAGACATGCCAAAAGCATGGCGTGGAACTACTGCGATGCTGGTCGATGAACCCCCGATCGGTTGGCCAACAGATAAGGGCACTCTGGGTGTGATACTTGAAAAGCGTGATGATATAACAGGCGCCATGGTCGTTGAAGTCATACCTACGTCTACGGCTGCGGCACTTGGCTTAAAGGTGGGTGACGTGATCATGGCGGTAGATGATTTGCCCGTGACAAACGAAGTAGGCATGATGGACCGAATGGCCTCAAAGAAAACTGCAGACCCTATCGTTATTACGTATAGAAGAGATGGCAAGAAGAACAAAGTGCAGGGGTATTTGATTCCAAGTGCGCCCCCCATGGGCCGTGCATTGCCTTTTCCGGGGGGTATGCATACCCCGCAACGCATGCGGATGATGCGTGATCATAAAGATTCAGATGAAAATGTGTTCTTTTATATGAACCTTCAGGAAGGGGGCCATACGCCTTCTGGATCGGGAGAAGATGTTCAAATGACTGAAACGATCGATGAAAACGGAGAGAAACGGGTGGAAATCCGCCTGACACGAAAGGAGGATAAGTAAATATACTTGATCCCTAAATGATGAACGCCGGTGCAGGTTGCCGGCGTTTTTTTTAACCTCACCTTACCTTTGAACCCTGCAGCGCCATCGTTGTTTATCTATAAACTATCAGACATGTCATTGATCCTTCACAAAGCTCATAGTCGCGGACACGCTAACCACGGATGGCTCAATTCGCATCATTCGTTTTCATTCGCTTCCTATCACAATCCGGAACGTGTTCATTTTGGCGTGTTGCGCGTCCTGAATGATGATTGGATTGCCGGTGGAGAGGGGTTTGGCAAGCACCCGCATGATAACATGGAGATTATCACCATTCCCTTGACGGGCGCGTTGGAGCACCAGGATTCTATGGGCAATAAGGAAGTATTGCACGCAGGAGAGGTTCAGGCCATGTCGGCGGGCACGGGCATTCATCATTCGGAATACAATGCCAAAGCGGATGAGCCCTGCACGTTGCTTCAGATTTGGATCTTTCCAGAAAAGCGCAATGTGACCCCTCAATACGCGCAGAAATATTATGATGTTGAAGCTGTCCAGCGGGAATGGCACGCCGTAGTCAACCCCGTTGGGAAAGGGGAAGGATTAGAAATACATCAACAGGCTTGGTTTTCACTTTCAAGAATTCCGGCAGGAACAAAGCGGGATTATGATGTGAAGCGTGCTGAAAATGGTGTCTACTTCTTTGTCATTGAAGGCGCAATTAAACTAGATGATCAACCTCTTGAAGCACGTGATGCTGCTGGAGTCATGGGGAGCTCTCGCTATGCCATTGAAGCAAATGAAGATGCCTTTGTTTTAGCTATGGATATTCCCCTCCAGCTCCCACAGATGGGTTAACTTTGTCGCTTCAATCTCCCATGCTATGTTTGAAGGCCTAACCGAACGTATTGATTCTGCCATCCACCGTCTTAGTGGACGCGGTAAAATCACGGATATAAATATTGCTGAAACGATCAAGGACATCCGCCGTGCCCTGGTGGATGCGGATGTTAACTATAAAATCGCCAAAGCGTTCACGGATAAGGTGAAGGAAGAGGCGATGGGCCAGGATGTAATCAAAGCGCTACAGCCAGGTCAAGCATTAGTGAAAATTGTCCGCGATGAAATGGCTTCCCTAATGGGAGGTGATGCGGTCGAGATTGCCCACGGTACAGGCTTGCAGACGGTCCTAATGGCAGGTCTTCAGGGTTCGGGTAAAACGACCTTTACGGCAAAATTAGGGTCTCATTTAAAAAGAAAAAAAGGAAGCAAAGTCTTGCTGGCTGCAGCTGACGTCTACCGCCCTGCGGCAATCGAACAGTTGCATACCCTTGGAGCACAAATTGAGTTAGAGGTTTTCTCGATGCCAGAGGAGAAAAATCCTGTCATTATTGCGCAAATGGCACAACAAAAGGCTAAAGCAGAAGGATTTAACTATTTACTAATTGATACGGCTGGTCGCTTAGCGGTAGATGAAGCCTTGATGGCGGAGATTAAAGCCATCCATGCGGCGGTACAACCTCAAGAGACGTTGTTTGTTGTGGATGCCATGACAGGGCAAGATGCCGTGAATACAGCAAAAGCCTTCCATGATGCCTTAGATTATACAGGGGTCATTTTAACCAAATTAGATGGTGACACCCGTGGTGGTGCTGCGCTGACCATTCGTTCAGTCGTCGAGGTGCCCATTAAGTTTATTGGTACAGGCGAAAAAATGGAGGCACTTGATGTCTTCTACCCATCCCGGATGGCGGACCGTATTTTGGGAATGGGTGATGTGATTTCCTTAGTCGAGCGTGCGCAAGAGCAGTTTGACGAAGAATCAACCCGTAAAATGTCCAAGAAAATTGCGACCAACTCGTTTGGATTTGATGATTTCCTTGAGCAAATCGGTCAAGTGAAAAAGATGGGTTCGATGAAGGACCTGATGGGGATGATTCCCGGTGTGGGCAAAGCGATGAAGGATATGGATGTACCTGATGATGCCTTTAAACATGTGGAGGCCATGATTAAATCTATGACACCCAAAGAAAGAGAGCAGCCCGGAATCCTTAATGGCGCCCGGCGTGCCCGAATTGCCAAAGGCTCTGGAAGATCTGTCGCAGAAGTCAACAAGTTGATTAAACAGTTTGAAGACATGAGCAAGATGATGAAAATGATGCAAGGCAAAGGAGGCCGTCAGAACATG
The DNA here is from genome assembly GCA_001438205.1 of Cryomorphaceae bacterium BACL7 MAG-120322-bin74. GTDB lineage: Bacteria > Bacteroidota > Bacteroidia > Flavobacteriales > Schleiferiaceae > TMED14. Next base: position 32,035 of record LICG01000005.1, read on the forward strand.
ATGAACATGATGAAAAACATGCCCCGATGATGGCCCAAATACTCAGTGGTAAAGTTGCGGCTGCGGCATGGAAGGACAAAATAAAAGAGCAGGTATCCGCGCGAATTTCAGAAGGAAAGAGCCAGCCTCATTTGGCGGCAATCCTCATAGGCAATGACCCTGCGTCAAGTGCCTATGTGCGTGGAAAGGTGCGTGATTGCGATGAAGTTGGATTTCAGTCCACCCTTATCCACTTACCCGAAACAGCTTCGGTAGAAGAAGTTTTAGCGGAAATCGCCAAATTAAATAACAATCCTAGCGTTAGCGGATATATTGTGCAGTTGCCCTTACCCAAAGGGATGGATGACACGCGAATTTTATTGGCCATTGATCCAGAAAAAGATGTCGATGGCTTTCATCCAGAAAATGTGGGCAGGATGGCCTTGGGATTGCCCACCTATCTTCCTGCAACGCCGTTTGGTGTGTTGTTACTTCTTGAACATTATCAGATTTCTACGGAAGGAAAACATGCGGTCATCGTGGGAAGAAGCCATATTGTGGGGTCGCCTATGAGCATCCTTTTGGGAAGAAATGGAAAATTAGGAAACGCAACCGCCACCCTGACCCATAGCAAGACACCGAATCTTGCTGAGATGACACGCCAGGCGGATATTTTGATCGCCGCCATCGGCAAACCTGGATTTATCAATGCTTCGCACGTGAAACCGGGTGCCATAGTGATCGATGTGGGTATTAACAGGGTAGAGGAGAAATTGGTGGGTGATGTCGATTTTGAAGGGGTCATGCCTTTCGCTTCGGCTATATCACCAGTTCCTGGAGGCGTAGGTTTAATGACCCGGGTCGGCCTATTAATGAATACACTTCGCGCAGCAGATGGAAGAGGTTGATACGACGAGCCTTCCTTTGATGGAAGCCTTTCGCACGGTGCAAGGAGAGGGAGCGCATACAGGAAAACCCTCTTATTTCTTGCGCATTGGAGGTTGTGATGTAGGTTGTCACTGGTGTGATGTAAAAGAATCTTGGGATGCTACAAAGCACCCGCTTACGCCCATCGGGCAGATGCTGGAGGGCATAGGCCTGCATGATCAAACTGTAGTGGTCACAGGAGGAGAGCCTCTCATGTGGAATATGGATCCACTGACGTCCGCCTTAAAAACAGCAGGAAAAAAGGTGCATCTAGAAACATCCGGTGCCTATCCATATACCGGAACATGGGATTGGATCTGTTTGTCTCCCAAGAAGACCAAAGCACCTAGGAAGGAATGGTACGAAGCGGCGCATGAGCTAAAGGTGATTGTGTACAATCAGGATGATATTCGTTGGGCACAGGAACATGCGGCTAAATGCAATGCTGGATGTCAATTATATCTGCAGCCAGAATGGAGTAGGAGAGAGACTGCCGTGCCTTTGATTATTGCCTTTTTGGAGCAAAACCCCCATTGGCGTTTGTCATTGCAAAGCCATAAGTACATTGGAATGCCATAGCGCGTTCGTGCGTTATAACACCTTATTGATTTCACGTTCTACACGGTCAATGCCTTTAATGGATTTTAGCTGATGGGCTAGTTCCACGAGTTGCCCGCGGTCGCTCACTTTGACTGAAATAGTGCCTGTAAAAATGCCTTCATTTCCGTCAATATGAAGTGCGCGAATATCAACATTTAAATCTTTGGTTATCAGTGATGTAACCTTCATAATGAGGCCTGCACTATCGATGCCTGAAAAGCGTAATGTGGCGTTAAACTGCTGACTTTCTCCTGTTGCCCAACGTGCAATGAGAACCTTTTCTGCAAAACGGCCTTGCAGGTGTATCGCCTGTCGACAATCTGTCCGATGGACATCAATGCCATCCTTATCAACAAAGCCAAAAATCTGATCTCCTTGAATTGGACGACAGCAAGTGGCCAGCCGATGTTCTAGCAAAACTTGGTCTGGGCCAAAAACAATATGGCTAGACAGTACCCTTAGGTCTTTAAGTGCTATGGTTTTAGGCTTAAAACGCTTGCGGAGGTATTGATAAAAACCTCCTGCTTCTTCTTGAACAAAACTTCTAAATTGGGATGCGCCATATTGCCCGCTTCCAAAACGTTCAAAAAGTTCTTTGGGGTTCTTCAAGCTAAAAAAATTGAGCATTTTTTGCGTGGTGCTCTGGTTCAATTCTGACTTAGCCTTTAAGAGTAAGCGTGAAAGTAGTTTTTTCCCCCTGTCTTGCTCATCCCGATGTTGGTCACGCAGAAATTGGCGAATTCGGGCTTTTGCCTTGGGTGTGACGACCCATTCTAACCATTCGGTCTGAGGCTTTTGGTTTTCCGAAGAGAGAATTAGTACCTGGTCACCACTCTGAATCTCATAGGACAACGGAACAAGTTTTCCATTCACTTTTGCGCCCAAAGTAGTCATGCCAATGTCCGTGTGGATTTCAAAAGCAAAATCAATCACGGTCGCATGCTTTGGAAGTGTGAGCATTTTGCCCTGAGGGGTAAAAGCAAAGACTTCTTCGCTAAATAATTGAAGCTTAAACTGATCAACAAATTCAACAGCGCTATCACCTTGATTTTCAATTGCATCACGGATCTTATTCACCCATTCATCTAGCGCTGTATTGCCGGAATTATCTTCCTTATATCGCCAATGTGCTGCATAGCCTTTTTCCGCTCCTTCATCCATGCGGTGTGACCGCAACTGGACTTCTACCCAGTGTCCTTCAGGCCCCATGACAGTGATATGAAGGGATTCATATCCGTTGGCCTTCGGCGAGGTAACCCAATCCCTTAATCGCCTTGGATTAGGTCTAAACACCCCCGTAATAATGGAATAAACGCGCCAGAGATCTGACTTTTCACGTTTAGGGTGACTATCCAAGATGACCCTTATAGCATATTTGTCATATACCTCTTCAAAGCTCACTCCTTGGTTGAGCATCTTACGGCGAATGGAAAAAATACCTTTATTCCTTCTTTTTATGGAATAGTTCAATCCTTCCGATTCCAATAAAGACTCAATATTCTGACTAAAGCGTTCAAGGTAAATGGCATCATCTTCCTCGGCATCTTGAAGTTTTTGGGCTAATTCCGTGTAAATATCCGGCTCTGTGTACTTAAGCCCAAGATCTTCATACTCTGACTTAATATGGTAAAGGCCCATTCGGTGTGCGAGTGGGGCAAAAATGTACAACGTTTCACTCGCGATCTTGAGTTGCTTGTGATAGGGCATGCCATCCATCGTGCGCATATTGTGCAGTCGATCGGCCATCTTGATTAAAATAACCCGGACGTCATCACTGATACTTAACAGCAACTTTCTGAAATTCTCCACTTGCATGGAGCTGGACTGTGTATCGAAAATGCCTTGAATTTTTGTCAAACCTTCCACCATATAGGCAATCGCAGGACCAAATAAATGTGCAAGTTGTTCTTTTGTATAATCAGAATCTTCGACCACATCATGTAAAAGTGCAGCGGCAATGGATTGGGGTCCAAGCCCTATTTCTTTGGCGACGATAAGCGCAACGTCTAAAGGATGTGTGATGTAGGGTTCGCCAGATTTGCGCTTGACATCTTTGTGTGCGTCTGAGGCAATTTTATAGGCTTTCCTGATAAGGGCTATGTCATCCTTGTCCCCGCCGCGGGACTCCACAGCACGAATAAGGGTTCGAAATTTATTCCGAACTAGTTTTTCGTAATCGACGATTGCTTCCATTCTCTTGCTGGATATAAGGTAGCAGAAACCTCGCCAAACCCAATACGCAATCCATCTTTTTCACAATAGCCGCGCATCGTAACCGTGTCTCCGTCTTCAATAAAGCTTCGGCTGCTACCGTCTGCCATCGTGATGGGCTCTGTTCCATTCCAGGTGATTTCTAGCATGGATCCATAGCTGCCCTTGTCTGGTCCGCTGATGGTCCCGCTACCCATGGCGTCACCTGCATTTATAAGGCAGCCATTGATGGTATGGTGCGCCAATTGCTGCGCCATAGACCAATACATATGCTTAAAGTTGCTTCTTGCTACGGTGGTTTCAGCATGTCCCTTAGGTGCGATGACTACTTCAAGACGCACATCAAGATTGGCCCCCGTGGGCTCCTGCTGCAAGTAGGGCAAGGGTAGGGGGTCTAACTGTGATGGACGATCCGCTTTAAATGGGGTTAAGGCGTCTAAGGTCACAATCCACGGAGATATGCTCGTTGCAAAATTCTTAGCTAAAAAGGGGCCCAGTGGCACGTATTCCCATTGCTGAATATCACGTGCGCTCCAGTCGTTTAGCAAGGTGAGGCCGAAGATGTAGGCTTCTGCATCCTCTACGGGGATCGCCTGACCGGCTTCCGGCCCTTGGCCAGTGATAAAAGCCATTTCCAGCTCAAAATCTACCTTTTGGGAAGGGCCAAACGTAGGTGTTGCATCACTCGGGGCTTTCCTTTGGCCATTTGGGCGAATAACAGGAAAACCGCTCTCAAAAATGGTCGAACTTCTACCATGGTAACCCACCGGTAAATGCAGCCAATTAGGGAGCAAGGCATTTTCTGGATCTCGGAACATGCTTCCCACGTTGGTTGCATGCTCTCTAGAAGCATAAAAATCGGTATAATCGCCAATGATGACAGGAAGAATAACCTCCACATTAGAAAGGTCAAATTCTACTTCTTTCCGGTGGGGTTCCCCTTGCGCGTAGGCCGACCCTTGTACAAAGAGGTCGGCTATGCAGCTACGTACCGCTCGCCAAATGGGTCTTCCCAGGGCAATAAAATCATTCAAAGATTCTTGTGCAAACAACCCATCTGGAAGATCAAGGTCTTTAAAGTGACCAAGTTGTTGCAGTGCGTTTAAGTCAATGGCTGTTTCTCCAATACGTGTTCCGCATACGATGACGCCATCCGGACGGATAAAAACCCCGAAGGGTATATTTTGAATTGGAAAGTCTGATTGTTCAGAAACGCGTAAAAAACTCTGGGCGTTTAAATCGTTCAAGGGGTGCATTTGGCGTACTTTTGAGGCACAAGTTACCACCAATATTATGGAACACGATAGCGCAATTTTCCAACTCATTGAAGCTGAAAAGCAGCGTCAAATCAACGGTATAGAGTTGATCGCCTCTGAAAACTTTACAAGTCCAGCCGTCATGCAGGCGGTGGGGTCTGTATTGACAAACAAATACGCAGAAGGCTATCCAGGTCGTCGCTATTACGGTGGTTGTGAGGTGGTTGATCAAGTTGAAGATTTGGCCCGTAACCGTGCGTGTGAACTCTTTGATGCAGAATATGCTAATGTGCAGCCCCATAGTGGGAGCCAGGCAAATGCCGCCGTCTATTTGGCTTGTCTACATCCAGGGGACACGATAATGGGTTTTGACTTGAGCCATGGCGGCCATCTAACACATGGTAGCCCCGTGAGTTTTTCGGGTAAGACCTACCGTGCAGTTTTCTATGGTCTAGAAAAGGAGACGGGAACCTTGAATTATGAAACGATTCGTGAAATTGCCCTTCGTGAAAAGCCCAAAATGCTAATTTGCGGTGCATCAGCATATTCTCGCGATCTGGATTACGCGAAATTCCGCGCTATAGCAGATGAAGTAGGTGCATTGCTTTTGGCTGATATTTCACACCCGGCAGGTTTAATCGCCATGGGCATGCTCAATGACCCCATGCCACACTGCCATTTTGTAACTACTACGACACACAAAACTTTACGTGGGCCTAGAGGGGGCATGATCCTCATGGGACAAGACTTTGAAAATCCATGGGGTCTTACCACACCCAAGGGGGAGATTCGAATGATGTCCAACTTGCTCGATATGGCAGTCTTTCCCGGCATTCAAGGAGGCCCCCTCGAGCATGTGATTGCGGGCAAGGCAGTGGCTTATGGTGAAGCTTTATCCGATACGTACTTCCAGTACATGGTACAGGTTAAAAAAAATGCACAAGCCTTGGCTGCGTCATTGACCTCCCGTGGCTATGAGATTATTTCAGGGGGTACGGACAACCATTTGATGTTGATCGATTTGCGTAATAAAAACATTACGGGAAAAGCGGCAGAAGTGGCCCTCGTTCGGGCGCACATTACGGCGAACAAGAATATGGTGCCGTTTGATGACAAGTCTCCTTTTGTGACCAGTGGCATACGACTTGGAACGCCGGCGATCACTACCCGAGGCTGTATGGAGTCGGACATGGATGCGATTGCAGGATTCATTGATGAAGTACTGATGAAAAGTGATAACGACCAAGTACTCAAGTCCATTGGGGAAGCCGTTGTGGCTATGATGAAAGACAAGCCATTGTTTGCCTAAGACTTCGTGGGGTCAAATAAAAAGCTGTTTTAAGCGCTAGGGTAAAGCAGTCAAATAACATAGGGTTTCTGATTCTCCCTTTGACCCAATGAGATTTCGGCATTCCCTTTGCTTAAGACATAGAAATACATGATGATGCGAAAATTAATTTTCTTGTTTACCTATTTGGGCATCTCCGTTTTGGGCAATGCTCAAGTGAAATTACCCAAGGCGCTACCTAATGTGGCTCAAGCGGTGCAGGGTTTGAAGTCCTTGGGTCAAGGAATGGAATCTGGACCCAGTATTGAAGAGATTGGGGCCGGTCTAAAAGAAGCTTTGGACGCTGGGGTTGCCACGGGTGTTAGCCAATTGTCAAGGGTAGGGGGCTTTGCAGAGAATTTGCTGTACCGGATTCCTCTTCCCCCTGAAATTCAATCCGTTGAAGAAAAAATTCGCAAAAATCCTTTGTTGAATGCAGGAATTGGACCTAAACTAGATGGCCTAATCGCAGCGATGAATCAAGGAGCAGAAGTGGCTGTGAAAGAAGCTACGCCCATTTTCAAGGAGGCCATTACGGATATGACGATTAAAGATGCCTTAGGTATTTTACAAGGTGGGGATGGGGCAGCAACCGCGTATTTAAGGCAAGAAACCTCCGACGGCATTCAAGCAGCCTTTGCTCCTATAATCGAAGCAGCGTTGAAGACCGTAGACGCAGGCCGCTATTGGACACCCCTAATCCAAGCGGTCAATGCAAACAAAAAAGTTTTGGGCTTAACAGAGGATATTGAACCGGACTTGCCCACATACGTCAACGCGCGTGCTAGGGAGGCGATGTACAAAGAAATCGGAATACAAGAGCAGAAGATCCGTAAAGATCCATTGGCAAGAACGAGTGCGTTGTTAAAGTCTGTCTTTGGTTCCAAAATAGCCCAGGGCTAAACCGCTTGTGGGTGCCCACTAGGGCGTTTATTTTGAGTATGAAAGTGAAATATTTTCTTTTGTTAGGACTTTGTGTCTTTGCCCCCTATTCTGTGTTACATGCGCAAAAAACGAGTGCGGACGTACAAGATGTTTTCATTGCGTCCTCTAATGCTGTAGATAGTTTACATGGCTTATTGACGGTGGTAAAAACAAAAAAGCGTTCTCCTTATTCCTCGATTCTCGCGATTTTCATTCCGGGTTCGGGTCCAACAGATTTACACGGTAACAATACGCAAACACTTAAAACGAATACGTATGATTATCTCGCATTGGTATTCCAACAAGAAGGCATATCGACACTGCAAATAGATAAACGTGGCGTGGGAGAGAGCACGGCAGGGGAAGGCGAATCATCTTTGACCTATACCTCCTTAGTCGAAGACATGGGTGCGTGGATAGCGTTTGTTCAAATGCAAGGATTCCATGATATTCTATTGGTCGGGCACAGTGAGGGAGGCCAGATGGCACTCACCCTCGGAATAGAGAAAGAATGGAAAACAACCTTATCAGGATTGTTCCTTTTTGCCCCTCCAGCTGAGCATCCTGCAGATTTATTGTGGGATCAAATGGTGCCGAGGCAGATTTCCGCGGAATCTGAATATGGTAAGTTTATTAGAGCAGGCCTGGATAGTCTTCGGACAGGATATTTATTGTCTTCCGAAATTCCGCTACCCTTATATCCATTATTTCGTCCTAGTGTCCAACCCTATATGCGCGATTGGTTTCAGGATAGCCCCATGGAGAACCTTTCCAAAATCAGGGAAGAACTGCCGTTGTATGTCTTCTTTGGAGGTGCGGACATTCAGGTCCAACCTACAGAAACAATAAAGGTGTTGATGGAACAGCGAAAAGGAATATCAGAATTTTTACTCTCGCCAAGCATGACCCACACACTCAAAAGGGATGTACTAGGCTCCCCCATGGCAACATACACGAATCCATCGTTGCCACTCGACGCGGATATGGAGGAAAAATTACGCGCCGCAATCCAGTCCGTTAAGGACGACATAGCGGCGCGCTAATCTGGAGAAAACAGGTTTTAAAAATACATGGCGTAAGAAAATATAGGAAAACGGAAGGTGTTCCAAATACGCTCAAGAATGGGATTATCATAGTCCAATATGGAGGAGTAGTCGTTTCCTTCCTGGCCACTTGGTCGCTCTGTCACATCCACCATGCCATCAAAATTGGTATCATATCCGAGGATAGGATAGGAGTAGCCTTCCGTAGAAAAGCGTGCTGCCATAAATCCAATATTCCAATATCGACGATCCCGTTTGGTATAGATCCGAAAAGCGGGAGCAGCGATATAGGTTTCTAATTCAGGTAAATACCAAGATTCAAAAAGAATCCCCGTTTTGCCGCCAAAGTCTTTATATGCCGCTGCATTGATCGCCAAGCCATTGAGGTCCCCCGCCCAATCACCTGTACTGAAGCCATACCCAACGCCTAACGTGATATTTGCATCTGGTTTGCCAAGCGTGAGGACTGCATAGGGAAGGCCGAAACTCGCCTGACCCAAAACGGGAAGCCCATAAAGGCCACCGACTTTTGCTGTCATAAAGTCATGGATGGGAAAGGACATACTTCCCGTCGCGTAGATGCCAAAGAAGGCCGGCGTTCCAAGACCAACCGTGGTATTTTCTGTTGGGGCATACTGAACGTCTAAAAGGGGACCGATCCAATTCAAGTAAATAGAATCCTTTGGAAGGTTGTAGCCACTAGGGCTGAAAATGTATCGGCTAGAATGAAGGGAAGCAGCGCCTCCGGTTTGGGCGTGACATAACATTGAACTAATAATCAAAAGGGTAGTAATCCAGTTTTTCATACGCAATAAAGGGTTAGTTACCTTCAAAGGTGCCACAACATTTTCGTATAACAATGCCTGTCCATTTTGAGCGGTTGCGGGTCATTCAATAGGGTCATATACGGTCTCAGTATGATCATTTTCCATTCTGCTATAGTGACAAATGATGGCGCCGAAGGCTTCCTGGAAAGAGCACTGTAATAGGGAAAATCCTAATCTTTCTAATGTTTTGCGACTTCGCACGTTATCTTCATTTGCATAGGCATCCACACGTTTTAGTTTCAGGTGCGTGGTTGCATAGGCTAAAACCACTTTGCTTGCCTGAATGACCCAGCCCTGTCCTTCATAGGAAGGGAGTAAGGCAAACCCAAGGTCGGGCGCTGGGGTTCCACTTCTATTCACTAATCCGCAAACCCCAATGGGTATTTGGTTTCCCCGGAGAATGATGCCCCACAGTCCATAACCATGCTGAGCATAGGCTTCGGTGTAGGCCCTTTGGATGTAGGTATAGGTCCCCTCTGTTGTTTCAGTACCGCGGGAACCAATATATTGAAGCCAACCAGGTGTTTGGGTCAATTTTTGAATAAAGCCTGCGTCTAGCAAATTTATTTCGCGCAAAAAATATGGACTGGAATCATCTACAGAGGGTGCGGGCATAAGGTCAGGGTTCATGGGATCAAAATACGATAGGCGTTAGACATTTTCGGCTTGAATTCCAATGGCATGAAGCCTCTACCTTTACAATATGTCTAGCCACGCCACGCGTCTGAATAAGTTTATTGCCGAAAGTGGCTACTGTAGTAGACGTCAGGCAGATACCTATATTGCCAATGGTCAAGTGAAAATCAACCAACGCAAGGCTGTTATTGGTGATCTCGTTTTCCCAGGCAACCGGGTGATGGTCAATGGCTTTGCACTAGAGCCAAAAGAAGCAAGCGTCTTGGTGTTTATCGCCCTGAACAAGCCAACAGGTGTTACCAGCACAACGGAAGCAAGTGTAATAGACAATATTGTGCAGTTTGTCAATCATCCTTCTCGCATTTTTCCAGTAGGTCGTCTTGACAAGGATTCGCAAGGGCTCATTTTTTTGACCAATGATGGTGATGCCGTCAATAAGATTCTCAGAGCAGGTAACAAGCATCCTAAAGAGTATACCGTTACCGTGGACAAGCCATTGACCGAGGAAGCGCTAAAAACAATGTCACGCGGGGTCCCTATGCTAGGCACCGTAACAAAAAAATGTCAAATAGTACAAGAAGCCCCACACATATTCAAAGTGACTCTTATTCAGGGCTTAAACAGGCAAATACGTCGAATGTGTGAACATGTAGGGTATGAGGTTCTGAAGCTTGAGCGCGTGCGCATCATGAATGTGCACCTCGGAAAATTGCCCTTAGGTGAGTGGCGTGATTTGACACCAAAGGAACTCGAATTGCTCTACACGGCCATGGAAAGCAGTTCTTCAGATAGCGCTATAGAACAGGGCAAGAATGTGCCGGTAAAAAAAATTAAGGCAAAGCCAAACCACCCAATGAGCCCAGTACCTGGTGGGAGCGCACAAAAGAAGAGACCGGGCAATGCAAGGCCGCCTAAGGCTTTTGCTAAAGGAAAATCCAAAGGCCGAAAGCTAGGTAGAGGAGGGCGTTAGGATGATATCTTGGATGAAAGTGGCCCCAAATTGAGCAAAATAAGCCGTTCCGCCGGTATTAAATTGGGGATCTTCTGGAAGATTATTGACACAGTGTTGACCTAACGTACGCCTGTTTAGAATAAAATAGATAGATTTAGACTTCATAAACAATCTTTTAACACATGAAAAATATTCTAAGTCTATGCGTGGTAGGTCTTCTGGTAGGGTCGTGCAACCAGGCGCCCTTAGTAGAAACAGCAGCCACGGATGCCTTTTTACGTAATTGTGAAACGGTTAAAGCAAACCTTGAGGCCTTTCAGTCAGAAAGTCTTGACTATACTATGTATGCTGATAATTTCTGGATGCCCAATACAAGTTTCAATCAATCTACGGATACACTCCGGTTAGTGGATTTAATCGCGGTTGATGCTGAAGGATGGGCACAGTTTGATTATGAACTCACCTCGCCTCTTTTCTTATTGCCAGGAGTCAATGGTACTACCCGTGAACCCAACTCTTCGGTCAGGTATTATGGTATTTGGAAAATAACAAGGCCTGCCACGGATACTACCGAAGCTAAATCTGTGGAGATTTCTTTATATGAATCCTTTGATTTCAATGATGAAGGTCAAATATTGATTCAGCAATACTATGGTGATTTTGGTGCTGCCATGCAGTCGTTAAATTAAAGTCTAACGACCAAAGAAAGAATGCCCCGCATAATGCGGGGCATTCTATTTTAAACATTTTGGATATTCTTCGGTGCTACATAAAGACATGATGCGTCTTTTTGCATGCCTTATTCTGTTCTTACTACTTGAACTAGCTGAAGGCTTTTTGGAAGATAGAGTGGGTGCTTTGGACTTCCATCCTTGTTAGAGCCTAGGATGAATATTTTCGAAGCACTTTTACTAACGTATGGAGGGATTGTTCCGCCTTGTAGCCCCCATGCGCAAAGAATGTCATGCCTTTGCAATAGAGCCTCTTGTATGTATTCTAGGTTTAGTGGGCCTTCGGGTGAAGGATGGGTTTTCACTTCTTTTGGATCATAAGAACGCAATGCAAAAAGATTCAAGAGGGTAATGCCGCCATAGCCCCAATTTTTTGCGTACTGAATGCACCTTCGAAGAGTTGGGTCATCCTTTGTGGCGTCCGCAGTGCTAGGATTATATAGAATGATGGTTAGCTGTGGGATGGTGACGTCCCAAATCCTCCATAACTTATATCGGTATTGGTTGCAGTCAGAAATTACAGCGCCGTTAGATTGCATGGGCCAGGAAATGACTTCTATAAAAATGCATCAAGCTGAAAGTAGGGATTTCTTTTCGTTTCATATGTAGACAAACAGCCATGCTTCATTCCTGGATCAGAACCTACGCAAAAAAACCCAGGCTGTTTGGCCTGGGTTTTATTCTGTAGCGAGAGGGAGAATTGAACTCCCGACCTCAGGGTTATGAATCCTGCGCTCTAACCATCTGAGCTACCTCGCCTTGGAGGGCGCAAAAATAGGGCAATAAGCGCAGTTGGGCAATGCCCAACAAAGATTTTACAAAGACACACGAAATAGATAAAAACCTGTCTATTCGAGTTTTGCAAAATCAAACGAAAGGCTATATTGCAGACTAAACGTCTCCATAATAAAGTCATGTCAGATCGAATTAAAATAACGCTGGAATTTCCAGTACGAAGCTCAGCCGCCATGCTATATAATTTTCTCTCAACCCCAAGTGGTTTGTCAGAATGGTTTTGTGATGACGTGAACTCAAGGGGCGATAAATATACTTTTATGTGGGGCGACTCAGAAGAGGTCGCCTATATGGTGCGTAAAAAGCAAAGCCAGTTCATTCAATACAAATGGGAAAGTGATGAGACGGAAGAAAAGTTTTCTTTTGAATTCCGCATCGAGATGGATGAATTGACTGGAGATGGACTTCTTCTCGTGACGGATCACGTAGATCCAGATGAAGACCAAGAAATGCGCCTTCTTTGGCAGAGCCAAATCAGCACATTATTGCGCACGATTGGCTCTTAATAGGCTGTGAACAGGCGTTTCCTTTATCTCTTCCTTTTGGTTTGGAGTCTCATGGCGCTGTATTATTGTCTGTATGGCTCTCATTCGGCGATGTTGGAGGCTCAGCAAGTCCGCGTGCCATGGACAGATGAGGGGATGCGTTGGATTACGCGTCTAGGTGAATTTTATATCATTCTGCCAGTTGCCGTAACACTTTGGTTCATGCAAGGGAAGGGTCAAAAGGCAAATGCAGGACAGCTAGCGATACTTTACAGCTTACTCTTGGGCATCACATTACCGCAATTAACCAAGCTTGCTTTTGCCGATAGCCCAAGGCCTTGGGCTGTTTTTCCAGAAGTGCAAGATTTTCCAGGTTTGGTTAAGGCCTACTATAAGAGTTTCCCTTCTGGACATACTGCAGCGGCAGTGACTTGGACTTCCTTGTGGGCGAGTATTGCAAAACCCGCGTTACGTAAGCCAATGCTCATGGTGCTATTTGCCTTCGGTGTTGGGATGAGTAGAATTCATCTCCATATGCACTGGTTACATGATGTTATTGCAGGAGGCCTTTTGGGTCTATTTAGTTCTGCAATGGGCTTGAGATTCGCAGGATATTCACAAACTACCTAATTTCGTTCTATGAAACTTCTTGAAAATAAAGTTGCCCTCATTACGGGGGCGTCCAAAGGCATTGGCAGAGCCATTGCACAACGATTTATAGAGGAGGGTGCCAAAGTAGCCTTCACTTATTTATCCAGTGTCGAAAGGGGAGAAGCCCTAGAAAAAGAGTTGTCTTCCCTAGGGGGAGAAGCAAAAGGTTTTCAGTCGGATGCTTCTAGTGGTGAGCAGGCGGAACAATTAATCACGGATATTATCGCGCATTTTGGACAAATTGACATTATTGTCAATAATGCGGGCATTACCCGTGATACATTGATGTTGCGGATGAGTGAAGAGGACTTTGATCAAGTCATCAGTACCAATTTGAAGTCTGTCTTCAATACGACAAAACATGCGCAACGCTATATGCTTAAGCAGCGAAGTGGGAGTATTATCAATATTTCCTCTATTGTGGGAATCAAAGGAAATGCGGGTCAGGCAAATTATGCAGCATCCAAGGCTGGCATCATTGGTTTTACAAAATCTGTGGCTCTGGAATTAGGTTCTCGCGGCATTCGATGTAATGCGGTTGCGCCAGGCTTCATTGAAACAGAGATGACCGCTGTTTTGGATGAAAAAGTTGTCCAGACATGGCGTGATGCTATTCCTTTGAAGCGTGGAGGGCAGCCTGAAGATGTGGCCAATGCCTGCGTGTTCTTAGGCAGCGAATTAAGTAGTTATATATCAGGACAAGTGCTGCAGGTCGATGGCGGATTGTTAACGTGATTTGTACGTTGATCAAATAAAAAACGGGGGCAAATGCCCCCGTTTTTTATTTAATCCGATTGGGATAGTCTTTAATCTATCATAAGATCAGCAGGAGAAACTAAGTGTTCCATTAAATAACTTCGCAATGCTTCAGGGGAAAGATTGCGCGCTACAATCGTTTGGTCAGGCCCAATTAATACGCTCTGCGGGATGGCGCGAATGGCATACAATGCGGAAGCGCTGTTCTGCCAGCCCTTCAGGTCTGTCATCTGAGGCCAAGTAAGCCCATCTTCTTCGATAGCCCCCATCCAGTCGTCATAACTGTCGTCAAAGGCTACACCAACAACTTCAAAACCCATTAGGTGAAATTCAGCATAAAGCGTAACCAAATCAGGGTTTTGTGCGCGGCAAGGACCACACCATGAAGCCCAAAAATCTACTAAGGTGTAGCCTGAGCCTAAAAGGTTTGTCAATTGAACATCGTTGCCCGAAGTGTCCTTTTGTGCCAAGTCTATCACAGGTTGTCCTACGGCCACCTTCTTCAGTGCCGTGACGCGCTCAGCGAGGAGCTTCACATCGTGTGAGCCATAAGCATCTTCAGGTATGCCTTGGTAGACAGAGTCTAGGTAGCTCGCCTCTTCCATGTATAGGTAGCGGTTTGCGATAAAAGCGCCGAGGGCACCATTTTCCAATGCAAAGGTTTTTGTTTTGGCTTGAAGCTTTCCATATTCGGCATCCATCCATGTATTCAGTGAATCTACCGTTGCAGAATCATTCATGGCCATAGCTGAACGATAGAGGTCGTTCATCGACTTGGCGTATTCTTGGAAGCTGTCCTGTTGGGCATTAAAAGTGTTGAGTGCTGTCATATCCTCAGACCCTTCCAATAAGCCTTTAAAGGGCATTTGGCTAGCGTCTCCTGTGAGCGTCAAGTCCCCACGGTAGCCAAAGCCTGCAATGGGCTGCAGTCCGGTGATGCGGACATAAAAAGACGTTGGGCCATCAGGAGAAAAGGACAAGGATCCTTTGCCATCCATTAACAGTGTTGAATCCGCCGTATGCCAGTCCGCCGTGTCACGAACCATAATCATGGCCCAAGCTTCTTCCTCGCCGGGCGTAAAATTGTCTAAGGCCACCTCAATGGTTAAAGCATCAGGTGAACAGGCAACAAGGAACGCTAAGCTGCTTGCTGCGAATAAGGTTTTGAATACTTTCATGTCGCGAAGATATACCTTTACAGAATGCGCAAATACACTCTCCTTTTTTCGATGGCGATACTCTTGGCCAACTCCATTGCTGCCATGGCACAGGGAATGTGGTTCCCGGAAAACGCAGCGGCTCAATATGACCAGATGAAAGCCATGGGTATGGATATGTCTTGGAGCGATATTTATTCCAAAGGTGGTTCGGGCAGCCTGAATGATGTGGTGGTGCACTTTGGCGGCTTCTGTACAGGTGAAGTCATCTCTAGCCAAGGGTTGGTTTTGACAAACCATCATTGTGGATTTGATGCGATTCAAACCCATAGTTCATTGGAAAATAATTATTTAAAAGATGGATTCTGGGCACCTACGTTCGCTGATGAGAAGCCCAATCTAGGTCTTTATGTAGATTTTATCGTCCATATGGAAAATGTCAGTTTAGAGGTGTTCCCGCTCATAGCTGCTGGAACAGCGGAACGAGAGGCCATTGCGGAGATCCTTGAGCAGAAAATGGAAAGCTATCCGTCAACTGGTGGTTATCGTGGTGAGATTCGTCCTGTTTATGCAGAGAATGCTTATGAGCTCAGTATTGCCCGTCGATATTCTGATGTGCGTTTGGTAGGATCGCCACCTAGCGCGATTGGAAAGTATGGAGCGGATACGGATAATTGGGTTTGGCCTCGGCATACGGGGGACTTCTCTATGTTCCGAATCTACACCGCCCCTGATGGCAGTCCAGCCGAATACAGCACAGAGAATATCCCCATGCAAGTGGCGAACCCCCTGACGGTGAGTTTGAAAGGCTCAGAAGAAGACGATTTTTCCATGATGTATGGATTCCCAGGGCGCACGACAAGCTACCTACCTGTATCCGAAGTAAAGCAGCAGTTAGAGGCCATGCTCCCGGTCCGCGTGGCCATGCGAGATTTGGTTTTGAGCACATGGGATAGTGCCATGCGCGTAGATGCACGTGTCAAGATTCAATATGCCTCTAAATACGCTTCCGTCTCTAATGGATGGAAGAAATGGATTGGTCAGATAGAAGGAATGAAGGCAGCCCATGGATTGGATACGTTACAGGCACGTCAGGACGCCATGGTGGCCTGGTCGCAAGGCCAAGCCCTAAACCAAGGACTTGGGGGCCGTTTGGTGGCTGATTTTGACCGTCAGAATGCGGCATTAGAAGAGGCAAGGCTAGGCATCGTCTATTGGCAAGAAGTTTTACCAAGATGGGAGTTAGCCTCTTGGAGTCGCTTAGCGGAAGACTTGGTAAAGAGCTTTGATGCACAAAAAGATGTTCAAAAGGCTCTGGATGCCTTGGTTGAATTTCACAAAGACTTTTCTCCTGAATTGGATCGTCGCGCTTCAAAGCGCTTGATTGGGGCTTGGCGCACTGCCGGCGCGAACAAGAAGGGATTAGGCGTCCCGCTTGAATACTTCGCGGAAACGGAAGCATTCATACAAGGGTACTTCGACCCAAGTTTATATGCGAGTATTCCAGTTGTCCTTTCGGGGGCCTATGACGAATTGGATATCGCCCGTATAGTGGCTGCCCACCGCAATCATCTCGCGTTTTCCTTGTGGCCAGATTTGCTAGAAATGTACCGGACAGCGTCCGCATCTATACGACCTGCTGAAGCTGCTTATGCGGAGGGCAACAAGGCATGGATGAACGAGCGTATGTTGGCAGCCAATGAAAACGGCAGGGGTATCCCTACCAATATAGCTGCAGACGCCAACTCTACTTTGCGCTTTGCCTATGGTCGGGTGGGGGGCTTTTCCCCCGTGGATGGGATGTCCTACAAGCACTTCACTACGGCAGAGGGTATTTTAGATAAATACATACCAGGAGACTATGAATTTGATCTTCCTGAGGCGTTGCGACAGAAGTTAGAACGCCGTGAATATGGCGAATACGCCAATGCAGAGGGTGATCTGCCCGTGTGCTTTTTGGCCGCGAATCATACTTCAGGTGGAAATTCTGGCAGCCCGGTCTTTAATGCCAAGGGAGAACTCATTGGTCTCAATTTTGACCGTGTGTGGGAAGGAACGATGAGCGACTTTTATTTCACTCCAGATCGTTGTCGTAACATTATGGTAGACGTGCGTTACGTTATGTGGGTGGTGGATGTATATGCCGGTGCTGACCGACTTATTCAGGAAATCAAATTCAGCCGCTAGATAGGGTAGGGGTTCGTCAATTGAACCCTACTTTTGCGCCAGCATTTTCATATTCAAATTAACTGCCCCTATGAGCGTTCTCGTTGATAAGAACTCCAAGATTATTGTCCAAGGTTTTACTGGTAAGGAAGGATCCTTTCATGCCGAACAAATGATCGCCTACGGCACTAATGTAGTAGGCGGTGTCACACCTGGAAAAGGAGGGCAGACGCACCTTGATTTACCTGTTTTTAACACGGTGATGGACGCTGTTGACAAAACAGGTGCAGATGTATCCATCCTTTTTGTCCCTCCAGCCTTTGCGGCAGACTCTATTATGGAGGCTGCAGATGCGGGTATTAAAGTTATTGTTTGCATCACCGAAGGGATTCCGGTCTCTGACATGATCAAGGCTAAGCCCTATGCAAAATCGAAAGGTGCTACGTTAATTGGTCCCAATTGCCCTGGGGTCATCACGGCCGACGAAGCCAAAGTAGGCATCATGCCAGGCTTTGTGTTTAAAAAAGGAAATATTGGCATCGTTTCTAAGTCTGGAACCTTAACCTACGAAGCTGCAGATCAAATTTGCAAAGCGGGCATGGGTATCACCACGGCCATTGGCATTGGTGGAGACCCAATTATTGGGACTACGACCAAAGAGGCGGTGGCTATGCTCATGAACGATCCTGACACCCATGGCATTGTCATGATCGGGGAAATCGGAGGTCAACTAGAGACGGAAGCCGGTCAGTGGATTAAAGAATATGGAACAAAGCCCGTTGTAGGCTTTATCGCGGGAGAAACTGCTCCAGTAGGCCGCACCATGGGGCATGCCGGAGCCATTGTAGGTGGAGCTGAAGACACGGCCCAGGCAAAAAAAGCTATTCTTCGTGAGTGTGGCGTTCATGTCGTCGATTCTCCTGCGGATATTGGAACAAAAATGGCCTCGCTTTTTAGCTGATGAGCCAAGTATGGTATGCGGGAAATAAATTGAACGACGCGGAGGCTGCATCCTTTTCGCGTCGTTCGCATT
Organism: Cryomorphaceae bacterium BACL7 MAG-120322-bin74; assembly: GCA_001438205.1. GTDB lineage: Bacteria > Bacteroidota > Bacteroidia > Flavobacteriales > Schleiferiaceae > TMED14. Next base: position 50,491 of record LICG01000005.1, read on the forward strand.
TGTATGGAGACGCGTTATTTGAAACCATGCGGGTTCATCTCGGCAAAATCTGCTTTTGGGAGTCCCATTATTTTCGTTTGATGTCTTCCATGCGTATCCTGCGCATGGATATTCCACTAGACTGGGGGCCCGATGATTTGGAGTCAGATATCCTTTCTTGTGTGCCTCAAGGGCAGGTGGATCAACGTGTCCGGTTAAGCGTTTGGAGAAAAGGAGGATTAGGCTATGCTCCTACGGTGCAAGGTGTCGATTGGGGTATCCATGTAGAACCTTTAAAGGAATTTGGCTATCCGCATCCGATAAAAACACTCCATATGGACTTGTTTCAGGAACATAAAAAGTCCAGTGGTTTATTAAGTACGCTAAAAGCCACTCATGCAGCACTCTATATTCTCGCTGCACAATTTGCCCAAGATCAAGGGCTAGACGATGTTTTTTTGCTTAATCAAGAAAATCGTCTCTTAGAAACAAGTAGGGGTAATGTATTTGTCTTAAAAGCAAACGTATTGACGACTGCCTCATTGACCGCAGGTGCATTGCGCGGTGTCATGCGTGAACAAGTGATTCGGCTTGCGCCAGGCCTTGGGTTGACTGTTCAAGAGGATGCATTGAGTCCTTTTGCCTTATTGGAGGCAGATGAGGTATGGATGACCAATGCCCTTGATGGGGTATCGGCAGTTGCTCAATACCGGAAAACGAAGTACAGTGCGGAACAAGCAACAAGAATGCAGAATACCCTTCGGGCATCGTCCTTATTTTAATTCAAAAAAGCGCGACGCGGGGCATGACTCCACATCCTGATTTTTTCAGGTAAGTGGCGCAAGAGGTGTGCATATAATTCTTGAGGTTGCGCAAAGAAGTCTGTTGTATGGTGGGGAAGTATGGCCCAACTTCCTTCATCAAGTTCTTGCTTCAGTTGATCAGCCGACCAACCGGCGTATCCCACGAAAAACCGAATTTCATGTGCCGATATATGTTGGTTTTGTAACGCGGTCTTCATGGAGGCAAAGTCTCCGCCCCAATATAGATCCGTTCCTATTTCTACGGAATCGGGTATCAGGTCTGGACGTTTATGTAAATAAAAGAGCGTGTCCTGGCCTACGGGTCCCCCAATAAACAAGGGTAATTTGGGCCACTCACCCTGCAAGGCATCTGTCAAGTGTAAGGCGGTTGTCTCATTCAATACAAAGCCCATGGTTCCTTGGTCGTCATGATCCACAAGCAAAATAACGCTACGTTGAAATTGGCTATCCTCCAATAAAGGATGGGCTAAGAATACTTGCCCCGTTTGTATTTGATGCATCTTTGGCTGGCCCATATCCTCTAATTTAGCACATTCAATGAGTTACCAAGATGATCGCAAAGAATATCGTGCTGGGATCCTAGATGATTCCATGATGACGTGTGACCCGATGGAGCTCTTTTCTTCATGGTTGGCGGCATACCGCGATACGGGCGCTGAGGACGCTACAGCATTTGCCCTGAGCACAGTTTCTGCACAACTGGAACCGGATGCCCGTATTGTGCTTTTAAAAGGCCTCACTGAAGGAAAAATGCTCTTCTACACGCATTATACTTCAAAGAAAGGCAAAGACTTAGCCGCACATCCCGTTGCGCATGCTTTGTTTTTTTGGCCAAGTATGGAGCGTCAAATGCGCGTTTTTGGATCTGTAAGCAAAGTGACACCCGAAGAGAGTTCTACGTATTTTCATTCAAGGCCGGTTATGAGTCGTCGTGGGGCTATTGCAAGTGATCAATCCAAAATGATTGAGTCTCGTGCTGCTTTGGATGTACAGCTCCAAACAATAGAGAAAACAGAGGACGCTAACCTACAAAGGCCAACAACTTGGGGCGGCTATGTTCTAGAAATAAGTAAAATTGAATTTTGGCAAGGACGCCCAAGCAGGATGCATGACCGGTTGGTTTTTACATTAACGTCAGGGGAATGGACTGTTCAACGCCTACAACCTTAATCCTATGTCTGATTTTATCCCTTTTGCTGTTATTGGCTGTGGCCGAATTGGTCAACGTCACATGGAGATGATTCTCAATATGCCTGGCGCAGAACTTGTAGCTATTTGTGACGTGAAAGAAAAGAAGGCATTGGGAATTGACATGGAGGTCCCTTTATATTCTAGCGTGCAAAATTTACTTTCAGCCCACCCGGAGCTGAAAGTCGTGGCCATTGCCACGCCAAATGGGTATCATGCAGAACATGCCTTACAGGTGATTCAAGCAGGAGGGCATCCTATCATCGAGAAGCCTATGGCTTTACGCCGTTCGGATGCGGAAAAAGTATTGCACGCCGCGCTCCAAAAAGGGGTGTATGTATTTGGGGTCATGCAAAATCGGTATTCACCCCCCTCTGCTTGGCTGAAAGAGGTGGTTTCATCTGGAAAGCTAGGTGAGATCTATCAAGTACACGTGGATTGCTTTTGGAACCGCGATGATCGCTATTATCATCCGGGTGATTGGCATGGAACCAAAGCATTAGATGGCGGTACCCTATTTACACAATTCAGTCATTTCATCGATATCCTTTATTGGGTATTTGGTGACATTCATCCTACAGCAGTTCAGTTGCATAATTTCAATCATGCCCACAGCATTGACTTTGAAGACAGTGGAATGATACATTTTGACCTAGTCGAAGGTGGGGTAGGGTCCTTAAACTATTCAACCAGTGTGTGGGATGCCAATTTGGAGTCTTCCATGACGGTCATTGGCTCAAAAGGATCCGTAAAAGTCGCTGGGCAATACATGAATGAGGTCGTGCATTGCCACATTGAAGGATATGCAATGCCTACACTTGCACCAAGTAATCCACCGAATAACTACGGACCCTATAAGGGATCGGCAGCTAATCACATATACGTATATGAAAATGTGATGTCAGTTCTACGGGGAGAAAGTCCGATCACAACCAATGCCTTAGAGGGTCTAAAAGTTGTCGATATAATCGAACGAATCTATGCAAAGGCGGGTAAGATGATGTAAAGTTCAAGCGAGAAAAGTTTGAAAAAAAAAGCCGCCCACTGGGCGGCTTTTGCGTTTAGGTGACTCTGAAGATTAAAGCTTGCCGCTCAATTCAGCGCCTGCCTTAAATTTAGCTACTTTCTTTGCAGCAATTTTGATGGTTTGGCCCGTTTGTGGGTTACGACCCTCACGTGCTCCACGTACAGATACGCTGAAAGTACCAAAGCCTACAAGAGATACTTTGTCGTTAGAAGACAACGCGCTACCAACGTTACTCGTAAATGAGTCAAGAGCTGATTTTGCTTGTGCCTTAGAGATTCCTGCATCTGCAGCAATGGCATCGATGAGTTGTGCCTTGTTCATGCTTTTTTAATTTAAAAGATTAAATAATTTGTTCTGGTCACTAACAAATATAAACGAATAGGTAGTATTCACAAGGGTTTGCGTAGAATTTTACCTATCTAATGCAAATTCTCCTCTGAGACGGAAGCCTCGCAGGAACTCAGAAGTTTTCATTTTCCGTTTTCCAGGCCATTGAATGTCATGGATTTTCAGAACTCCCTTACCTTGAACTAGATGCACTTCATTATCTGATATAATTAATTTAACATAAATAGTGTAATCACTTGATATACAATATGATATATATTCAGAGTTAAATAACTTTATACGTTCTTTTGGTGTGCTCTGAAGGCAGACACTTGCGCCAGGAAAGGGGTCACATGCCCTGATACGATGATGAATCTCATCCAAAGTTATTAACAGCTCTAATTGCCCAAATTGGGGATAAATTTTCGGGGCTAAACGAGCTGAACTATCTGTTTTTTGTGTTTTTATGACAATATTTCCCGACTTTAAACCCTTCACAGTGGCCACAGCAAGGAGCGCTCCCGCCTCCATTAAGCGCGAATACAGGGTGCCCATGGCTTCATTTTCGGCAATATTAAGTTCTTGTTGCAACAGAATCTGCCCTTCATCAATACGTTCGTTTAGCAGAAAGGTTGTGACCCCTGTCACGCTCTCCCCGTTAGCCAGTGCCCATTGAATAGGTGCGGCACCGCGGTAATGTGGCAAAAGAGAGGCATGAACATTAAATGTCCCCAAAGTTGGCATGGACCAGACTTCTGTAGGAAGCATGCGAAAAGCCACGACTACAAAAACATCTGCTTGAAGCTTTTGAAGTAGGTCAAGGAATAAAGGGTCTTTCAGCCTTGTGGGTTTAAAGAGAGGAATGCCACCTGCATTTTCGGCGATATGACTTGCTTTTAGCGTGAGACCACGACCTGCAGGCTTATCGGGTGCCGTCACAATGGCAACAACCTCCATTCCTTGTGCCTTCCTTAGAGCATCCAGCGTGGCAGTCGCAAATTCAGGGGTGCCAAAAAATACAATACGCGTTTTCATAATAGGGAATAGGTGCCTTGTGGATTTCGACTCCATAAATTTCGGACAATTCCATCGCGCAGCGCTGCGTCGATGGCTTCTGTCTCATCTTTTAATTGAAGGCCTAATGCTTGCCTTGTGTACGGTCCATTCTCTAATAAGGTGTACATATGTGCCTGTAAAGCCAGGGTACCTCTAGGTGAGGATTGTGTGCACCGATCACAACGGCGACATGCTTTGGTTTTTTCTTCGCCGAAGTACTTTAATAAAAAAGCCATTCTGCATTCAGTTGTATGCAAGAATGAGCGCATTGCATCGGCTCGTTCACCCTGATGGGTGAGCAAGTCTTGAATCTTTTTTCTTGAGATCGGCATATACCCTTCACGTTCACGTGCCAATCTCCACGTCATCATCGTTTTAGACTCTTGGTGTTCCCATTCAAGGATCCCAGCCTCTTGCAGGCGGTTAAGGCTATTGTATAAATGAGGCAGGCTTAGACCTAGTTGGGCGGATAAACGTTTTGGCGAAAAGGGCTGCAGTTTATTTAAAAGAATACCCGGTTGTCTGGCAAGAAGGAAAGCGGTTTCAGCATGAGCAGGAAGGGAGGAAGCGGCGGATAGTAACCTTTCACCGGATAACAGAAGCGCAAGTTGTGGGCGTGCCTTCCAGCTATCATTCAGGGTAAACAGCCCCTCGCGTTGCAAGGTGTCCAGAATTCGCTCAACCCACCGTCTAGATTGTTGCAGCCTTTCTGCTAGGTTTTCAATGTCAATGGTTTGTCTAAAGTCTAACCCATCTCCCGCAGCCACTTGGCCGACACTTCCGAGTAGGTTGTACACCTTTGAGAGGTCTTCCCAGCTAATTCTTTCCTCGGTGATTCGTTTGTCAAAAGTAGCAGCCACCCTTTTGTCTAATAAAAAATGCACAGCGGCTGGCTTGCCATCCCTGCCTGCCCGTCCTATTTCTTGGTAGTATGATTCAGGTGAGTCGGGAATATCAAGGTGGAACACTTGTCGCACATCGCCTTGGTCAATCCCCATCCCAAAAGCATTTGTGGCAACCATCACCCGGGCGACACCTTTTGACCAAGCTGCTTGATTCTTTGATCGTTGATCCAATGGCATCCCAGCGTGGTAGGGGAGTGCAGGAATTCCTTGGTCCGTTAACCTTTGGGCCCATTGGGTCACCTGACTGCGGCTTCGAGTGTAAATAATTTGCCGTCCATTCTTGGGTTCGAGCAATTTCATTAGAAGCTCTTCGCGGGCGCGGGTGGGGTGAACATGTAAGGAGAGGTTGGGTCTATCGAAGGACTGCTGAAAGCACTTTGCCTTCTCTAAACCAAGAATGTTTTGAATGTCTTTTAAGACGTGGGGTGTTGCGGAAGCGGTGACAGCGATACAGGGTATGCCGGGACAGGCTTGTCGTAAGCGACCCAAGGACGTATAACTAGGACGAAAGTCATGTCCCCACTGACTTGCGCAATGCGCTTCATCTATGGCTAATAGCCTTACGTTTAAGTACGGGATTCTGGATAAAAAGCGTGAACTCAAGGCTCTTTCTGGCGAAATGTATAAGAAGGAATAGTCACCAGCAATGGCTCGGTCCATGGTTTTGTCCCATGAGGCCGGATCAATGTCGCCTGCCAAGCAAAGTGCGGGAATATTCCTCCGGGTCAAATCTTGCACCTGATCCTCCATGAGCGATATAAGAGGACTGACTACAACGGTACATCCTTCAAATGCAAGACCCGGAACCTGATAACAGACGGATTTGCCGCCGCCGGTAGGCAGAAGGGCAATCGCATCGTTTCCAGATAAAATATGAGAAATGATCTCTTCTTGTCCAGGCCTAAAATCAGCGTAGCCCCAAACTTGCTCAAGTAATTGCTTTAGGCGATTAGTGTTCACGCAGCTGAGTTAATAGGAAAGCCACTCTTTCCTCTACCGTGCCAGTTGGCACCTCCACAATCGTATAGCCCTCTTCTGTATAGATCTCTTGAAGTGATTGATGGATAGCATGGCAGGTGCTAAAGGGCTCCCAACGCCCTTCATCCGCCTCGTAAATGGCCTCCCAAGGCGGGAAAATGAAGACCTTGTTATAGTAAGGGAAGCGGCTTGGATTCATCTCTTCAGGAATCTCTTTATCTCCGGCATTCATGTATGCCAGGATGTCCAAAAGTGAACGGTCGTAAAAAATCGACCCAGAGAGCCAGTCAGCTGCTTTATGCTGCTCCGTTCGGAGTTTCCAAATGGCTTTAGAAAAGGCAATGAGGTTCCGCCATGGATCAGTTCCACCTTCGCCATAGCCCGTTTCTTCCCAGTATTCGCGTGAAACTTCTTTCATCACGGAAAAACCTTGGGCTTCCAAAGCTTGAACCACTGTGGATTTACCTGTGCCAGGTGCGCCAGTTAGAATAATTCGTCGAACGGGCGTACTTGCGTTATTACTTTTGGGACTCATTATGGATCCGATTGCATTTAAAGAATTACTGGAGCAAAATTACACTTGGCCCAGTGTTTACATGTTTAAGTTTGTTTGCCCAGCAAGCCACGACAACATTGCGTATTTAGAAAGTTTATTTGATTCAGAAACAGCTGAAGTTCAAATTAGACAATCTGCCAAAGGCAATTTTGTCAGTATTACAGCAAAAGAACTCATGTTGAGTGCAGATGCGGTGATAGTACGCTATGCCAAGGTAAAGGAGATTCCAGGTTTACTTTCCCTCTAGCGTTTCTGTTTGCTCTGCCTCGGGCCCTTCATCTGCTTTTTGTTTCTTTGGTTTCTTGATGGATATCGCATCCTTTTTTACTGACGCGTCATCTAGTACCGATCCCTTCTTTAACACTGAAATATTCAAGGTTAGAGCCTCAGGTAGGACGGTGAAGGCAATGCTGTCTCCAGGGTGCGCTTGTCCCTTGACTATTTCTTCGGCAAGGGGATCTTCTACATATTTCTGAATAGCGCGTGCTAGGGGGCGCGCTCCATACTTCGGATCGTAGCCCTTTTCGCCAATAAAGTGAATGGCCTCTGAGCTAAGCGTAAGGGAATAGCCAATGTCCATCATGCGTTTGATTAAAGCATTTGCCTCGATTTCCACAATTTTACCTATGTCTTCCTTCTCAAGAGGATTAAAGACAACAACGTCATCAATCCGGTTTAGGAATTCCGGCGCAAAAGCCTTTTTCAAGGCACTTTCAATCACCCCCTTCGTTAACTCGTCTGTTTTTGATTCGCGTGTTTGCGTGCCAAATCCCACACCTGTTCCAAAATCTTTCAGTTGTCTTGACCCGATATTGGAGGTCATGATGATGAGCGTGTTTTTAAAATCGACTTTACGACCAAGACTATCCGTCATATGTCCCTCATCTAAAGCTTGAAGCATCAAATTAAAGATGTCCGGGTGCGCTTTTTCAATTTCATCAAGAAGTACTACAGAGTAGGGTTTGCGTCGCACTTTTTCCGTTAGCTGCCCACCTTCCTCATAGCCAACATAGCCGGGAGGCGCCCCTACCAGGCGAGAAAGGGCAAATTTTTCCATGTATTCACTCATGTCAATGCGCACTAAGGCATCCGCTGAGTCGAATAGCTGGATGGCGATTTCTTTTGCCAGTTGGGTCTTTCCCACGCCGGTAGGCCCGAGGAAAATAAAGGAGCCAATGGGTTTGTTGGGGTCTTTAATACCTGCGCGGTTTCGTTGGATAGCACGAACTACTTTGGCAACCGCCTCATCTTGGCCGATGATTTTGGATTTGATGTTTTCCTCCATCAAGGCCAGTTTATCTAATTCTTGCTTTGCAACCTTTTTAACAGGGATACCCGTCATCATAGACACTACTTCTGCAATGTGCTCTTCTGTGACGGGCTGACGATTTTCACGCAATGCTTCTTCCCATTTGGCCTGTGCTTTGCTTAGATCCGCTTCAATATTTTTTTCGTCGTCACGAAGTTTTGCCGCCTCCTCATAGCGCTGGCGACGGACCACTTCCATTTTCTTACTCCGAATTTCTTCTAGACGTTTTTCCAATTCAGCGACATCTTCGGGCACAACGATACTTGTAATGTGCACACGGCTACCCGCTTCATCCAATGCATCGATGGCTTTGTCGGGCAGTTGTCTGTCAGACACATACCGAACGGTCAAGCGCACGCATGCTTCGAGCGCTTCAGGTGTGTAGATGACATTGTGATGCTCCTCATATTTATCTTTAAGATTTTCTAAGATTTGAAGCGTTTCATCAGGCGTAGGGGGATCCACCATAACCTTTTGAAAACGACGTTCTAATGCGCCATCCTTTTCAATATATTGGCGGTATTCATCGAATGTTGTGGCCCCAATGCATTGAATTTCCCCACGGGCAAGTGCAGGTTTGAACATGTTACTCGCATCCAAAGATCCTGTAGCACCTCCAGCGCCTATAATTGTATGTAATTCATCAATGAACAGAATGATGTCATCATTCTTCTCTAGCTCGTTCATCAGGGCCTTCATCCGTTCTTCAAACTGTCCCCTGTATTTTGTTCCTGCCACAAGTGAAGCGAGGTCAAGCGTAACAATACGTTTGCCGTAGAGCACGCGTGAAACTTTCTTTTTTATAATACGCAGGGCTAAACCTTCTGCTATGGCAGATTTGCCCACGCCAGGCTCCCCAATGAGTAAGGGGTTGTTCTTTTTCCTTCTTGAAAGGACCTGACTAACACGTTCAATTTCTTTTTCGCGCCCAACAACGGGATCCAATTTATTCTCTTCAGCCAATTTGGTGAGGTCACGTCCAAAATTGTCAAGGACAGGCGTTTTTGATTTTGGGTCACCGCCTGCTTTTCTGCTGCTAGGACGTGAGCTGGGTGTTTCGTCCTCATCTTCATCATGCAGTGCTGCCGAAGGTCTAGAAGGGGAATCCGTATCTGACTCATCCATAAATTTGCTTTGATATTCTGCTTTAACGGTCTCGTAATCCACCCCCATGATTTTGAAAACACCTGTGATGGGGTCGTTTTCATTTCGCAAAATACAGAGGAGTAAGTGCGCCGTTCTAATTACAGAACTCGCATAGAGTTTAGCCTCTAGAAATGTAGTTTTAAGCGCTTTCTCCGCTTGGCGTGTAAGAGGGATGTTCTTTCTCGGTGCACTAGAAGTATCCCCGAGCGCTGTAATCCCTTCCACTTTTTGACGAAGGGTGCTGAGGTCAACTTGAAGGCCCTGCAGAATATCTACAGCGGATCCTTGTCCTTCCCGAATCAATCCTAAGATCAAATGTTCCGTTCCGATGCTGTCATGGCCCAGGCGTAAAGCCTCCTCCTTGCTATATCCTATCACGTCCTTGACGCGAGGTGAAAAGTTCTCATCCATACTCCCAAAGTAACCAATACAATGCCAAGTCTTGTACCTCTTTGGAAAAGAAGATTTATAAACACCAAATTGTGTATAAAACGTGTCTAAAATCCGCGTCAATGCTGAATTAATGGGTCACTCAAGGCGTATTTTTGAAGAATACACTTTAATCTGACAAAATGGCGGACGCTGAACGTATTATTCAAATAAATATTGAGGAGGAGATGAAGAGCTCCTACATCGATTATTCGATGTCGGTAATTGTCTCCCGCGCCTTACCAGATGTCCGCGATGGACTAAAGCCTGTACATCGACGTGTATTGTTTGGAATGAATGAAATGGCCAACTATTCGTCTCGTCCCTATAAGAAGTCCGCTTTAGTGGTAGGTGAGGTAATGGGTAAGTTTCACCCTCACGGTGACTCGGCCATTTATGATACAGCAGTACGTATGGCCCAGAATTGGTCTTTGCGTTACACCTTGATTGACGGGCAAGGAAACTTTGGTTCTGTAGATGGTGACTCCCCTGCAGCTATGCGTTATACAGAGATTCGTATGCGCAAGATCACGGAAGAAATGGTCAAGGATATTGACAAAGAAACCGTTGATTTCAAACTCAACTATGATGACTCCAGGGAAGAGCCCACTGTTTTGCCAACGCGGATTCCAAACCTACTAGTGAATGGCGCCTCAGGTATTGCCGTGGGTATGGCGACCAATATGCCGCCGCACAACTTAACAGAGACGATCAATGCGACTATTGCCTATGTGGATAATCCAGAGATTGACGTAGAAGGCTTGATGCATTATGTCAAGGCCCCTGACTTTCCAACAGGCGGCATTATTTATGGTTATGATGGAGTTCGCGAAGCTTTTCACACGGGCCGTGGGCGCGTCGTGGTTCGCGCACTTGCAACCATTGAAGAGGTGAATGGCCGCGATTGCATCATTGTTTCGGAAATTCCCTATCAGGTCAACAAAGCCGAAATGATTAAGAAAACGGCTGAATTGGTTAATGACAAAAAATTAGAGGGCATTAGCGATATCCGCGACGAGTCTGATCGTAATGGTATGCGCATTGTCTATGTACTTAAGCGTGATGCAGTGCCCAATGTGGTGCTCAATAAGCTATACAAATTCACGCAGCTGCAGTCGAGCTTTAGCGTGAACAATGTGGCCCTAGTGAAAGGGCGTCCGCAGATGCTCAACTTGCGTGACATGATTCACTATTTCGTGGAACACCGGCATGAGGTTGTGGTGCGCCGCACACAATATGAATTAAGTCAGGCGGAGAAGCGTGCACATGTTCTAGAAGGCTTGCTCATTGCGATTGACCACCTTGATGCCGTAATTAAGTTGATCCGCGCGTCTAAAACGGTGGATGAGGCAAGGGAGGGCTTGATGTCTGAATTTGGGCTTTCTGAAATCCAGGCGAAGGCCATTCTTGAATTGCGTCTACAAAAACTTACGGGATTAGAGCGTGATAAAATCAAGGCGGAATTCAATGAGTTGATGGAACAAATTGCCTACTTCAAGCGAATTTTAGGAGAAAAGGAGCTTCGGATGACCATCATCAAAGAAGAACTCGTCGAAGTCCGTGAAAAATATGGTGACGAGCGTCGTTCCGTGATTGAATATGCCGGTGGTGATATGCGCATTGAGGATATGATCGCGGATGAAGATGTGGTCATCACGATTTCGCACATGGGGTATGTCAAGCGCACGCCACTGACCGAATACCGCACCCAGAGTAGAGGAGGAGTAGGGGCGCGCGGCGCCACCACCCGTGATGAAGACTTTATTGAACATGTTTTTGTCGCCTCCAACCACAACTATATGCTCTTCTTTACGGAGCAAGGCCGTTGCTTCTGGTTGCGCGTGTATGAGATTCCTGAAGGCAATAGGACAAGCAAGGGAAAAGCCATTGTGAATCTGATCAACATCCCTCAGGATGACAAGGTGAGGGCCTTCATTAACACGAAGGATATCAAAGACGAAGAATACGTCAATTCACATTATGTCGTACTCTGCACGACGAAAGGCATTATCAAAAAGACTACCCTGGAGGCCTATAGTCGTCCCCGCGTAAATGGCATCAATGCCATCACCGTTCGCGATGGTGACCAGCTTCTTGAGGCGCGTTTAACCACGGGTGATATGGAAATCCTGATGGCGGTCCGCTCTGGTAAAGCCATTCGATTCCCAGAGGCGAAGGTTCGTCCCATGGGTCGAAATGCTTCAGGTGTTCGGGCCATGGCATTAGATACTGAAAATGATGAAGTCGTTGGCATGGTGTGCATTGAAAATGACCAGGAGAGCATCCTTGTGGTGAGTCAAAATGGGTATGGAAAACGCACTTTGGTGGAAGACTATCGCGTCACAAATCGTGGCGGAAAGGGGGTTAAGACCTTGAGTATTACAGAAAAGACAGGAAATCTGGTCGCAATTAAGATGGTGACAGATGACGACGATTTGATGATCACCACAAAGAATGGCATCATGATCCGCATGGAGATGAAAGAGATCCGCGTCATGGGTCGCGCAACACAAGGTGTGCGGGTGATCAACCTTAAATCAGGTGTTGTCATTTCCTCCGTAGCCAAAGTGCCTCATGTTGAAGATGAGATAGAGGTAGAGGGGATTGTAGAGGATGCAACTAATCTTGGTGTTAATTCACCAGCACCAGATGCTTCCGCTGAGTAAATACATGTAAAACAACTTTTCTAAACGCCCGACCTAATATTAGGCCGGGCGTTATCTTTGCACATATATTCTGAACTATGAAAACGTATGCATTCTTTGGAGCGTTGGTATTGTCCATCTCCGTTTTAGCTCAAGCACCTAGCGTGTCTAGCGCAAAAATTGCCATGGATCGAGGAGACCTGGTTGAGGCAAAAAAGTACATTGATGAGGCAACCACCATTATTGATGGTCAAGCCGCAGAGACAAGGAATCCGAAGCTGATGCCAAAATACTTTGCGTATAAAGGCCAGGTTTACTACAAGTTGTTTAAAGATGAAGCCTTGACTGAGCGTGAATATTTAGATGTGGCTGCCCAAAGTTTTGCAGATTGTATTGCTGCAGAGTCTGGAGGTAAGAAGCGCTATTCTAAAGAATCAGATGAAATGCTGCCGTACATCGCAGCTGATTATGTGACAATGGCGGAGCACTATAATTTTAATGAAAGCGATAAGACAACGGCAATTAAGGCCTATGAATCAGCCTTTACATTGAGAAACTCCTTGGGGATATTGGATACCCTAACGCTCAGCTACATTGGGTACTTGTCTCAAGACGTTCAAAATTATGTGCGTGCAGAAGAAGTGTACAAGCAACTGATTGACATGAATTACAAAAATATTATGTGGACAGGGATTCTCGTCGAGGAGGGCACTCGTTATCCTTTTCCAGATAAGAAGACGTTAGATTTCTTCGTGCAAACGGAGCGAGCATCTGACCCTGAGCGTTCGGAGTCTATCGCCCATGAGTTTTATATCCAGCTACTTTGGGTTTATAACGAGCTCTCTAAAGAGGAGGATTATGATGCCTTAATGAAGGTGGCCCGTGCCAAGTTTCCTCATAACGATAATCTTTTGAAAATGGAGCTTCAGAGTTATTTGGATAAAGAGGATTATGATGGAGCATTGGCAAACCTTGAAGAGGCCCTTGTGAATGATCCACAAAACGCGTTGTATCTATACAATGGTGGGTTTATTTACCACCAGAAGAAGAAGGATCTTGTAAAAGCCCATGAATATTATATCAGAGCCATGGAGGCAGACGCAAAATATTTAGATGCTGTGTACATGCTAGGCCTTATGCACATTGAGGAGTCCAATGTCGTCGTGGAGAAAATGAACAATTTGTCACGTACAGCTAAAAAGGAATTTGATCAATTGAACAGGGAAAAAGATGTTGCGTTAGCACAAGCGCTCGTTTATTTTGAGAAAGCGTATGGAATCAATTCGAAGGATGAGGCAACATTGCAAGCCTTGCGCGAAGTCTATTATAAGTTGGCCAAGTATGATGATGCTAGGCGTATCATGGCTGAATTAGCAGAACTGCCCGCAGCTTAAGAAGATAATTTTATAGGATAAAGGCGCCCCAATTGGGGCGCTTTTTTTTAACCTGTATTTTAGGAAAGGGATTCTTCTTAATCTGAATGGACCCGATAGAGTCGTTTCATGTAGTGGGTAGGGTCTTAAACATAGTTTGTTAACATAATATATATTATAGGCAAACTTTGTTCATGTGTTTTGGAGGATTCTTACGTGTCGCTGTGAGATGTCATGAATCTCCTGGTTTCCTATGGACTATGACGCCCTACCTGCGGATTTGGGGCTCTGCGTTTTGGGAGTTGCACCACAGGATGTCCAAGACCAGCCTCGACATAGCGTGGGTCAGCCACCATCGCGCAGGGTTCCAAAAAATCGACTTCTAGGCTGAGATAGCTGAGCTCGTTTTGTATCCGCCCCTGTAGAATATAGACGCCCCGGGATCTGAGTGCATAGCGCTTAACTGTGGGCGGAAAATGGACCGTATCAAAAATAGTCCCGTCAAATTCTTGAAATGTGGCAAATTGCATGTGTTCGCCTTTGCTGGTCTTGCTCTGTTTTACCGTGACCAAATACCCGAGGATTTGAATGGATTCACCGCTGCGCTTGGCCCAGTGCTTAACGGAAACACTTATTTTTCCTTGCCATCCGGTAAAGAGGTCAAAAGGATGTCCTAGGCTAAATCCAAATAGTTCAAGCTGGTCATAGGCCTCGTCTAATGCATTGTGCAGCAAGGTGGGTAGTGAAAAAGCTCGTGCCGGCGTTTCAAAAAGCGTGAGGCTTGCTGCTGCCGCAGGTTTGTGGCCGAGTCTATGGTGTGCTTCCCATAGCAAGGCCCGTTTGGGTTGCGATGCGAACCCGAAGGCTCCTGCTCGAATCAGTAATAGCAAGGATTCTAGCGGAATAGGATGTGTTAATTGATGCATCCGATCAATAAAGTTTCCTAGTGATAGGTAGGGTCCAAAGTGCTGCCGTTCTTTGATGAGGTTTTGGCAAAAATGGAGGTCGATGCCTGAAATGCGCTCTATGCCAAGTACAATGCGCGTTCTCTCTATGAGGGTCGTAGAAACATTTCCTTCGTTGACGCAGGGCGCCTCTATCCGGGCCCCATGCCGGCGGGCTTCTTGTAGATAGAATTCTGCACGGTAAAATCCACCCCCATTGTTCACGGTCGCCACCAGGTATTCAAGCGGATAATGTGCTTTAAGATAGAGGCTTTGGAAGCTTTCGACTGCATACGAAGCAGAGTGTCCTTTAGCAAATGCGTACCCTGCAAAACTTTCAATTTGCCGCCAAATTTCATGTGCATCCGCTTCTGGATAGCCCTTTTCTAGGCAATTGGCAAAGAATTGGCGTTCTACGACGGCAAATTCTTCCCGTGAGCGGTATTTGCCCGACATTCCGCGCCGGAGCACGTCAGCTTCGGCAAGTGTTAGTCCTGCGTAGTAATGCGCCACACGTATTACATCTTCCTGGTAGACCATCACGCCATAGGTTTCGGGCATGATGTCCAATAAGATGGGATGTGCACGCTTTCGCTTGCTAGGGTTACGGTGACGTTCGATGTATTCGCGCATCATCCCTGACTGCGCTACGCCAGGCCGAATAACGGAACTGGCAGCAACAAGTTCTAAATAGCTAGAAGTCTGTAGCTTTTGCATGAGCATGCGCATGGCAGGTGATTCGACGTAGAAGCAGCCCATGGCGCCGCCTTTTTGAAGTAAGGCCAAGCTCTTTGGGTCTGTTTTGAAGCGCTGTACATCGTGAATATCAAGCGTTGCATGGGGTCGCGTTATTTTTAATAGCGCAACACATTCCGAAATCTTACTGAGGCCGCGTTGGCCCAATATGTCAAACTTGTGTAAGCCAATATCCTCAGCGGTATACATGTCAAAATCAACGGTTGGGAATCCTTTTGGAGGTAAAAAGGTTGTTGAATATGCGTGCAAAGGCTCTTGTGAAATAAGAATTCCGCCGGAATGTATGCTCATGCGGTTGGGTAGCCCATGGAGTCGATGGGCGTATTGGAGGATGCGCTGTATGCTCTCGTCTCCTGTGGTGATTTTTCCGTCGGCGAGTTCGTCAATGTCAAATTTGGGGAGGGCAAATACTTTACCGAGTTCACGAACAATAGCTCGGTACTGGAAGGTGTTACAGGCACCTAGCAATGCGGTGTGCGGAAACCGTTTGAAGATATATTCCGTGAGATGCTGGCGGTCTTTCCAAGAAAAATCCAAATCAAAGTCTGGAGGAGACTGTCGATAGAGATTGATGAATCGCTCAAAGTAAAGATCCAGCTCTATAGGGTCAACATTTGTGATTTTAAGAAGATAGGCGACTATACTATTTGCGCCACTTCCTCGTCCTACATAGAAATAATCTTGTTTTTGCGCATAGCGGACAATGTCCCAGTTGATAAGGAAATAGGCGGTGAATGCCTTTTCCTGAATGATGTGAAGCTCCTTTTCTAGGCGTTCTCTTATTGTATGTGTGATTCGGGGATAGCGATGTGGTAGCGCATCAAGGCACAGGTGGCGCAAGAGGGCTTCATCTTTGCCAGCTGCCCCGGTATAGGTTTGCTGATTTTTACTGCCACTCCCCTTTCCTAGGTGTGCATCCCATGTGGGTAGGCTATCAAGGAAATGCTGACTTTGCGCCCATAATTGGCTAGAAAATCGAGCTTGTAGGTGCTTTTTATCTTCCCAACGGTGTGCGTTAGGTAGGTGTTCTTTCGGGGATAACTTACTAAGGATTGTGTTGTTATCTATGGATCGGAGTAGCCGATGGCTATTATAGTCAGCGGTGTTCCGAAAGGCCATGGTGCCCCAAGCAAGGCATCGTGTTATTTCAGGATGAGTGGAGGCACGTAATGCTTCCTCTGGTTCAACCCCAATCCATTCATGTGCCTTTAGGCGACGTTTTGGGCAGTGGGTCAATGGGTAGACAATATGTGTGTCTGGAAGGTGTGCGGGTGGGTCTAAGGCAAAAGGGCGCGCCTGGCTCAGCCATGTATTCAGCGCCTGAAAGCCTTTAGGGGATGTGGGGAGAAGTACGGCCACCCTCTCTCCTCTTATTCTGATGTCTACCGCAGGTTGGATAGGGATCGTGCTGCATTGCAGGCTTGGAAGTATGCCCGCTGTGCTATTGATTTCTGCAAGGACAAGCGGAAAGCAACCGTGTTGTTCTGCGAGATGTAGGACGTCCTTGGGCTTCAGCACACCAAATCGGAAGCTGAAGGCTGTATGAGAGAGAACCATAGATTAACGGGTGCGCATCCCTTCTAATCGAAGGTCTCCTTTGGTTTGATACGTCTCTTCGCTAAAAAGACGCGCCTCAATGGGCAAAAGGCTTTTCACATCTTTGGTTCTTGGATTTTTAATGGCAGGTGAAATAGGATATGCATTGAGTTTTTCACCTGGATATGGATGTAGCAGGTTGGTTATGTCAGACAGGTCGCTGTCAAGGGAGAGCCAATCGCGCTCTGCATCACGCGGAAGTATGACGGGCGATCGGTGGTGCCCAATCCGCTGTGTCACTGTATTTGCTGCGGCTGTAATAATAGCGAATGAGCGAAGGGTCTCACCTGTTGTGGGGTTTTGCCATTCATCCCAAATGCCGGCAAAGGCAAATGGGCGCTCTTGTTTTCGCAGATAGACTAGGTAGGGTTCGCTCAGTTTCTTGTCTTCGGGGCCCTCTATGAAAGCATCTGCCAACACCAGGCAGCGTTGGTTGCGAATAGCTTTGCGGAAGCTGGGTTTCTGAATAATGCCTTTGGCACCCGTGTATGCTGGGTCATTTTCTGGATTGTGGTCCCCTTCTGCGCGTGCATTGAGTAGGCACATGGGGTTTTTGGCCCAGTGTGGGACTAGGCCAAATTGAAAAAGCTGCACCTCGTTCGGTCGATCGCTTGCAATGACCGGGGCGCGCTCGCTTGCAGAAACATTGGGGTTGTGTGGAAAAATCTCAGGCTGTAAAACCTTTGCGCCAAAGCGTTTTTCTACCACGTATACTCGGCTAATTTGCACATAACGACCAC
>LICG01000006.1 GCA_001438205.1 Cryomorphaceae bacterium BACL7 MAG-120322-bin74
GGATGCTACCTCTTCCTCAAAGCTGGCCTGAAGAAATGCTTTTACTTGTTGGGCTGCTTCCGCATGCAGAGAGCCTGCCTTTTCTTGTGCCTCAACCAAAGCCAAATTGGTTTGATACGCTACTAATGCTTCCATGAGGCCCTCTAACGTTGACGAAGGTTCCGCTTCAACCAAGGCCGTAGGGTCCACATTGGGGGCGGTAATTTGTCCGAAGATGCTACTGGCACTGCAAAGAAGAGCGATGATCAGGGTGTTTTTCATAGGGCAAATGTAGGAAGGTGTATTTGTCCGAAGTAGGGGCTGCGTAGTCCAAAAAAACCTCAGTGTTGCATGTTGAATGCCAATATGATGCCAACCTTTACGTTTAGATAACTACGAGCCGGAAAAAAACCTTGACCTTTGTACATGCCCAAAAAAGAACCCAAAAAAAATAAAACCCACCGCTCGATGGATGCCGCCTCTTTGGCGTCAAGTATTCTTCGCATGCTCCAGCGTCGACCCAGTGTCATTTTCCCTCTGGGCGATGTTGCACTAGAGATGGGAATGATGGAAAGAACAGGGAAAATATTGACCAAGGCGGCCATTGATCTTTTGGTGAGTGCTGAGCATGTGCGTGAAGTCAAACCCGAAATATACCAATTGGCATTTGAAGAAAATCATGTGGAAGGCCACCTTCAGTTGACCTCTAGCGGAACCGGTTATGTCATCCCGGGAGGCGGAGCGGATGATGTCTTTATCAAAGAATCAGACTTGGGTCTTGCTTTTGGTGGAGACAAAGTAAAAGTTCAGCTCTTCCCAAGCCGCAACAAGCGAAAGCTTGAAGGCGAAATCGTAGAGGTCCTTCACCGAGGCCGTGATCGTTATGTGGGCACCCTTCAGATAACCCCGCAGCATGCCTTTTTGGTGACAGATTCACGCAAGATCGGCCCAGACTTCTACATTCCCATGAACCAATTAAAGGGGGCAAAGGATGGACAGATGGTCGTTGCCGAATTATTACGTTGGGATGATCCATCACGCCAGCCTCAAGGGAAGGTGGTCGAAATTCTAGGTGAACGTGGCGACCATAATACCGAGATTCACGCCATCCTCAATGAGTATGGACTTCCCTATACTTTTCCTGAGGCAGTAGAAAAAGAAACCGAATCCATCACCATGGACCTGGACCCAGCAGAAATTGCGCGTAGGCGTGATATGCGCAAGGTCCTCACGTTTACCATTGACCCAGTGGATGCCAAGGATTTTGATGATGCCCTGAGCCTCCAAAAATTAGCCAATGGCCATTGGGAGATTGGCGTTCATATCGCCGATGTTACCCATTATGTCCGTCCAGGTACTGCACTCGAAGAGGAGGCCCAAAACCGGGCTACTTCTGTTTATTTGGTGGATCGAGTGGTTCCCATGCTCCCCGAAAAAGTGAGCAATAGGGTATGTTCCCTGCGCCCTAAGGAGGACAAGTTTACCTTTTCTGCCATCTTTGATATGGACGAAGTAGGCGCCGTACATAGCCGCTGGTTTGGGCGAACCGTGATCCATTCGGACCGACGCTTTACCTATGAAGAGGCCCAGGCCGTGTTAGATGGGGAAGCAGATCCGCTCTCCGAAGAACTTTTGGTCATGAATCAAATAGCCAAGGCCTTGCGCGGCGATCGCATGAAAGCTGGGGCCATTGCCTTTGATCGGGCCGAAGTGAAGTTTCGCCTCGATGCGAATAATGAACCCATTGGGGCATACCTCAAACAAGCGGGTGACAGCAATAAACTGATTGAGGAATTTATGTTGCTCGCTAACAAGCATGTGGCCCACTATGTCGGTAGATCCGAAGACGGTAAGCGAAATACGCGTACTATGGTATACCGAATTCACGATCAACCCGATCCAAGAAAATTGGAAACCCTTTCTCAATTTGTCCGCCCCCTAGGCTTTGCCGTAGCAACCCAAGGAACCCAGGCCGTGAGGAAGTCCATCAATGACTTATTGAAACGCGTAAAAGGGACGCCCGAGGCCAACATGCTTGAGACCTTGACCGTTCGCACCATGGCTAAAGCTGTTTATAGCACCCAGAATATTGGGCACTATGGCTTAGCCTTTGATGACTATACCCACTTTACCTCCCCTATCCGTCGCTATCCAGATATGATGGTGCACCGTCTGCTACAAGGCTTTCTGGACAAGGAAAAGTCACCCTCTATGGTGACCTATGAAGAAGAATGTGACCATTCTTCTTCGCGAGAGCAAAATGCTTCAGAAGCAGAGCGCTCCTCTATTAAGTACATGCAAGCCAAATACATGGAGAAATTCCTTGGCGAAGAGTTTGACGGAATTGTCAGCGGCGTGACGGATTGGGGTGTCTTTGTAGAAATTCCCACGATGGGCTGTGAAGGTCTCGTTCGCTTGCGCGAATTCACCGATGACTATTATTATGTCGAGCCCGAGCAATTCCGTATTGTCGGAGAGAGAACCGGGGCCACCCTGTCTCTAGGGGACCCTTTGCGCATTGTCGTGAAAGAGGTAGACATCCTGAAGAAGACCATCGATTTTGGCGTAGCCGGTGCAAAAGCACCTAAGGAAGGAAGAGAAGGCGTAAGGCGTTTTGATGCAACCCGGCCACGCGAGGCGGGCGGTCAACGAGGAAGACGCGATGGATTTGGTGGTGGAAACGATTCGGGGCGTGGTAAAAGCACTTTTAAAGCTAACGGAAGCAAGCATACTGCTGGTAAGAAAAAACGCCGTTGACGTTGAGGCTAAACGCGTAGCCCTTTTATCCTTCTTCCCTTTTGCTTTTTCCCCCTATCAGGGAGCTTCCCACACATTGTCGTCGCGGTTGGCATCGGCTGTCCAACTTGCAGGATCCACCACTACACGTGCAATCTGCTCTGCCGTCACCGCCACTTGAAAAGTAAAGGTCTTCTGGGTATAGTTCCAAGGGCCAGCCAGGGCAAAGCCGTCCTTGTGGCCAAACATGGCAGAAAGCGGTACGGTATAATGCAGGGTTGTCCCGTTTTTCAAGACAACATCCACATCTACGGGGAGGGCCAAGGAGCCATTTCGGGTTAAACGAATATTGGCCAAATTCCCGCCTGTGGTGTACACTGAATCCACGCCTGCATCAGGCACTTTCATGGTTTCAATCCATTGGTTCATGTACCAATCTAGTACCATGCCGGATTCTTGTTCGGCGATGCGCAGAAAGTTTTCAGGACGAGGATGCTTAAAGGCCCACACATTTTTATAGCGCTGTAGGGTAGACCAAAATGCGTCTTCCCCCATAATCCCCCGCAGTTGAACCAAGAAGAGGGACCCCTTCATATACGCCGCCATTTGGTAGGGGAATTTGCCGTCAAAATAATTGGCTAGGGTGCTTGCAGGTTCCATCCAAGTTTGATGCGCTACACGGCTGTAGCGGCCAAGGTACCCCAAGTGCGCATTGGGCAAATTCTTACCAGACAATACGTTCATGGCCTCATCTTCAGCAAAGCTGGTAAAACCTTCGTCCATCCAATAGTAGCGCTGCTCATCCGTGCCTAACATCCCATAAAACCACATGTGGGACGCCTCATGAACAACGGTGCCCAACAACCCATCATAGCCGCCATGCACCTGCATAATGGTGGCCATAGGGTACTCCATAGCCCCTTCACCGCCTTGAATCACACTAAACTGTGGCCAATCGTAGCTGCCAAAGTGGTCATGCATAAAGGCAAAATACGCTTCTACCTCTGCCTGGAATTTATCCGTCGACATGTGTTTACTCGAGGCCGTGTCATTCTGGTAGAAGAAATGGATAGGCAGGCCAGAGGCTGTCACGCGGAGGTCGTGTTGGAGCTCCTTATCCGCAACCCAGGCGAAGTCATGAACTTTTTCAGCCTTGAAGCGCCACGTGATGCGGTCCTTTTTCTTAAATTTTACGGGTTGGGCGCTGTACCCATGCCCAATTTGATCGGGGTTTTGCAAAACCCCGCTGCCCCCAATCATATAGGAAGCTGGGGCGGTGATATCCACATTAAAGGTACCAAAATCACCAAAAAACTCGCGTGCTACATAGATATCTGGATGCCATCCATCGGTATCATACACGACCATTTTGGGATACCATTGGGTAAAACTATAGGCGATTCCCTCGGGATTGTCGCGGCCTGCACGCTCCACCAACTTGGGAATGCGTGTGGTATAGGTCATAGCAAAGGTGACGGTCTCCCCAGGATAAATACCTTGAGGAAGGGTACAGTGCAAAATCGTTTGGTCCACGACAAACGCTACGGGTTGGCCATTCAACGTCAGGGATTGCACAATTTGCTCGCCATATTCGTCGGGTGCATAGTTTTCTACGTTGCTGCCAATAGCGCGATCCGGAAATTTTGTCGGGATATTGGCCATGTTGGATAACATGCTTCCGGGCTGAAATGCATTCCAATACAAATGGAAATAGACCTCATCCAAGACATCGGGACTGTTGTTGGTATAGCGCAGGCTAAGATCCCCCGCTAATTGGTGCTTTTGGTCATCTAGCGCTACTTGAATATGGTAGTCCACGGCTTGTTGCCAATATTGGCCAAAGGAAGGAATTGCGCACGTCGCAAGGATGGCTAGGAGAAATTTTTTCATAGGTTAATCGTGTAAAGGGCGCGTATGTGCAAGGCGTGGGCCTTTTTCGGTCATTTCGAGGGTGCACGTTTCGTTGACGGCATCGTGCTCCAAAAATAGGCGATAACCTTCCTGTGCCGCTTCCGTCAAGATGGCCTTCTTTTCTCCGAGAGTAAGCAATGGGCGGGTATCATAGCCCATCACATAGGGCAAGGGAATATGGCCTACCGAAGGCAATAGATCTGCCATAAAAACCACTTTTTCGCCGCGATACTCCAAAATGGGACACATCTGTGCGTCTGTATGCCCATTGGCGATAAACGTGTCAAACCCCAAGGGTGTTCTCACGCGCTGCTGGCCCTCGGGCGCGTCGATAAAGGCCAGTTGGCCGCTCTCTTGTAAGGGCAAAATATTTTCGGCCAAGAAGGAGGCTTTTTCACGGACATTAGGCTGGGTGGCCCAGTGCCAATGGCGCTCATTTGTCCAGTAGGTCGCCTCCGAAAATGCGGGCCGGAATCCTTTGTCGGTGCGCTCTACTGCCCCGCCCACGTGATCAAAGTGCATATGGGTCAAGAAGACGTCCGTAATGTCACTACGTTGAAAGCCCAAACCCTTCAAGTTGGCATCCAGGCTGTCTGTTCCGTGCAGATGATAGTGACTAAAAAACTTGTCGTCTTGCTTGTTGCCGATGCCCGTGTCTACGAGGATGAGGCGGTCCCCCTCCTCCATAAGCAGGGAGCGCATGGCCCAGGTGCATAAATTATTTTCGTCCGCAGGATTGGTGCGTTGCCACAATTGCTTTGGGACCACCCCAAACATGGCCCCGCCATCCAACTTGAAAAACCCTGTATTGATTGCGTGCAACTTCATAAGGCGAAGCTAAATAAGAAAGGGCGGTATGCGGACGGCCCTTCCCCCCCTACACGCACGAATGTAATGCCCCCCACATGATCGTCTAATTTGAAATTGAAAAGCTGTGCCATGGCGATCATTGGTTTATTTCTTTCTTTTTGAACGGAAGAATTCCGTCATCAAATCTGCACATACCTCAGCCTCGACCCCAATCGTGACTTGGGTTTTTGGATGAAATTGGCCGCCCATGGTCGTAAAGCCACGTTTTTCATCGCTGGCGCCATAGACGATTCGGCCCATTTGGGTCCAAAAAAGGGCTCCGGCGCACATCGAACAAGGTTCAAGGGTGACGTAGAGCGTACAGTGAGGCAAGTACTTTGCACCGAGGTAATGGGATGCGGCCGTTATCGCCTGCATTTCGGCATGGGCCGTGACATCGTGAAGCTGTTCTGTCAAGTTATGACCCCGGGCAATAATCTGGTTATTCGACACCACTACTGCCCCCACCGGCACCTCATCCGCTTCATAGGCTTTTACCGCTTCGCGGATCGCTTGCCGCATGAAATACACATCATCAAACTCCATGGGGATAAATCTACGCAGGCCCTCGGGGTTTTTTACCTTTGTGCTTCATTATAAGACCATGTACCGTACTCACACCTGTGGCGAACTCCGCCTTTCCCATGTTGGCCAAACCGTTACCCTAAGTGGGTGGATTCAGCGCCGACGCGATTTTGGCGGCATGTCCTTCTTGGATTTGCGCGATCGGTATGGTCTTACGCAGCTTGCTTTTAATGAAGGCATTGATGCCCAAATGTTAATAGCCGCACGCGCCGTCAACCGCGAATTTGTGGTGCAGGCCATTGGAACGGTGGTGGAGCGCGAAAATAAAAACCCCCAAATGCCTACTGGGGAGGTAGAAATCCGTGTTACAGCTTTTCATGTGCTCAACGCGGCCAAAACACCTCCTTTCACGATTGAAGCGGAAACAGATGGGGGAGAAGAGCTTCGGATGAAGTACCGCTATTTGGATATCCGCCGTGCCCCAGTGCGCGAAAAACTTTTGCTCCGCAACCGGATCAACATGATGGTTCGGACTTACCTGAATGATTTGGGTTTTGCGGATGTAGAAACCCCCTTCTTGATCAAAAGCACCCCCGAAGGCGCGCGTGACTTTGTTGTCCCAAGCCGTGTACACCACGGTCAGTTTTATGCCTTGCCTCAGTCACCTCAGACCTTCAAGCAGCTTCTGATGGTCGCGGGCATGGACCGTTATTATCAAATTGTGCGCTGCTTCCGCGATGAAGATCTGCGTGCTGACCGCCAGCCTGAATTCACGCAGATTGACTGTGAAATGGCTTTTGCAGAGCAGGAAGATATTCTGCAAACTTTTGAAGGCCTACTCAAGCATGTAATCCAAGAAGTTCATGGTCAAACCATCGGCAGCATACCGCGCATGACCTATGACGATGCGATGCGTCTCTATGGCAATGACAAGCCTGACATCCGATTTGACATGACCTTTGTCGAAATGAATGCCTTGGTCGCAGGCAGTAGCTTCCCAGTATTTGATCATGCTGAGTTGGTAGTGGGTATCAAAGTAGCGGGATGCGCTCCCTACACGCGAAAGCAATTAGATGCCCTGACCGACTATGTCAAGCGCCCGCAATTGGGAATGTCAGGTTTGATTTGGATGAAGGTGGACGAACAAGGCCAAGCTACCTCGAGCGTGAACAAGTTTTTTGATGAACCCGCTTTGAAAAACTGGGTAGATGCCTTTGATGCACAAGCCGGTGACCTGGTCTTGGTCTTAGCGGGTGGCGCTAACAAGACCCGCAAGGCCTTGAGCGAGCTCCGCATGCACCTTGCCGAAACCCTGGGACTCCGCAAGCCAGATGTCTTTGCCCCTTTGTGGGTATTGGATTTCCCGTTGTTAGAATGGGGCGAGGAAGCAGGCCGTTGGTTTGCCATGCACCACCCTTTTACCAGTCCCAAGCCCGAAGATATTCCGCTCATCGACCAGGACCCCGGTGCCGTGCGCGCGAATGCCTATGACTTGGTCTTGAATGGCAATGAGATCGGCGGCGGATCGATCCGTATCCATGATCGCGCCCTTCAGCAACGCATGTTTGACCTTTTAGGCTTTAGCAAAGAAGAAGCCTTAGCGCAGTTTGGCTTCTTGATGAATGCCTTTGAATATGGCGCGCCTCCACACGGGGGAATTGCTTTTGGATTTGACCGTTTAGTGGCCTTAATGGGCGGAGATGAAGTCATTCGCGACTATATCGCCTTCCCAAAAAATAACGCCGGGCGCGATGTGATGATTGATGCCCCTTCGCAGATCAATCCAACACAGTTGACAGAGCTTTCTCTGGGCATTACGCCAGAAAAACCTGCATGAAACATCGGCTCCAGCTCTGGATTCGAAGGGTACTGATTTGGCGGGCACAGCACCTGCCCATGCAGCATTTTATTTTTATTCTCAGCATCCTGACGGGCTTGATTTCGGGCCTTGTTGCGGTTGTACTTAAAAATTCTACCCATGCTATTCAGGCGTGGATTAGTTCTGAACGCTTTGAGGATTACTATCAACTCTATTACTTCGGTTTTCCCCTGGTTGGCATCCTGCTGACCGTGGTGTTGGTTCGGGTATTTAAGCTTCAGGCAGGGGAGGGTATCCCCTCGGCCATTGAAGCCATTTCACGGCAGGGAGGCATCATCCCCCGATCGCGCATGTATACTTCCTTCTTGACCTCCGTCGTGACCGTAGGATTTGGCGGATCGGTAGGACTGGAGGGCCCTGCAGTAGGAACAGGTTCAGCCATTGGGTCCAATTTGGCGCGGTGGATGCGCCTGGGCTTTAAGCAGCGCATTTTGCTCATTGCTTGTGCCACAGCTGGGGCCATCTCCTCCATTTTTGGCGCGCCTGTTGCCGCCATCATCTTTACCCTCGAGCTCTTTAGTATTGACCTCACGTTGAGCTCTCTGGTTCCCTTGCTTCTCGCTTCTGCGACCGGTGCCCTAACAGGATTAATGACCAGCGATGGCAGCAAACTTTTTTATGCCGAAGGCATTGAAGCCTTTGACCCCATTAACCTGCCCTATTATCTCATTTTAGGCGTAGCCTGTGCCCTAGTCTCTTTGTACTTCAAACGCATTTTTGCCCTTTCGGGTCGATTGGTCATGCGCTATGACAATCCATGGGTTAAAGCGGCAACAGGGGGCATTCTTCTTGGTGCTCTCATTTTTGTCATGCCGCCCTTGTATGGTGAAGGCTTTTCTACCATCCAAGCCGCCTTGCGCGGCGACGATTGGAGCATCCTATCCCAAAATTGGCTAGGGGTCGAAGAAGGAAACCTCCTGCTCGGCATTGGTTTATTGGTTGGGTTGCTTTTACTGAAGGTGACTGCGGCTTCGCTAACGGTGCATGCAGGCGGCGTCGGAGGCATGTTTGCCCCTACCCTTTTTATGGGAAGTATCCTGGGTTTAATTTTTGTCCGAACCCTCAATTTGATGGGCATTCATGACCTTCCTGTTGTGCACTTTGTCTTGATCGCCATGGCGGGACTCATGGCGGGCACTATGCATGCGCCCTTGACCGCCATCTTTTTGATTTCAGAAATAGGGGGCGGTTATCCCTTGATCCTGCCCTTGATGATGACGAGTGCCCTCTCCTTTTTTCTGACCCGAAACTGGGATCCCAACAGCATTTATACCGAGTATTTATCGCAGCGTGGCAAGCAGTGGACCCAGTCAAAAGACAAAGCCGTTTTGACGCTCTTAGATATGGACGATGTGCTCGAGCGAGACCTCGAAACACTCGGTCCAGACAACACACTCGACGAATGTCAAGCTGCGCTTGCCCGATGCCACAGGAATTTGCTTGCCATAATTGAGGACGGACGCATGGTCGGCTATATTACTTGGGAAGATATTTGGCGTGCCCAAAGAGAGGACCATACTGAGACCATTACAGCAAAAGACGCCATGAAGTCGGCGCCAACGCGCATTCAATATGGCGATGCCATGGATATTGTTTTGACTCAAATGGAAAAATCCGGAATGTGGTATCTACCTGTTTATCAGGAGGGTAAATGGTTAGGGTTGGTGTCAAAATCAAAATTGTTTGAGGCTTACCGAAAGCAAATCCAAGACTTGAGTCACGAGGTGTAGCCTCTCTTCTGCCGAGCCATTCGCATTTAGTTTCCTCTTCTGCTGAAAACAACCAGAGGGTCCTCGCGTTATCTTTACGAGCTGGGGACCCGCGGTGGCCCCCTTTTTTCATGGATTTTATGTAGCCAACATGCGTACCCTATTATTCTCTTTTTCGCGCGTTATTTTTAGCGTTTTAGCCTTCCTTTTCTTGGTGACAGCCCAGGGTCAAACGCGCTATCCTGCTTACATCGACAAGATGAATGACCCCAGCGTAAATTTTTACGATGTAGTCGATTCATTTAACGAATATTGGGAAGGCCAAAGTGTAGAAAAAGGACGCGGCTGGAAGCAATTCAAACGCTGGGAAGCCTTTATGGAGCCCCGTGTATACCCTTCAGGCAATCGTCCAAGTCCACAGGTATTGTACCAAGGTTATACAGCTGGGGCCCAAGGCACGTCAACAGCATCCGTTGGAGGTATAGGCAATTGGAGCCTCGTTGGTCCTTTTAATGGAAATAGCTTGGATGGAATTGGTCGGGTCAATGTCCTTGCTTTTCACCCTACCCAAACCAATGTGCTCTATGCTGGCGCACCTGCAGGTGGCCTATGGAAGTCTATCGATGATGGCCAAAATTGGAGCACTAATACCGATCTGTTGCCCAACCTTGGCGTAAGTGCCATCCTCATCGATCCCAATAATCCTTTGATCATGTATATCGGCACGGGGGACCGTGATGCTGGTGACACCTATTCGTTGGGCGTAATGAAATCAACGGATGGTGGCTTAACATGGAATCCTACAGGTTTAAGCTTTACTCTCACCCAGTCCGCACGCATCAGCGGTATGGCCATGCACAAAGACAGTACACATCATCTGGTTGCGGCCACAAGAAGTGGTATTTACCGCAGTATAAATGCAGGTGCTTCTTGGACGATGGAACAAGGGGGGACCTTTGGCTGCTTAGTGCAGGTTCCAGGAACCAACAAATTATTTGCGGGAACACCTTCCAATGGACGTATCTGGATGTCCACCGACTTCGGGGACAATTGGACGATGATTTTGAGTGGTCTTCCTATGAATGCAGGCCGTGTCGAATTGGCCACAACCGTGGCAGACACGAACTATGTCTACGCCTTATATGGGGCCAACAACAATGGCCTATATGGCGTGTACCGCTCGACGAACGGTGGGACTACTTGGACCCAGCGTCATGGCGCTTCTCCCAACCTTTTGGATTGGAGCACCAATGGATCTGGCAGTGGTGGTCAGGCCTGGTATGACTTAACTATTGCGGTTTCTCCATTGGACAAAGATGTCGTACTTACAGGGGGGGTGAATGTTTGGCGATCCAACAGTGGCGGTTCTAATTTTGCTTTGAGCGGTCACTGGTATGGCGGAGGCGGTGCCTCTTTTGTACATGCCGATCACCACTGGATGACCTTTAAGCCAGGGACTAATCAAGTCTATGCCGGTTGTGATGGAGGCGTGTATAAATCTTCCAACAGTGGTATGAACAATAGTTGGGTCTCTCGCAACATGGGCCTGTCTATTACGCAATACTATAAGATTGGTACATCCGAAGCAGATACAACGCTGACGATTGCTGGTGCGCAAGACAATGGAACCCATTTAAACGACAATGGGTGGGACAAAGTAGGTGGAGGAGATGGTATGGACTGCGCCATTTCTGCAGCCGAT
Source organism: Cryomorphaceae bacterium BACL7 MAG-120322-bin74 (assembly GCA_001438205.1). GTDB lineage: Bacteria > Bacteroidota > Bacteroidia > Flavobacteriales > Schleiferiaceae > TMED14. Next base: position 11,291 of record LICG01000006.1, read on the forward strand.
GGAACGACCATGTACCGTTCGATTTATTACGGTGATTTTGACAAATCCACCAATGGGGGTATCACTTTTAATGCTTCCTTTAACCTTCCTCCATCAGGAACAGGCAACTGGGTAACCCCGTTCTTAGCGAGCCGAATCAACTCAAATACCCTCTACGCCGGATTTACCAAACTCTGGAAGAGTACCAATGCAGGAGGATCTTTTAGTGCCACCAGCTCCAACAATATTCAGGGGGCCAGTAACATTGATGTGATTGCAGAGGCGCTCAGCAATCCCAATATTTTATATGTCGGCATAGATGACCGTTTAATCCAGAGCACCGATGGTGGGGCTACTTGGAATTGGATTTCTTCCAACATTGGAAGCACTAATACCATTACAGGAATCACCGTAGACCCGACAGACGCCAACCACGTTTGGATTTCTAAGTCTGGCTACTATTCGGGCGCAAAAGTGTACGAAACCTTTAATGCCGGAGGCGCATGGTATAACCGCAGCGGAAGCTTGCCCAATATCCCGGCCAACTGCATCATTGTTCAGCCTAACAGCAATGGGTTGGTCTATGTCGGAACGGATTTGGGTGTGTACTACCGCGATGCTTCTATGACGGACTGGGTGCCCTTTATGCAAGGCCTGCCCAATACGGTCGTCAATGACCTAGAAATCTTGATGAATGCTGGCATTATTCGCGCTGGAACCTACGGACGTGGTGTATGGCAAAGTCCTTTGGCCACTTCCTTTATGGGTCGTCCAACTACCGATTTTGAGGCTTCATCCGAAGTGCTCTGTAACGCCACAGATACCATCACCTTATTTGACTTATCGAGCAACCTTGCGACCCATTGGGAATGGACAATCTACCCAAGCAACGCCATCTTTGTCAATGGTACGTCTCCAACTTCTCAAAATCCGGAAGTTGCTTTCAGTGCATCAGGCGCTTATACTGTTCAACTTATTTCAGGCAATGCCTTCGGAACAGACACCCTTACGCAATCCCCCTACATTCATGTAGGTGGAATCCAATCCCCTATCACAGAAGGGTTTGTTGGGGCATTGCCTGCACGCTGGGACATTATAAACCCTGACTTTGACCAAAGCTGGAGCATGAGTTCCGTGAGCAGTGATGGTGACGGGGCCAGTGCATTCTTCAACGGTTTTAACTATGGTGCCACGGGCGAAATGGATGCTTTGATCTCCCCAAGCTATGTGCTAGATAGCGCAAGCACCCTATTGTATGACCTTGCCTATCGCCCCTTAACCACCGCTGCATCGGATACCTTAGATGTCTTTATTAGCGAAGATTGCGGAATGACCTGGACATTACTTCGTCAATATGTAGAAACCGGAAGCAACAATTTTGCCACGGGAAGTGCTATGAGTACCGCCTTTGTTCCAGGGGGTACAGATTGGAGAACCGACACCCTTGATCTTTCCGCCTATGTGGGTCAAGTGCGTTTCAAATTTGAAACGCACAGCGCAAATGGCAACAATATCTATTTGGATTACCTGCGTATTGAAGGCGCGAATCTTGCTGCTCCAGTAGCTGACTTCTTTAGCAATGCCAGTACCTGCGTTGGAAAGGCTACGCCATTCTATTTTGCGGGTTCTGGACAGAATGTCACCTATGCATGGAGCTTCCCTGGCGGCAATCCTGGCACCTCATCGGCCATGAATCCAATTGTGAGTTACGCTTCATCAGGGGTTAAATCTGTTAGCCTTACTGTCACAAACCCAAGTGGAAGTAATAGCTTGACAAAAGCTAGTTCGGTCAGTGTCGTTAACCTTTCGCTCCCTTCTGTCAGTATTGCTGCAAGCAGTACGGCTATTTGTCATGGTGACACCGTCACCTTTGCAGCCACTGCGACCAATGCAGGAAGCAATCCTTTCTATACATGGAAAGTAAATGGCCAACAGCGGGGGGGAAACAGTGCCACCCTTAATCTATTCACTTTGAACAATGGAGACAGTATCCGATGTGTCGTGACGTCCTCGGAGGATTGTGCTAGCCCGAAAGACGTTTCGTCAAGCACCTTGTTTGCCAACGTGCTCCCATTACCGGTTGTAACAGCGGGAACCTATAGTGCTGTCTGTGTCGATGGTGCGCCTGTCAACCTTTCTGGAACGCCTTCCGGTGGCGTATTTAGCGGCATAGGGGTGAGCAATGGACAATTCCTACCTACCACGGTGGGGCAAGGAACCTATACTGTGACCTACACCTATATGAATAGCAATGGTTGTGTGAATACCGCCACAAGTGCCATTCAGATTTTGGCGGCGCCCAATGTCTTCCTCAATTTTAATATCGACGAAGTCTGTGCTGCAGATGCTCCTTTTGCCCCCTCTGGCGGATATCCAGGCGGTGGATCGTATTATCTCGACGGTACGGCCATTACCCAAATCCAGCCTAGCACCCTGACGCTTGGTTGGCATGAGTTGCAGTATGTGTACAACAACGCTACCTGCACGGCAGAGCGCTTAGATAGCTTTGAGGTAAAGGCCGCCCCCCCTGTTCCTACCGTCCAAGTCTTTGGAGGGGACTCGTTGTATTGCCCGCAAGCCGCAAATGGCTGGAATATTCAATGGCTGGATGCCAACTTAATTGCCATTGCAGGCGCTACACAGCCTTGGTATGTTCCGACAGCACCTGGAACTTTCTTTGCACGTCTGAAGCTTGGCCTTGGCTGCTTCCCAACCTCAAATGCTGTGACCGTAGTATCCATCGAGGAATGGGTCCCTGGCAGTCTGTATTTATCGCCAAACCCAACGCATGATTGGGTTATGCTAGAAGCAAAAGTGTCAGCTGGATCTTCCTACCGCGTCCTTTGGTTTGACGCATCAGGTGCTGTATTACTTGAGCAAGGGCATCAAGGCACAGGTGACGTAGAAGCGCTACGCTTTGATTTGCACGACTGGCCTAACGGCGTATACACCGTTGAGTGTAGAACGACCGAAGGCACGTCGAACCAACGGGTAGTTAAATACTAAGCAGACCCGACTTCGCGTAAAAACAAAAGCCCCCGCAGCCATGCTTCGGGGGCTTTTTCTTGTCACAATACTTTCGTGCGTTTATGCCGTCACCATGTGATTGAGCACACTGTGAAACAAGGCTAAGCCATCTGTATTTAATAGATTGGCATCTGCTGCACGCTCTGGGTGTGGCATCATGCCCATCACATTCCGTCCTGCATTGCAAACGCCGGCAATATTCTGCACTGCGCCATTGGGATTTGCGGCATCCGTGATAGCGCCATCCGCCTCACAATAACGGAACATCACTTGTCCTTGGTCGTTCAACGATTTTAGGGTGGCCTCATCTGCAAAGTAGCGGCCTTCTCCATGTGCGATAGGAATTTTATAGATACCGCTTTCGGGTAAATCTGCTGTCATGGGGCTCAAAGGGGATACAGGCGTCAAGTAGACATTCTTGCAAATGAACTTGTGACTGGCATTGTGGAGTAATGCACCTGGCACCAATTGGGTCTCGGTGAGAATTTGGAACCCATTACACACACCTAAGACATAGCCTCCTTTTGCGGCATGTTTGACCACTTCTTCCATGATCGGAGAGAAGCGGGCAATGGCCCCCGAGCGGAGATAATCACCGTAAGAAAATCCTCCAGGAAGCACGACCATATCCACACCATGTAGGTCGCGGTCTTTGTGCCAAAGTGATACGGTTTCACACCCCAAACCATCGCGCAGGGTATCAATCATGTCTTGATCACAGTTGGATCCAGGGAAGGTGACAACGCCAAATTTCATGGGACAAAGGTAGCAAAGCCCGAAAGCAAATGGCACGCACAAGGATGCCTTTTACACAGGTTTATTCACCTTTTGGCTGAGGAGAATCTGCTTTACAAGCGACCGTTAGACTGGCCAAGTAAGTTGCATAGGCGATAGAGCAATCGACTGCCCACGTTGGCATCCCAGTCCCCATTAGGCCCTGGCGCTACTTCATTGAGGTCTAGCCCTACCAAGGTCCGCCCCGAAGCCAAGACTTCTTCCACGAGATAGAGGAATTCTTCGATGCCAAACCCCCCTGCAACGGGCGTTCCTGTATGCGGGCAAAGTTTTGGATCAAATCCATCAATATCCACACTGAGATAGACTTCCTTTGGCAACGCATCTACGACTTGCGCCACTTGCTGGGACCATGTCGCACCTTTGAATTGTGCTTGCTTTAGGTCCCGATCAAAGAAAACGGAAATGCGGTCCCCCAATTGGGCCATGACCGCTAATTCCTCTTCACAGTAATCACGAATGCCCACCTGAACCAACTTGGCTATGGACGGGTGTTGCATCGCATTGTACATGATACTGGCATGGGAGTAGGTGAATCCCTCGTACGCCATACGCAAATCCATATGGGCATCCCATTGAAGAATGCCCATTCCAGGATGACGTTCGGCAAGGGTCCGTATGTAGCCCAATGGCGTACTATGGTCCCCCCCCACAAGGGCCACAAGTTGGGCTTGATCAAGGTAATGGGTGGTTTTTTGCGCCACCCACTCATTCATGAAGGCGCAGGCTGCTTCTATTTTTTCTAAGTGCTTGGCCATTTTTTGCATGGGCAAGCCTTCCGATAGCGCTTCTATGTATGCCTCCGCACGTTCGCGGTTTCGATCAGATTTGGCGGCCAATTTTGCATCTTGGGGTGCCATCCATACCCCTAGCTTCCATGCATCTTTGACCGAAGGATCGTACAAGTCTACTTGGGAAGAGGCCTCCCGCATCGCTTCAGGGCCTTGCGCTGTGCCTGAGGCATAACTGACGGTGACTTCCCATGGAACAGGCAGTAGAATGACCTCAGCCGAATCTTCGGTATAAGGCAAACCATAGACTTGGCCTGGCGCAGCCAAGCCATTTGGATCAAAATCTTGGGCCTGCGCACGACGCTTCGCAGCGCGCTGGGCAAAATGTTCTGCACTCTTCACTAGGCAAAAATAGGGTCTAACCTCTTGCTTTGAAGTTATGGATTATAGAGGGGCGTTATTCCTTTCGCAGGATGGGATACGCTCTGCGCCGAACTTCCTGTTGCGGCCCATGCCATTCTATTTCCCATAGCCACATAGGCCCCGGGGGCGGTGATGCGATGCCACAGGACCATTCCCCTTCGGAAGCAACCGTCACCCCAGATGACCATGCTGTGGCCCCTGCGCCGGATGCCTCGATCCATCGTTCTCTGAGGGTCCATGCCCCATTGCGCTGAAAGTGATAAGTCACCATGGGTCTTTCTTCGCTGCCCCATCGATGCATGATGAGTAGAACACGGCCTCCCGCCTTCGCTTGCCCCCTCGGCTGCACCCATAGGCCCGGTGAGGCAGAATCACCTGAAATGACCCAGGCATTCTGTGGACCTAGATGCCAGGACATCCCCTCTGGAGGAATGCGTCCATCCATCTGCTCCAAGGACATGCCGTCTAACACATGTCCATCGGCACGATAGAGCCAAAGTTCTGCCCTATTTTCTGCAGGAATATCCTCTTGGGCTTGCCTTATTTGGGCCGTATTTTGATGCGGATAACGTTCCTCCGTCAAGCTTGGATCCATGCTGAATGCTTGCACTTCATTGGGGTATAAAAAACTGCCTTCAGGGGCTAGACGGCGCCATGTATTGGGAGGATTTTGATCGCTCAAAAAGAGGGCGCCCACATCGAGCACTTCTTGACTGGCGTTGTGCCATTCCACAAAACAAGGTTCATAAGGCAGGGGGTCCGGCAATATTTCTGTGAGGTGGAGTTGGCCCTCTACAGGCAGAAGGGGCCAGCCCCACTTCATGGTGTCTAGGTCCAGGGGCTGGCCATCGCACCGGCATGTATGGGGAGGCCATAGGGTCTTTTGAGGGACCCCCGGGGCAGGGGTTGTTTTTGGCGTAAACAGGCTGCGCAAGGGCGATGGATGCGTCCAAGTTCCCTTTTCATCATGCAGAAAAGCAAGAGGGTCTATAGGGTGGGGCCAGATGACGTCCACGGCCATATCGGGGTTTGTTCTAGCCCGCAACAACGGAGGTTGGTTAGGGATATATTGCGCTGGCCCTTGGGGATATTCGCCGGGACTGGCCCCATAAAGCGACTGACTAGAGGTCCAAACGGCCGGCAAGCATGCCTGCTGCGGTGTCCTTGGTTCTAAACTATAGCCCCCAGATGCCTTGTCTTTGGGTTGATGCATTTCTTCAGTGTAGGCCAACCATCCAAAGGCCTCCTTACCGGGTGCTTCTAAAAAAAGGGTCCCATTGGCAGGCAAATCCAAGGGCAGGTGGAGACAATGAGCGGTTAAGGGTATTTCCATGGCACTGTCTCCCAGGAGGATGGGCACCATCGGTTCTAGCCATACCCGGGGCAATGCATAGGTTCGGGCATTGACATGCAAAACCCAGCCATCCACCAAGATGGGCTTCGGGCCCAGCCAGAGGGCTTCTAAAAATGGGGTTTTGGGAGAATGTCCCTGAACCAGCGGAGCGGGTTTAGCCAATATCTCTGTCCAGACCCAAAAACGGTTGCTCCTGTGGTCGCCCCCTTCAGGATTTGCTAGATCAGAAAAGTTCACCGTTAAAGGTCCTAGGTGAAATTTATCGGTACGCGTCGCCGTATAAAAGACTTCTAGCGAAAAGGTTTCCAAAAAAGGAAAGAGACTGTCCGGGCTTGATTGGACCTCTTCCCAAGCTGAACCTAGATTCCACCGCAATACATAGCACCCTGAAGCCGTTTGACCTACCTCTAGGTCAAGTGTCACAGTCGATAGGTCAAGCAGTCCAGCTGGGGAATTGCAGAGTTGGACCTCTTCAGCGGCCCCTATTCTCCACAGCGACAACGCATCGTCTTCTTCTCCCACACGCAGCTGTAATGTGCCTCCGTCTCCAGGGCTGTGCCACGCCATCCTGAAGGCATTGCTGCTAGAGGGATTAAACTCCATTTCCACATGTGTTTTGGCTATCCAAGGGGGTGACATGGACAATCTTCGCTTAAGTTGACTCCGCCCCGCAGTGGGTGCCTGAAGATGAATGCCCGTCTTTGTCCAGGCAAAATCTTCCGTATCCCCTTGCACAACAAGGCTGTCCTTTGACTCCCAGGTAAGATGCGCAGAGGTCTGCCCAAAAAGGCGAAGCCCCGGAATAAAAAGAGCACAAAACAGTACTATTTGAGCAACATGCAGTCCGCCAAATAAAGGAAAAGGGGCTTTTAGCAGTTGACCTGGGTGGCTGAAGTGGTTGATGGAGATTATGAACATGGTCCGTGGTACTTTTGTGCAGAATTAATGCAGTAGCAGCAGTTATGCGTTTAGCCCTCGTTGGCGCCACCGGAATGGTTGGCGAAGTCATGCGTGCCGTCTTATCAGAACGGAATCTTCCGATCTCGGAATTTATTCCTGTAGCTTCTTCCAAGTCTGCAGGCCAGACCCTTATATGGAATGGCCAATCCTACACGGTAGTCACACCCGAAAAAGCTTTGGCCATGCACCCCGATGTAGCCATTTTTTCAGCGGGAGCTGAAATCTCCTTCGAATGGGCTCCGCGTTTTGCGGCAACAGGGTGCTATGTCATTGACAACTCTTCTGCATGGCGCATGGATCCGGCTGTTCCCCTAGTTGTCCCAGAAGTCAATCCCGAGACCTTAGAATTGCCTTCGCGCATTATTGCCAATCCCAATTGCTCGACCATTCAGTTGGTGATGGTCCTCAAACCCTTACACGACAAGCACCCCATTCGTCGCGTGTTGGTCACCACCTATCAAAGTGTTACCGGCACCGGTAAAGCTGCCGTGAATCAATTGGACAACGAACGCAATGGCGTAGAAGGGGCTATGGTCTATCCTTATCCCATTGATAAAAACTGCCTTCCCCATTGTGATGTCTTTTTAGACAATGCCTACACGAAGGAGGAGATGAAGTTGACACATGAGACCAAGAAAATTTTGAACGACACCAGCGTACGGGTATCGGCCACAGCTGTCCGAGTACCTGTTCAAGGTGGGCATTCCGAGGCGGTCAATATTGAATTTTTAGGTGAACGACCCTCCATGTCAGAAGTTCGTGCCCTACTTGGCGCTTTCCCTGGAGTCATTGTCCAAGATATACCTGAGACAAAAACCTATCCCATGCCTCGCTTTGCAGAAGGAAAAGACGATGTATTTGTAGGACGTATCCGTGAAGACCACAGCCACCCGCAAGCCATGCATTGTTGGATCGTCGCCGACAACCTGCGCAAAGGTGCTGCCACCAATGCGGTGCAAATTACAGAGGAGCTGATTCGACGCAGAAAACTTCAGGCCTAATTATTGTTAAACCCATGGGCGCTCTTGGCGTCTTACCTAAATAAACCCCACTTTGAAAAGATATTCCTTCCTCTTACTCTTGCTTTTCGGCCCAATGACCGTTTTGGCGCAAGTGCACCTTCAAGGCAAGGTCGTGGACGCAGAAACAGGGGATGAACTCGTAGGAGCGGTCATTTCCGTCATGCAACCCGGTAACCTAGGTGAAGCCCCAAAAGCAAAGGCACTTGGGGCTTCAGGTTCAGATGGAAAATTTGATATTGAACTCCCTGCCAACGGCCGCGGAATTTCTATTAGCGCCTTTGGTTATACTTCTTTTAGAAAAGGATTACAAGGATTGACGGGCACTCCCCTCGACCTCGGCGTAGTTAGGCTTGCATTAGATCAATCTATTGTGCTTGAGGATGCCGATGTTATCAGCAATGGCCCTGGGATGCTCAATGGTCTTGACCGTAAGGTGTATGATGTAGCCGGAGACTTACAGGTCGCCAGCGGTACAGGCACCGACATCCTGCGACAAGTTCCCAATGTCACCATGGACATAGATGGCAATGTCGCCCTAAGAGGGGATGAAAATGTCACCATTCTTATTGACGGGCGCCCTGCTTCCTTGATGGGCTATCAAGGCAACAATGCGTTTGATCGCCTTCCTGCAGGCATGGTGCAACGCGTTGAAGTCATCACCAACCCCGGCGCCAAATTTGATGCGCAGGGCACCGGAGGTATTATTAATATTGTGACACAAAAAGGACGTAAACTACCTTTAAATGGTGCCCTTCAAGTGGGAATTGGCACAAGAAACAAATACAATGTTGGGGGCAACGTCTCCATTCCCATCAAAAACGTACGATTGAACTTTAGCGTGGGCAGTGACGACCGCCAAATGTTCTCTGCAGGATACACCAACCGAAGCTATTTCTTCCCTGATTCACTTTATCAAACAGCAGAAGAATCTAATGGATTGCGTCATAATAGGGGCTATAATGGACGTTTTGGCTTGGATTGGGAAATAGCCAAGAAGCACCAGATTGGGTTTTCGGTTGGCTTTGATCAGCGCTCTAGTATAGATTGGGATTCAACCTTCTTTATCAATACAGGAAAAGATGGCATCCCTGCCCGCGCCATTCAATACACCCTGCAAAATAGCAGAGGCGCGAATGAAAATATCAACATCCACTACGAACGAAAGTTTGAGGATGAAAATAAAAAATGGACTGCCGATGCCAACCTTTCTGGTGGAGTAGACCACGATATTGAAGACAGTTATTACACAACGGATCCCCTCTACCCCACAGCCTTCACCTATGGCGCTTATCTACAGCGTTTTGATGTGCCAGGCAATTCACAGAGACTCAACCTCCAGTCCGATGTAGAATGGCCTTTGGGAGAAAAGGGGCGGGTAGATTTTGGATGGCGTACTTCTACAAGTCAAAACGTAGAGGTTCGAGAGGCCTCTCAGCTACCCGAGCCTGTATCCTCTAGTTTTTTAAAAGACTCTTTGCGTAGCTTCTTTACCGACATGTCCCAAGTTACCCATGCGGGGTATGCTACCTATGGCTATGTATTCTCCCAAAAGTGGAAAGGTCAAGTGGGCATGCGCTATGAAACTGCCCTCATTGACATTGTCCTCAGGGATAGCTCTATGCTTCGCCGCACATATCCTGGTCTTTTTCCAAGTGCCTACCTTACCTACAGCCCCCACCGCGGCTTAGATTTTCAGATGAGCTACTCCATGCGGGTCAACCGACCTGACGGACATTGGGGCGGTAGTCTCAACCCAAATATTGATTATTCAAATCCTAGCAGTCTACGCAAGGGAAATCCAGACCTCAAGCCAGAATACACACATTCCATGGAGTTTAATGCCGTTCAATACGGCAAATGGGGTTCATTATCGGGAGCCGTTTATGGGAAACATACGCTCAACATGATGTCCCGTTACATTGAAGCCCTTCCAACAGGCGTTTTGATGATGACTTGGCTCAATTTTAATTCACGAGATAACGTAGGTGTGAGCACCAACGCTATGCTCCGCTTTAGCAAAGCCGTTCAATTACAGGTTTCTGCAGATGGATATTATTCCGTCATCAATGGCCAAAATATTGGAGTAAGCTTGACTCAAAGCGGATTTGGCTGGCAAGGCCGGGGCAACTTGATGCTCAATCTACCAAAAGAGCAGCAGGTACAAATCACCTACAATCAATGGGGCGCCGGTCCAACAGGGCAGGGCTTCCGAAAAGGCATTCAGTTTATTGATCTAGGCTATAAGGTCGACTTTATGGAAAAACATTGGACGCTTTCTGCGCGTTTAAGTGATGTGTTTAACCAACGACGCTATAGCTATGACCAATTCACACCGAGCATTGATGTAGAATTTATGCGTCGCCGTGAAAGCCGTATCGGCTTCTTGACCCTGCAATACAATTTTGGCAAGCCTGATCGCAGCCGCGGTATGCGCGGCGGACGTGGGGGCGCCCCTTCAGGAGAAGGAACAGGCATGGGCGGTGGTGACCTAGATCTTTAATGCGCTTACTTATTTTCCCCTTTGTTAGTTTGCTCGGATGTGCCATGGCATGTCAAGGCCAACCCCATGCATCTGAAGCCACACAGACTCATCACATTTTCATCTCAGACACCACTATGGAAACTGCTATCGTAGCCAGCGGATGCTTTTGGGGCACCGAGTATTTTATGAAACGTATTGATGGCGTCATCTCTACCACCGTTGGGTATACCGGCGGATTTGTGGAGAACCCCACCTACGAACAGGTATGCGCTAAGCGAACCGGGCATTATGAAGCCGTTGCCGTCCAATTTGATCCGTCCAAATCGACCTATGAAGCCGTCCTTCGTATGTTTTTTGAAACCCATGATCCTACCCAGTCGAATGGGCAGGGACCCGATATTGGGCCGCAATACCGAAGTGCCATTTTCTATCAAAATGAAGCACAAAAAGAAACTGCCACCTCTTTGATAGACCTACTTCGCATCAAGGGCTACGATATCGCCACCGAACTCCTTCCCGCTGCCCCTTTTTATTCAGGTGAAGGCTACCACCAAGACTATTATGACAATAAAGGCGGTACCCCATATTGCCACGGATATCGGCCCTTATTTTAAAGGTTCATTTCTTGTTGAAAACTGCTGATTCTATAGGTTAAATAGGCAAAAATACAGGCGTATCTTGACACTAAGATGTCCACACTCCGCTACGCCTTAGAGCAACATATTTTTCATCTTCTGTTCCAAGAAGATAGCCTCGATGTACCCGGATTTGGGCGTTTGGAAGCAACGCGTTTTGGTGCCGAGATTCAACTGCAATCCGGACTTTTCTTGCCTCCTGCACGCAGATTAAGCTTCTCGCCTGTTGCTGGAAAAAGTGAAGTGCTCGTCAATCACCTTACCCGATTTGAAGGCCTTACTGCTTCAGATGCACGTGCCGCCATTGCTACTTCCGTGAGCACTTGGAACCGTGAACTCCTAGAAGGCAAACGTCTGCGCCTTGATGGCATTGGATCCTTCTCTAAAACAGGTTTGCAGTGGGTTTTCCAGGCTTCCATTGAAAGCAACTTTTTGCCCGAAGCTTATGGATTGCCCATTTTTCGCGTTACCCCGCTGGCGCAGCGCCAAGGCGATGCCCCTGCGGCACAGTCAGGACGGGTTCTCCCTATGGTTCGCTCCAGGAAAGAGCAGTGGCTTGCGCCCTTGCGTTCCGCTGCAGTCATTGCCGGTGCTATAAGCTTGATGGCATTAGGCACAACCAAATCAGACTTCCGAGAATTTGTTCAGAACGCCTCTATTCAGCCTAATTGGGAGAATTGGACCGAAAATGTTCAGTCTTGGTGGGCTGATGATGCGTCAGCCGATGAGATTGTTCCTGACTTATTTACATCTGTTGTAGCGCCTGAGATGCCTTTGATTACGGAAGCTTCCGAAGAAGATGTGGCTCCTGAGGTTATTTCACCCGCCACTGCCCCTGTTGCACCAGTTAAAAAGGCCAGTGAAGGTACGTCTACAGCACATGGTTATTCGCTCGTGGTTGGGGCTTTTCAGGACATTGAAAATGCACACCGTCTAGTGGGTCAACTTCAAAAGGCAGGGTATCCTGCAAAGGTCATTGATGCCAAAGTCGGCTTGACCAAGGTTGCCCTTCGTACCTTTACCAAACGCGATGCAGCGCAAGCTGCAAAAGAGGAAGCCAAGAAGGCCTTCCCTGCGGTTTGGATTTATAGCGAATGAAGGAAAAACGCGCCATAGAGTCTCTCACCGTCATGACGGAGATTGTACTTCCTAACGACACGAACAACTTAAATAACCTGTTTGGCGGGCAACTGCTAAGCTGGATGGATCGTTGTGCCGCCATTGCAGCGCATCGTCATTGCCGAAGAACTGTTGTGACGGCAACCGTCAATCACGTCTCTTTTAAGCAAGCTATTCCTCAAGCATCCATTGTTACAATGGAAGCCAAAGTAAGCCGCGCTTTTACTTCTTCCATGGAAGTCTTTATTGATGTCTTCACGGAAGATCAACGCGGTTCTGGCGAACGCACTAAATGCAATGAGGCTATCTACACCTTTGTCGCCGTTGACCAAATTGGCAACCCTATCGAGGTGCCCCCGTTGTTGCCAGAAAGTGCGGAAGAAAAACAACGCTTTGATGGCGCATTGCGTAGAAGGCAATTAGCCTTAATCCTATCAGGTAAAATGAAGCCCGAAGACGCCACGGAATTAAAAGCGCTTTTTGCTCCCGATTCGCTTTAATCTTTAGAGCGGGTGGGACATGACGAGTCCCAAAATGGCCGCGCCTACAAGTGATGCATCCAGTGTCCTAATCATCCAAGCCTTCGTTAGGTATGATTGTAAATTGACAATATGCGGAGCAGCAAAGACGGCTAGAATTGCCCCGGCCTGGGCGTGCTCCCCTTGCCAAAGAATTAATGAAACTCCCCAGATAATTCCAATCCAACTCATGATGAGCCCGCGTCGTTTTGCCTTTTTTGCAGAACGCATGGCCCGCATGGTTTCAAATACAGCAAACAACATCCAAAAAGCAAGGGCAAAATAACCCACTGGTAGCCATTGAAAAGACCAAGGCCTTGACCCTACTTGGGCAATTTCATTCACATACGTCGCTAGATTTCCGGTATAAGCCGCAAAAGTGAAAACACTAGCCAGCCCTACAAACCATCCTGCTGCGACTTGCAAAAAATATCGTGGGGGTTGCCTTAACGTTCCTGTCCGAAGGGCAAAAAGGGAGGGTAGTAAAAGACTCCACCAACTGATTGAAAAGACGCCCAAAAAAGCAGAAAACAAACCAAGATTAGACCGCGTAAAGAGGGCATCTTTGCGTTCATCACTCAATTCATAGGCCATGGCAAGCCATACAGAAATACCCATGCTTGCCCATACTGCATCTGGGGTGATCCCCTGTGGGTGTAGCGCCAACATTAGGCAAAACCAGTACCACCCCAAGAGATAATTGGTTTTGAGGTAACGGCTTCGATAGACCAAGACCACATTGATAAACCATGCGGCTATTCCCACAAGCGCAGGTGTAGTCCATGCCGCCAAAGAAGCAAAGGGCCACTGCCCCAATGCCCAAAAATTAAACAGTGCAGTGCCTCCTGCCGTTCCCATAAATAGGACAACCACAATCCCCGGGTGAGGATTTTTGAAAATATGATTGGGTTGGCGCACGCTTTTCTGTAAATTTGCTACAAATTAATTGGACTCATATGCCCCTCCGTTCGTTTTTTGAAGGCCTTGGTGATTTTCTTACTTGGTCTTTCCAACTTCTTCCTACTGTAGGCAACGCTGTCAACTACTTGTTTATGGCTGTTGGTGCTGGTTTAGGCATTTACTGGATGATGGAAATGCGTAAGCACCAAAAGGCGGATGAAAAGTAATCGCTGTCATACGACTTATGGCAAAGCCGTCCCTACCGAGGCGGCTTTTTTCTTTCTAGCCTTATAGGTTTCGCAATCCAAGATCAACGCCGATGTCGTTTCGGCGATACGCCCCTTCAAATTCAATTTGATCCAGTTGGGCATACGCTAAGGTCAACGCTGCAGATGCCGTGGGCGCCATCCCTGTGACACACAGTACGCGGCCACCCTGGGTGACAATCTGACCGTCCTTCTCCGCTGTACCTGCATGAAAAACATGCACCCCTTGCACCTTCTCTAAACCCGAGATGGTCCTTCCTTTTGAATAAGCTTCAGGGTACCCGCCAGAGACCATCATAACGGCACATGCCGCTTCCTCTTTTTTTGCCATGGGGCGCGTGAGCAATTGTTTTTTTGCTGCATCTGCAAATAAGGGCAATAGATCTTCATCCACCCGAGGTATGACCACCTCGGTTTCTGGATCGCCCATTCGGCAATTATATTCAATCACCTTCACCCCTTTATTGGTAAGGATGAGGCCAAAGAAAATAAAGCCTACATAGTCCATTTTCTCCAGGGCTAAGCCACGAATAGTGGGTTCTACGATTTTGGTTAACACCTCTTTCCGGATGGTCTCTGTCACAAAAGGGACGGGTGATACGGCCCCCATCCCGCCGGTATTTAACCCTTGATCCCCTTCTCCAATGCGCTTATAGTCCTTCGCTTCCGGCATCATCATATAGTCCTTTCCGTCGGTGAGGGCAAACATGGAAAATTCGATGCCGACCAAGAATTCTTCTACCACGACTCGGCTAGAAGCTGCGCCAAATTTTGCCTGACCTAGCATGGCATCCATTTCGTGTAAGGCATCTGAAAGGCTGTCTAAAATCACGACGCCTTTACCTGCTGCTAAACCATCTGCTTTAAGGACATAGGGGCCATCAATGGTAGCCAAGTATTGTTTTGCTTCTTCCAATTGATGTTCCTCAAAGGTGCGGTGTCCCGCCGTCGGAATGCCGTGGCGCTCCATAAATTGTTTTGAGAAGTCTTTGGACCCCTCCAACTGAGCTGCAGCTTTTTTGGGTCCAATGACATGAATGTGCTTCAGCCCTGGCGTCTGTGCAAAGAAGTCTGACAGACCGTCTACTAAGGGGTCTTCTGGGCCAATCACGACCATCCCAATATTCTCAGCCTCACAAAGGTGGCTAACCGCGTCACGGTCTTTCCAATCCAGCCCAATACAGGTGCCGTACTTTTTCATTCCAGGGTTACCTGGGGCAATAAACAAATGGTCTAAAAGGGGTGATTGAGCCAATTTCCAAGCAAGTGCAGATTCACGGCCACCAGAGCCAAAGAGCAATACATTCATGAGTTGTGAGATTTGATGCCAAAAGTACAACCCTGTAATTGCTTGATCCTGTTGTAAGCGTATATAAACGTTTAATGCCTTTCGCATTTCAAGCCCCGAATTCTTATACCCCGGTGTTGTACCTTTTTCCCATGGATTCCATATACCTATATCCACTTGATATTGCCTTGATTGCCGTGGCACTTATAGGCATGATTGGCCTCGGCATGTGGGCCGGAAGAAAGGCGGAGAAATCACTTGAAGGTTACTTTCTGGGTGGCCGAAATCTCCCTTGGGGGCTTGCCGGTCTATCTATGGTTGCAACCACCTTTGCGGCCGATACCCCGTTAGCGGTGACAGAACTCGTAGGCCAATACGGAATCAGTGGCAACTGGCTATGGTGGAATTTATTGGCTGGAGGTATGCTCACCGCCGTGGTGTTTGCTCCCTTATGGCGGCGCGCAGGCGTCGTCACGGAGGCGGAATTGATCGAGTTGCGCTATCATGGAAAACCTGCCTTATGGCTACGGGTATTCCGTGCCGTGTATTTAGGATTGTTTATCAATCTACTTATTTTGGGTTGGGTGCATGTCGCCATGACCTCTGTTTTAGAAGGGCTTTTTGGCCTACCTCCCATGACGGCATTTTGGCTGACAACAGGGCTTACTTTGGTTGTGGCACTTTATGCTGCCACCAGTGGCCTTTTTGGTGTGGTGCTGACAGATGCTGTGCAGTTTATTCTTGCTATGATCGGCAGTATTGCTTTGGCTGTTTTTGTGATCCAATCTCCAGAGGTAGGCGGGCTTAACGGTTTGCGTGAAGCTTTGCCTGCAGAAACGCTTGACTTCTTTCCTGCTATTGGGGCAGAGGGCAGCGGGAATGGTCTTGCCATTGGCATCGGTGCATTCTTTGCCTATTTTGGTATGATGTGGTGGAGCGCATGGTATCCTGGTGCCGAACCCGGCGGCGGCGGATATATAGCACAGCGTGTGATGAGCACAAAGGATGAAAACCACGCAGTGGCCGCCACCTTATTTTTCAATTTTGCGCATTATGCCCTGCGGCCGTGGCCGTGGATATTGGTTGGATTAGCGGCTATTACGCTCTTTCGTGTTAACACCGATGCCCCCATCGCAATTCAGCCTGCCTTAACCGAAGTCCAGGCGATGGAAGGCTATACCCCAGAATGGTTGACGGGTGAAAAAACGCCAGCAAATTTGGAACAGGCAACCAAAGTTCTTGTCGTCCGTGAAGGATTGCGCAATGCAGCGCAAGACGATCCGCATTTGGCAGAATCACTGAAGTACCATAGCAGTCCGCGTTTTGGTTACATCTTTGCCATGAAACATTACCTTCCAAAAGGGTGGATGGGTTTGATGTTGGTGGCCTTTTTCAGTGCCTATATGAGTACCATTTCTACCCAGCTCAATTGGGGTGCTTCGTATCTCATGAATGATGTTTGGATTCGATTAGCCAAGGAGAACCCCGATGGAAACACGATTGTTAAACGCAGCCGCCGGCTTGTCATTCTATTGGCATTGGTTAGTTTATTGGTCTCAACCCAAATCCATAGCATCTCAAGCGTTTGGCAATTTATCATGGAGTGTGGCGCCGGGCTGGGCTTAGTCTTGATTTTACGATGGTTTTGGGGCCGAATTAATGCTTACGTAGAAATTACCGCAACCCTAGCCCCCTTTATAGGCTATGGACTCGCGCGCAGTGGGTGGCTATCCAAATCTCTCACCACCTTCCCGAATTCCTTCTTTTTTACGGTGAGCTTTACCACAATATGCTGGCTTCTTGTCTTACTAATGACGAAGCCGTCAAGCGCATGGCCTGGCTTCAAAGAGCGCATCTTTGCCAATGGCCTCACTTCCTTACGCGTATTGCTCGCCCGTTGGATCTTGGCGGTCATATCTGCCTATAGCTTACTTTTTGGCATGGGAAGCTATCTCTTGCATCCAGCCGGTGAATCGCTCCTTTATTTCTGCAGTTTTGTTGGCTCAGGTTTATTGCTCGCATTGACTTTTCGGCTCAAGCAAAAATCCAAAGTGATACATGGCCCAGCGATGGACTAGCAAGGTAAAAAGGTAAGCTTTGGGATGGGATATGTCCCTCCACATTGATCTGGACAAAGCTATTTATATGACGTGGAAGTCCCATTGAGTACACAAAACCCCTCACACTTTCGTGCGAGGGGTTGGTTGTTTACGTGGAGAATATCGGAGTCGAACCGATGACCTCTTGCATGCCATGCAAGCGCTCTAGCCAACTGAGCTAATCCCCCAAGTGGACGGCAAATATAGGCCAAAACTCAATTCAAGGCATAGGACAACTGCAGGGTCACGCTGCGCGGCTCGGCCAATAATGCGGGGCGGGGCGAAGCTAAACGGTTCAATGCATTTAACAGGCCCATCTGTAGACTGAGGCGTTCGGTCAATTGGGCCCCAAAACGGAGATCGACAAAAAGATCCCCCTTATTTAGCTGGTATCGAGAGGCCGCCACACCCGGCACAAAAATGGCAATCAATGGATCCGTGAAGATGCCGTCAATATTGGACATAAAGGAATTATAACGGATGCTTGTGCCTAAACGCAACTTCTTATATTGTGCCTGCAGGTCCCCCTTGGCGGTGTGCACATAGCGGTATTTAAGCAATTGTTTGCTTGGGTCTAAAGACGTGCTATTATAGGAGAGCGCTAGGCCATCTGCATCTTGCGCATACACAAAGCTGGGATCAAGGGCTAGGGGTTGTGCATAGGTATACCCCGCCATGGCTTGCAACTGTATTGGGCCTAGTTGCGCTTGTGCCCCAGAAGTCCATTCTACGCCTGCAATACGCGTGGGACCGACATTCATAGAGGTAAAACCGTAATTGGCCAGGGTGGTCCCTGCTACATTGCCCCATTTCCCAAAGGTGAATTCTAGCATATCTGCAAATTCCGTCAAGAAAAATGCCACATCTACATAGCCTTGGGTCCTGCCGGACTTCCAAAGTTGTTTCAGTCCAAGCTCCGTCGTCCATCCCGATTCGGGGCGCACTTGGATATTTGGGAATACTTGCAATGCCCCCGCTGCCGATGCGCTAAAACGTTCTGCAATAGAGGGGAATCGATAGCCTTGCGCCCAGGAGGCGCGCGCATGTAAGCCCTGGTTAATGGCCCCATGCAGCCCCGCACGCAAAACAGGTTTGGCCGCCTTCAAGCCATCTACAGAAAAGGACTCCCAACGAATGCCCAACGTAGCATCCCATCGGGTTCTTTTCAAGTCTGCCTGAGCAAAAACCGCTTGGTTGGTAGATGCATGGGCTCCACTGAACAACGGACTGTTCATGGTACTCCCAATCCAAAGCGCCCCAGCCGTATAGGTGATTCCCTTTGACCCAAAATGTTGCAGTAAGTATTCCGTATGAAGGGACTGGCCCTCATTACTATAATCGTTGCTGTCCAAGCCCGATTGGTTGGTGTAGCCCATAGCGCGCACGCGAAGCGAATGAAGGGTTCGGTTTTGACGGTACTTTACGTGACCTGTCAATGCACCCAGCTGAGATTGGGTGAGGGTGGCAGAGGAATCCAAAGGGGTATACCCATAGCGGTAATCTTCCCAAATCAAGGAAGAACTTCGGTCCGAAAGCCACACCTGGCCCTGAAGGCCCACTTCGAGCCGGGAAGAAGGTTTGTACCGGTATTTTACATGAAGACGGGACGATTGATCCCCGACCAAATACTGGTAGCCCTGATCGCCAAACAGTTGGCCATGCACCACAAGGCCATGTTGCTTTTTCTTTCCATAGCTATCCGAGAGGGCAAAGCGGAGCGCGCCGCGCCCACGTGGCTTCTCCCACCATCCCAGGCTGGCTAGTTTGGGCTTATCAAACACTTCTGCCATGGTAGATACTCTTACACGAAGCTGGGTGCTTGGCTCCCAGGTGCGCAAGTGAATCACCCCATTTAATGCAGAACTGCCATAAAGGGACGACGAGGCGCCCTTGAGCACTTCTATTTGTTGCACCGCTTCCATGGGCATGGCATTCCATAATACACCCCCAGCGTCAGGACTCAGGGCAGGCAAGTCATCTACCAACACAAGGACACGTGAGCCCGCACCAAGACTCCATCCGCTCCCAGATCGAATATTGGCCTGACCATCTTGCAGCGTGACCCCAGGGGCCATCTGGATAACTTGCTCCACACGCGCATTGGCTTTTTCTTGCAAAACCCGAAGCGGGAGGACATCTACGCTGACCGTCGTATTTTCAAGCCGTTGTTCGGTGCGGTTGGCGGTGACGACCATCGCCTCCAACAAAACCGTTGAATCTTGCGGCAAGTCCAAGGGATTCGCCAGCACCAAACCATTCAATAACAAAGAAGTCCATCCAATCATCACCATCACATTATACCGAAAAGTATGAAAACCATCTTAGTTACGGGCGCAAGTTCTGGATTTGGTGCAGCAACTGTTCAACGTTATGCCTCAGAAGGCTGGCGCGTTATTGCCTGGGCGCGCCGAATGGACCGATTGACCGATTGGAAATCTTCTCTTTCCACAACACAACAGGCGCTTACATGGATTCAGGAAGTGGATGTGCGCGATCCAAAGGCCGTCACCTCCGCCATCGCATCACTCCCTGCCGAATTTTCAGATGTTGACCTCCTGATCAACAATGCTGGCCTTGCTGCAGGGAAAGATCCTGTGCATACCGCCAATCTGGATGACTGGGAGCGCATGATCGATACCAATCTCAAAGGCCTTTTGTACGTCACTCGGGCCATCAGTCCCAAAATGGTCGCGCGAAAAACAGGGCATATCATCAACATTGGCAGCATTGCAGGGAAGGAAAGCTATCCCGAAGGCAATGCGTATAACGCCACCAAGTACGCCGTAGATGGCCTTACACGCAGTATGCGTATGGATTTGGTGCATCATAACATCCGCGTGAGTCAAATTTGCCCGGGCATGGTAGAAACAGAATTTTCGGAAGTGCGCTTTCATGGAGATCAGCAAAAAGCAGCCTCTGTATATGCCCATATGGAGCCTTTACAAGCAGAAGACATAGCCGATCTTATTTGGTATATGTCCCAAGCCCCAGCCCATGTCAATATTGCAGATGTGTTAATTCTCCCTACGTCACAAGCCTCTGCAACCATTGTAGCCCGCCAATCTTAGGGAAAACACGCCTTCTTTGGCTTTGTGAATTCATTCGTTTTGTTAGGCATATGCTTTATGGGTAAAGGTTTTCAGCCGCGTAGCATGTGTACCCCCTTTATACCGGATAGCCCGCTTGATTGGGCCAAATTGGCCCCATGAAACCTACCCCCTATGCCCTAACCCTCAGTTTAGCCCCAGGGATTGGGCCCGTCAAGGCGCGCCTCTTACAAGAAGCCTATCCCGAGGCCGAAGCCCTTTTTGAAGCCCCTGCCCCTGATGCCACTTGGCCCAGCTTGAGCGAATGGAAAGCCTATGCGCAAAAGGCCAGTCAATTACTCGAAAAGCAAGCAGAAGCTAATATTGCCGCACTGCATATTCATGATCCAGCCTACCCTGAACGTCTGCGGCACATCCCAGATGCCCCTATTTTACTCTTTGTGAAGGGGCATATGACTGAAAACGATTCAAAGTGCTTGGCGGTTGTGGGCACGCGTGACCCAACGCCCTTAGGTATTCGGCATGCAAAAAGTTGGGTAGAGGCCATGCAACCCTATCATTGCACCATTGTCAGTGGCCTTGCCCGTGGCATAGATGCCCACGCCCACCATACTGCCTTGCATGCTGGACTCCCTACGTGGGCGGTCCTAGCGCACGGCCTTCATACCGTCCATCCGGCACATAACCGTATGTTGGCAGAACGCATCCTCCATTCTGGCGGTTGCTGGATATCGGAGGCTCCATACGGTGTAGCCCCTTACCCCGGGGCCTATCCTCGAAGGAATCGATTGATTGCAGGCTTATCTGATGGGGTATTGGTTATTGAGGCCGCCATTAAATCAGGCGCCGGCATCACAGCCCATCTAGGACATCAATATAACCGTGAGGTATTTGCCTTACCCGGAAGGATAGAGGATGTGCGCAGCCAAGGTTGCTTGGATCTTATTCAAAGGCATGTGGCACAATTGGTGACAGCCCCAAACCAAATAACACAAGCACTAGGCTGGTCCCAGGTTATGCCCACAGCCGTCAATTTGGACCAATGGCCTGAAGATCACCGCAAAATATGGCAGGCCCTTGCCCCCGAAGCCCTGCGCCCAACCGCGCTCTCCGAAGCAACTGGCATCAGCGCAACCCGATGCCTTGCCATTCTTGCAGAACTACTTTGGACGGGGGACATCAAGGTTTCACACGGATGGTACGCGCAGAATCAAAAGAGGGATTAATCCTCCTCTTCCACAACGGTGTCTGCTTCTGGCGCAGCATCATCTTCTACGGCCACTTCTTGGTCGTCATCTTCTTCCAAGAATGCCTGTGCTTTGCGCTCTAACTCGACTGATACCTTAAACAGATATTTGGTGGTTTCCGTCTCCAAAGGAATGGTTCGGACGGTCTTCCCCTCACTGTTTTTGTACGTAATCATGTCATCCGGATCAAATCCTTCGGGATATTTATCCGTGAGGATTTGGAGTTGTTCCGGTGTGATGTTTCGATAATCAACGATCAAACGCTGTTTTTCCATGAAGCTTTTACCATTTAAGTACCCAAGCGAAAATAAGCGGTGCAACGATAGTTGCATCCGACTCAACAATAAATTTTGGTGTATCCGCATCTAGCTTGCCCCAAGTGATTTTTTCATTGGGTACAGCGCCAGAATAGGAGCCGTATGAAGTGGTCGAATCCGAGATTTGACAGAAATAGCCCCAGAAGGGAATGTCCTCCATTTCCATGTCTTGATACAACATGGGTACAACGCAAATAGGAAAGTCCCCTGCAATACCTCCACCGATTTGGAAGAAGCCTACGCTTGGCGCAGTGGGGTTTTGCGGATTGCGGCAATTCTTGACATACCAGTCGGCCAAGTAGCCCATGTATTCAATGCCCGACTTCATGGTGCTAGCCTGAAGTTCATTTTTGATGCAATAACTCGCAAAGATATTGCCCATAGTGCTATCCTCCCAACCTGGGACAATGATGGGAAGGTTGCGTTCCGCTGCCGCCAACATCCATGAGTTTGCAGGATTCACAGCCTCATCATATTCTGCAGCAAATTCGGGTAAGCCCATCATTTGATACATATACTCATGCGGAAAGTAGCGCTCTCCTTTGGCTTCCGCGCGTGACCAACAACCATGAATATGATGTTGCAATTTGCGGAAAGCTTCTTCTTCTGGAATACACGTATCCGTCACGCGGTTCAGGCCCGCATCCAACAAGGCCCGTTCATCCTCTGGGGTAAGATCGCGGTAGTTGGGAACGCGCTTGTAATGGCTGTGCGCCACCAGATTCATCAAGTCTTCTTCGAGGTTGGCCCCTGTGCATGAAATGATGTCAATTTTCCCTTGACGAATCATCTCTGCCAATGAACGCCCAAGCTCAGCAGTGGACATAGCTCCGGCCAATGTGACCATCATTTTCCCGCCCGCTGTTACATGTGATTCGTAGCCTTTAGCTGCATCCATCAAGGCTGCTGCATTAAAGTGCTTATAATGAGAGTCTATAAAATTGGATATCGGACCACGCATGGGAGTGAGAATTAAAAGAGCAAATTAAATACAGAATGTTTTGTCAAAGGGCCATTAATAGCCCAAAATTTTGAGCATGCTTTTATAGGATTGCTCTTTTGCAAACAAACGGGTGTTCCAATCCCCGCCTTCATCACGCGAAATAACGACATGCTTTGGCGCTGGAATCAGACAGTGCTGCAATCCGCCATAACCCGAAATACTCTCTTGGTAAGCGCCTGTATTAAAGAATCCTATGTACTGCGTAGGGGCCTCTAATTTGAACTTTGGCAAAAAGATGGCGTTGGAGTGCTGCTCAGAATTGTAATAGTCATCAGAGTCGCAGGTCAAACCACCTAAGAGCACGCGTTCATAATCGCTTTCCCAATGATTGATGGCCAACATAATAAATCGCTTGTTGATGGCCCATGCATCAGGCAGGGTGGTCATAAAACTGGAATCAATCATATACCATTTTTCACGGTCGTTTTGCTTCTTCTCCCCCATAATGGAATAGAATGTCGCACCACTTTCACCCACAGTGAAACTTCCGAACTCTGTGAAGATGTGTGGCTCGGGTATCCCGGCTTGCGCACATTGGTTTTTAATCTGGGCAATGATCTCTTCCGCCATGTATTCATAGTCATAAGAGAAGCTCAGGCTATTCTTGATTGGGAAGCCCCCACCGATATTCAGCGAATCCAAAGTGGGACAAATCTTCTTCAATTGAATGTACACATTGACACATTTAAGCAGCTCATTCCAGTAATATGCCGTGTCGTTGATGCCGGTATTGATAAAGAAGTGAAGCATCTTAAGCTCTACATTCTCTTGGTCCATCAAATAGTTCTTATACATCGGAAGGACATCTTTATAGGAAATGCCTAATCGCGACGTATAAAACTCAAACTTGGGCTCTTCTTCTGCCGCAATGCGGATGCCAATTTTCATTGGGCCTTTTCCTTTGTGGATCTGGTCAATGAGCATGGGTAATTCTTCTTTGTTGTCCATGACGGGGATAACATTGGTCCATCCTTCATTGATCAAACGGGCAATGTTTTCAAGGTATTGGGCACGTTTATACCCATTACACACAACAAATTGATCCTTGGTAATCTTACCCTCCTCTTCCAAGGCCTCAATCAAATTGATGTCAAAGGCTGATGACGTTTCGAGGTGGATGTTATTTTTTAACGCCTCTTCCATCACAAACTGGAAGTGAGAACTCTTTGTACAATAGCAAAAGTGATAACTGCCCTGATAGTCCACTTTGGCCATAGCCACATTGAACATGCGCTTGGCGCGTTGAATATTCTCTGATATTTTTGGCAAGTACGTCACCTTAAGCGGCGTGCCATATTGCTTGATCAATTCCATAAGGGGAATGTCATGCCAGTGCAATTGATCCTCTTCCACATAGAATTCTTCCTGGGGAAAATCAAAGGTCTGTTCGATTAGGTCAACGTACTTGTTCTTCATCGGGTTACATTTAAAACGGGAGGCAAATGTAATCCGGCTGAGATGGATTGCTTAAAAATTTTACATGTAACGCAGTTGGATTAGGCTATTTTCTAGCATCCAACTGCGTGGTTATTATTTTAATGCTTGATTTTCAGTAGGTTATATATATTTATCTTCAGCAGCCTCTTGCAAATTCATCTATTTCTTTCTAGAGCAAGCCAAGTAGTTCATCCACCTTGAACGCAAAGTGGCCTATTCCTTTGATCCTTGGATTTCAGACGCTGACCCGATGCCCCTTTGTTTCATGTATCGTGTGTTCCACTGAACACACTTCTTCCTCGTGAACAAGAACATTTTATCACAAGGGCCGTTAAAGCCTTCAACTTATCCAAAATCTGCTGAGATATCTTATCTGAAGACTCCTTAAGGCACACTATTTGTTAAGCATACCTAAATTTTATTTCCATGTTTGACCACATACGCCAAAGTATCCCCAGTTCTATTGTTGTCTTTTTAGTTGCTCTGCCGTTATGTTTGGGCATCGCGCTTGGCTCTGGCGCACCCCTTATTTCGGGAATTATCGCCGGCGTTGTTGGGGGTATTGTGGTAGGTAGCATTAGCGGGTCCCACCTAAGTGTGAGTGGGCCAGCGGCTGGATTAATTGCGATTGTAGTGGCAGCTATAGGCGACTTGGGCGGCTTTGACACCTTCCTTCTTGCTGTTGTTATTGCCGGGATCATGCAAATTTTGTTTGGCATTCTGCGCATGGGCATCGTCGGACATTACATCCCCAATACCGTCATCAAAGGCATGATGGCCGCCATTGGCCTAATCCTTATCCTCAAGCAAATCCCACACCTAGTTGGGTATGACGTCGACTTTATGGGAGATGAAGGATTCTGGCAACGCGCGAATGAACATACTTTTAGTGCGGTGCAGCACGCGCTAGGTACTCTAACCCTCGGGCCAACCCTCGTGGGATTGTTTTGTCTTGGCTTGCTCATTTTGGCACAGAGGCTGAAATACCATGCGTTTTCTATCTCCAAGTTTCTCCCAGCCCCATTGATGGTGGTTTTATTGGGCACCCTAGCTAGCCTTGGGCTCGCATCGATCAATCCAGATTGGGCCATTCTAGCTGAACACCGCGTCCAACTTCCCAATTGGCAAGAGGGCCTAACCTTCCCGAATTTCAATGCAATCGGAAACCTGGATGTTTGGGTAGTAGCCTTAACCATCGCCATTATTGCAAGCCTAGAAACACTGCTATGCATTGAAGCTGCAGATAAACTGGACCCTATAAAGAGAGTAACGCCCACCAACCGCGAGCTCATTGCGCAAGGCGTGGGCAACAGTGTTTCAGGTTTACTGGGCGGGTTGCCTATTACCTCGGTCATCGTGCGCACTTCGGCCAATGCACAAATGGGCGCAAAGCACAAATCAAGTGCCATTTTACATGGTTTTATTCTTGGCGGTTCTGTGATTGGCGCAACTGCGTTACTCAACCAAATACCCCTATCTGTACTTGCCGCTATTCTCATTATGACAGGGTATAAACTCATCTCCCCAACCGTCATCCGCAGCGTGGTAGAAAAGGGATATATGCAATGGGTGCCTTTTGTCATTACCGTGGTGGCCATTCTTTTATCTGACCTCTTAAAAGGCATTGCCCTGGGTTTGGTTATCTCCTTGATCTTTATTGCTGTAACAGATTTTAAAAGCAATATTTCTTTTGACCACAAAGACGATCTCTACATCTTCACTTTGCGCCGTGTAGTGACCTACTTGAGCAAGGGTCAGCTAAAGTTCCGCTTAGAGCGTATCCCAGAGGGGGCAACGTTGCATTTGAACTATACCGAATGTGAATTCCTAGATGCTGACATCGAAGAAGTTATTGCTGATTTCCTCAAACATTCTGGCTTTAAAAACATAACAGTGAAGGAAATCCGCTAAATTTCAGGGAGTTCCGGCTTTCTTGCCGATTATTGGGAGTACTTTTGCGCGGCCTAAGAGACGGCCTCTATTATGAACCCCATTCGAAACATTGCGATAATCGCACACGTTGACCACGGCAAGACGACCCTGGTAGACAAGATTCTCCACTACTGTCAATTGTTCCGCTCCAACCAGGAGACGGGTGAATTGATTTTGGATAACAATGACATTGAACGCGAACGTGGTATTACCATTTTAGCCAAAAACGTGAGCGTACGCTTCAAGGATGTCAAGATCAATATCATTGATACCCCAGGCCACGCAGACTTTGGCGGTGAGGTTGAGCGCGTACTCAACATGGCGGACGGCGTCCTACTATTAGTCGATGCCTTTGAGGGGCCCATGCCACAGACGCGATTCGTATTGCAAAAAGCGCTTCAATTGGGCCTTAAGCCGATTGTGGTCGTCAATAAAGTGGACAAGCCGAACTGTGATCCAGAAGCAGCACATGAAGCGGTTTTTGATTTGATGTTCTCATTGGATGCCACTGAAGCGCAATTGGATTTTCCATGTGTATTTGGCTCTGCCAAAAACAACTGGATGGGGGAAGACTGGAAGAACCCAACCGACAGCATTGAGTCTTTGTTGGATATGGTGCTAAAGTACGTTCCTGCAGCAGAGCAACTTGAAGGCACTTCACAGTTGTTGATCACCTCTTTAGATTACTCCACTTATACCGGACGTATGGCAATTGGACGTCTACACCGTGGTGTGTTAAAAGAGAACCAGCCTATTTGTGTAGTAAAGCGCGATGGCTCTATCACAAAATCGCGTATCAAAGAGCTGTATGTTTTTGACGGCCTAGGGCGCACACGTGTTGAAGAAGTTAAAGCCGGAGAAATTTGTGCTTTTAATGGCGTTGAGGGATTTGAAATTGGTGATACCGTTGCAGACTTTGAGAATCCAGAAGGATTACCCCCTATCACTATAGACGAGCCTACGATGAGCATGATTTTCACGATCAATGACTCACCATTTTTTGGTAAAGAAGGGAAGTTTGTGACCTCGCGCCACTTAAAGGACCGTCTTGAAAAAGAATTGGAGAAAAACCTTGCCCTGCGCGTTGAGCCTACTGATTCTGCAGACACCTTCCGTGTCTTTGGACGTGGCGTTTTGCACCTATCTGTTTTGATCGAAACCATGCGCCGCGAAGGCTACGAGATGCAAATAGGCAACCCACAAGTCATCATTAAAGAGATAGAGGGTGTAGCCTGTGAGCCCGTTGAAGAACTGCTCATTGACTTGCCCGAATCTATGAGTGGCACAGCCGTTGAGATGGCCACTTTGCGCAAAGGCGAGATGTTGAATATGGCACCTAAAGGTGACCGTATGATCTTGACCTTCCACATTCCATCACGTGGACTGATTGGCTTGCGTAATGCACTATTGACTTCTACCGCAGGGGAAGCCATCATGAACCACCGCTTCTTGGAATTTCAACCCCTCAAAGGAGATTTGCCTAGGCGTACAAACGGATCTATGGTTTCTATGGAGCAGGGCACTGCCATTGCCTATTCCATTGACCGATTACAAGACCGCGGCCGCTTCTTTATTGAGCCTGGCGAAAGCATTTATGCAGGTCAGATTACGGGTGAACACACGCGTGGTTCTGACATGTTGGTCAACTTGACCAAAGGCAAAAAGCTCACCAACGTTCGCGCTTCTGGCACGGATGATAAAGTGCGTCTTACCCCAGCCATCAAGTTGCGTCTAGAAGAAGCTTTGGAGTATATCCAGAGCGACGAGTTGGTCGAAATCACACCCAAGAGTTTGCGCTTACGTAAAATGAAGATGATAAAGGGTTAAAAAAACAACCATCTCATAATTTTGAACATGCCGCCCTGAAAAGAGCGGCATGTTTTCTTTGTACTTTCCCATAGTGAATCAGTTGATCAATACCCCTTCGATCCTCATCGCGCTGGCTGCCATCGTGATTGTATCCTACCTCTTCAATCTTTTAGCCAAAAAGACCCGGATTCCCAGCGTGCTCATGCTTCTCGGGATGGGTATCCTCTTTAGCCTTGGGGGCACGTATGCCGCATTGCCTCAGCCTGATGTTCGTCCTGCACTCGAAATCTTAGGATCTGTTGGGCTCATTATGATCGTTCTTGAGGCAGCGCTAGACCTTGAGCTTCGTAAAGAACATCGCAGCATGATTGGCCGTAGCATGGTGTTGACCTTGTTAGAGATGGGGGGCACTACCTTCTTTTTGGCTGCTCTTTTTCACATTGGCATGGATGCTCCCTGGACCCGTGCCATTCTCTACGCCGTGCCGTTGAGCATTCTAAGTTCTGCCATCATTATTCCCTCTGTAGAGAACCTACGGCATGACCTCAAAGAGTTCATGATTTACCAATCCACCTTCAGTGATATTCTGGGCATTATGCTCTTCTATTTCCTGGTAGAAGGCTTTGAAACCCCAGGTGGAAGTGTGACGGAATGGTTGCTGCAATTTGGCTGGTCTTTTGGTGTCAGCGTGCTGATTTCTGCTGTCTTCTCCTACTTGTTGGTGCTCCTGTTGCAAAACATCAAAACCCAGCTCAAACTCTTCCTTTTGATCGCGGTACTTATTCTCTTGTATGCGGTGGGCAAGATGCTCCATTTGAGTTCGCTTTTGATCATCCTCATTTTTGGACTGATCCTGAACAACCCGAAGCTATTTTTTCCAGGCAAACTGCAGAAGTTGCTCAAGGCTGACATTGTCAGCGGATTGCTCAATGATTTTAAATTGATCACCCGCGAAACTGCTTTCATTGTCCGAACCTTCTTTTTTGTGGTGTTTGGCTATAGTATTGACCTCGGCTCATTGGCCAATCCGCTGGTCATCTTCTTTGCTTTGCTTGCCCTAATAGGCATTTACCGTATTCGTGCCGTGGCCATTCAATGGACGGTGCCCAAGCCGCAAGCCATTCTCACCTATTTGGCGCCACGCGGTCTGATCACCATTTTATTGTTCTACGCTATCCCCCCCGAAATGGGCATTGCCCAATTTGACAATGGAATCTTGCTGTATATCATCTTAGCCAGTTCCGTCTTTATGGCGTGGGGGATGGTGCGTCATCGCGACAAGGATGACCACCGAACGCTTGGGGATGTCCTACGTGACACGGGCAGCGTAGATCCTGATATGGCACATGAACTGCCCACGACAGACGCCCCTGATCCTGAGGGGTCAACAAACTAAAAAAGGGCGTAAAAGGAATCTATTTCCCCTTACGCCCCTTGCTTGAGTGCATGACGCAGTTACTCTGCCCAGTCGGCAACAAATAAGTTGGTTTCACGCGTTCCCCCGTTATTGCGGTTGCTTGCAAACACCAACTTGGTCCCATCCGGAGAAAACATAGGGAAGGAATCGAATGCCCCATCTTGGGTGACCTGCTCTAATTCGGTTCCATCTAGGTTAATTAAGAACAAATTGAAAGGGAAGCCACGTTCTGAAGCATGGTTGCTACAGAAGAGAATTTTGTGCCCATCCGGGGTGAAAAAAGGCGCCCAGTTTGCATTGCCTAAGTGTGTCACTTGGCGCATCTCCGTACCGTCTGCGCGGGCAACAAAAAGCTCCATATCTGTGGGTTCAACCAGGTGTTCGGCTAATAAGCCTTTGTATTTCTTGATGGCTTCTTCCGTTTTGGGGCGTGATGCACGCCACACCAGATACTCCCCATCAGGCGAAAAGAAAGCGCCACCATCGTAGCCCAAGTCATGGGTGATCTGAACCACTACGCTGCCATCCAAATTCATGGTGTACAATTCAAGGTCTCCGCTTCTATCGCTAGTAAAGACGATGCGGTCCCCTCTTGGAGAAACTGTGGCTTCAGCATCATAGCCAGGTTCATGCGTCAATTGACGTTGGATATCGCCTTCTAAATCCGCGACAAAAATGTCAAAGCTGGGATATAGGGGCCAAACATAGCGACCTTGCTCGCGAACAGGCGCTGGAGGGCACTCCTTGCCACCTAAATGCGTAGAAGCATAAAGTACTTCCCGATCCCCCGGTAAGAAATAGGCGCATGTCGTACGCCCTAAACCCGAACTGACACGCTTTGGTTCCGTTTCTATGCGCGTCACATCTCGGTAAATAAAAATTTGATCACAAGCCGTGCCCCAGGCATCATAATTTGCTTGGAAAACAAGGCTTCGACCTTCAAAACTCCAATATGCCTCAGCATTGTCTCCACCAAACGTTAACTGATGCACATTTTTTAGGTGTGTTTCGCCTGGATAGGTTAGCGTTGCTTTGTCCAATTTTAGCCCCGCTATGGGTTGAGGCTGTGCTATGGTCATTAGGGAAAATAACAGGGTCAAGAACGTAAATGCCCCGATAAAAAGCGGGGAGGAAAGTTGGGTTTTCATAGGGATGCGGTTACATTTGGCGCAAACCTAATTCCCCAGGCCTTATGAATTTGCACAATACCCCAAAGCGCGGATTATCTACCCTTCTTTTACCCGTTTTAAGCGTTCTTGCACTCTCTACACATGCCCAAGACAGTCCGAAGTTGTCAAAAGTGGGACAAAGCCTTCAAGCGGATATCCGCACTTTGGCCGATGATGAAATGGAGGGCCGCAAAGTGGGAACCAAAGGAGAAAAGAAAGCGGCAGATTATTTGGTTAAGCGGTTTTCCTCGATAGGCGTTTCCGGTGGTATTTCTACGAGTAAGAAAGAACCTTACTTTGACTTTTTTGAAGCGCAACCCTCTGTGCACGGAACCCCTGCCGGACCCAAAATTACCGGCCGAAATGTTGTCGCTGTACTTCCAGGTAATGGGGAAGGCACCCTGTACATTGGAGCACACTATGACCATTGGGGATGGGGGGGAGAAGGAAGCCTCTATCGCGGAGCAGATTCGGCTATTCACAATGGTGCCGACGACAATGCCTCTGGCGTTGCGGCCGTTTTAGAGCTGGCGCGCCGTTTTCATGATGCCCCCTTGCAGAGCACCGTGGTTTTTATCGCTTTTTCAGGGGAAGAAATGGGATTGTGGGGTTCTAATGCATTTGCGAAAGAGCATCTTGGGACCTTTCCTTCGCCTCGTTTCATGATCAACATGGACATGGTGGGCAGGCTCAATGAAGAAAAGCAATTGGCCGTCTATGGAACCGGCACCAGCCCCTTGTGGGATGGCCTATTAGATGAGCAGAACCAGTATGGCTTTGCGCTCAAAAGAGAAGTGTCTGGCGTGGGACCCTCGGACCACACATCATTTTACTTAGCAGATATCCCGGTGCTTCACTTTTTCACTGGGCAACATGAAGATTACCACCGCCCTTCTGACGATTGGGAAAAAATTAACGCCGAGGGCCTAGCCGCCATCGTGGATTATATCGAAAACATTGTCCGCTCCGCTGACGGATTTGGCGAGATCCCCTTTAGCAAAACCAAAGACCAAAGCGAGGATTCACCGCGCTTTAAAGTCACCTTAGGTGTCGTGCCTGACTACCTCTACAGCGATCCGGGGATGCGTATTGATGGCGTAAGTGAAGGCCGCCCTGCAGCCAAGGCTGGACTCATCAAAGGGGATGTAGTGACGAAGATGGCTGATCACACGATCGAGAGCATGATGGACTATATGAAGGCCCTCAGCAGTTTTACTAAGGGGCAAACGGTTGAGGTAACCGTACTTCGTCAAGGAAAGTCCACCGTCGTGCCCGTGACGTTTGATTAATGGGCCTCTAGCCAGGTTGCGCCAACACCCGTATCGGCCACCAGCGGAACCGAAAGGGGGTATGCTTTTTCCATTTCCTCCACCACGAGGGTTTTGAGGGCATCAAGCTCTTTGCGTTGAACATCGAAGACCAATTCATCATGTACCTGCAAAATCATGGGGGACGTGATCCCTTCTGCCTTCATGCGGGCATGCACGTTGATCATCGCTAGTTTTACGATATCAGCTGCCGTCCCTTGAATGGGGGCATTGATGGCATTGCGTTCGGAATGGCCGCGAACTGCTTGATTGCGTGAATCAATGTCCCGCAAATACCGGCGGCGGCCAAGCAAGGTCTCTACGTACCCTAGATTCCGCGCTGACGCTACTTGGTCATCAATAAATTTCTTAATGCCCGGGTAGGTAGCAAAATAACTGTCAATGACCTCCTTCGCCTCAGAACGAGACAAGGTGGTTTGATTACTCAACCCAAAGGCAGAGACGCCATAGATGATGCCAAAATTGACCGTTTTCGCATGGGATCGTTGTTCACGACTCACCTCTGATAAGGGCACCCCAAACACCTTTGCTGCCGTGGCTGCATGAATGTCCTCCCCACTATTGAAGGCTTCCATCATCGCGGCATCTTGGCTCATCGAGGCGATGACACGCAATTCAATCTGGGAATAATCCGCACTCAATAAAACGTGGTCCGCATCCCTTGCGACAAAAAGATTCCGCACACGCCGTCCACGCTCTGTGCGGATAGGAATGTTTTGCAAATTTGGATTCGTCGAAGAAAGTCTGCCTGTAGCCGCCACTGCCTGGTTGAACGTGGTGTGGATACGCCCCGTTTCTGGATGCACCAATAACGGAAGGGCATCTACATAGGTGCTTTTGAGCTTTCCCACTTGGCGCCAATCCAGAATTTTCTCCACAATGGGATGTGCCTTAGCATAAAATTCTAGCACCTCTTCTCCCGTGGCATACTGCCCTGTTTTGGTTTTTTTGGCCTTTCCCTGTCCGATTTTTAGTTCATCAAACAGTATGTCACCCAATTGCTTGGGCGATCCAAGATTGAAGGGGCGTCCGGCAATCTCTTGAATTTCATTTTCTAAACGGGCCAAATCGGTCGCCAATTCTTGTGAAAATGCAACGAGCCCTTCACTGTCCACCTTCACCCCGGCGCGCTCCATATCCGATAAAACAGGAATTAAGGGCGCTTCCAGATTTCGGTAGACCGATTCAACGCCTGTCGACGCTAACTGCGGCGCTAAGACCTCCCGCAATCGCCAAGTGATATCAGCGTCCTCCCCGGCATATTCTGCTACCACTGCCGGGTCTATCTGCCGCATGCTTTTTTGGTTCTTTCCTTTGGGTCCAATCAATGCGCTAATCGGGAGGGGGGTGTAGCCCAGCATGTTTTGCGCCAAATCATCCATGCCGTGGCGCTGGTCCGGTTCGATGAGATAGTGCATCAACATCGTGTCTACAAGGGATCCTTGCAGGCGGATGCCATACGAAAGCAAAACTTGGACATCATACTTCAAGTTGTGGCCCACTTTTTCAATTGCCGGGTTTTCGAGCACCTCACGCAGAATGTCTAAAAGAAGCTGCGCGTCCTCGCGCGTCTCGGGCAATGCAACGTAGTAGGCGGTATGAGCTTCATAGGAAAAAGACAAGCCGACCAATTCAGCTTCGAGGCTATTCAAAGAGGTTGTTTCTACATCCAAACAGATCGCCGGTTGCTGGGATAGTTTTCGGGCCAACATTTGTACCGCTGGAAGGCTGTCCATCAACGTATAGGTATGGGGCGTAGTGGCGGCATCACTACCTTCTGTCGCCTGGAGCGCCGTACTCTCGGCAACGCCAAATAAATCCATTTGGCCTTGCGAAGCTTGCGGGCTTGCAAAAGCGGAGACGCTCTCCGCCTTCTGGTCGCCCTCCCTGGTTTTTGGGGCACTTTGCACCTGAGATGGAGCCGATCCTTGTCCAGCGTGATTGGGCAATAGTCGACGCTGCAAACTCCTGAATTCTAGCTCATCCAATAGTCCTTTTAGGGCTTCTGTGTCGGGGCTTTCGCGCAGCAAATCTGCCTCATTGAGGTCTATGGGCACATCCACCAGAATGCGTGCGAGCACTTTGGACAAACGCCCTTGGTCCGCAAATTCCCGCACCTTTTCGCCTAGTTTTCCCTTGATCTCGTCTGCATGGGCCAAAATCCCTTCCATATTGTCGTACTGTGCCAATAGTTTGGCGGCCGTTTTTTCTCCGACGGAAGGAATGCCTGGAATGTTGTCCACGGCATCCCCCATGAGACCTAGCATGTCAATGACTTGATCCACACGGGCAATGCCCCAACGACCACAGACTTCTTCCACACCCAATATTTCTGCGGGTTCGCCGCCACGGCCGGGCTTCAAGATTTTCACCTTTTCGGTGACCAGTTGTCCAAAATCCTTGTCTGGAGTCATCATAAAAACCTCATAACCGGCTGATTCGGCCTTATGGGCAAGGGTCCCAATCACATCATCTGCTTCAAAGCCGTGTACCCCAAGAGCGGGAATGCGCATGGCTTCCAATAATTGTTGGATATAGGGGA
This sequence comes from Cryomorphaceae bacterium BACL7 MAG-120322-bin74, assembly GCA_001438205.1. Lineage (GTDB taxonomy): Bacteria > Bacteroidota > Bacteroidia > Flavobacteriales > Schleiferiaceae > TMED14. Next base: position 46,137 of record LICG01000006.1, read on the forward strand.
CCGCAACCTTGATCCCTTCAGGTGTTTCATCTCGATTTGCTTTGTATGCCGGAAAGAGTTCTTCTCTTACTTGGCTTCCTCCAATATCAAACACCACCGCCATGTGGCTTGGGTTGTGCTTTTCTATCACATCCAAAAGGGCCAGCATAAAGCCATACACGGCGGAGGTATCCACCCCTTTGCTGTTGACGCGCGGATTTCGGGCAAAGGCAAAATAAGCCCGATAAATCAAGGCATAAGCATCTAACAAGTACAAACGGGGCGTGGACATAAGCAGCAGATTTCTTCAAAAATACGGCCTCTAAAGCCTACTTTTGGGGCAAATGTCCGGGTCCCTCGTCATCATTCCCACGTTTAACGAACGCGATAACATTCATGCCATCTTAGATGCTGTGTTGTCACTGTCGGAAAATTTCCATGTCCTGATCATTGATGATGGCTCACCTGATGGCACCGCAGATCTGGTCCGCGATAAGCAAGTAGCGTATTCGGATCGTCTGTTCTTAGAGTGCCGCACCGGTAAGTTGGGATTGGGGACGGCCTATATCCATGGCTTCAAGTGGGCGCTAGCGCGTGACTATGCGCATATTTTTGAAATGGATGCGGATTTTTCACACGACCCAAAAGACCTCCCCCGTCTGCTCGAAGCTTGTACGCTCCAAGGCGCAGATATGGCCATTGGGTCTCGTTATTCTAATGGCGTAAATGTGGTCAATTGGCCCATGTCACGGGTATTATTGAGCTACTTTGCCTCCAAATATGTCCGCTTTATTACCGGCATGCCCATTCATGACACAACCGCAGGCTTTATATGCTATCGCAGAAGTGTCTTGGAGGCCCTCGATTTTGAAAAGATTCGGTTTGTAGGATATGCCTTCCAAATTGAAATGAAGTTCCGCGCATGGCAAAAGAACTTTCAATTGGCCGAAGTGCCTGTCATCTTCACCGACCGAAAATTGGGTCAAAGTAAAATGTCCAGTGGCATCATCCGGGAAGCCGTCTTTGGGGTAATTTTGCTGAAGATTACGAGCATATTCCGCAAATGACAACCATACACCCACGCATTTTAATTAAGAACGCCCGACTGATCAACGAAGGCATCATCACCGAAGGTGATATTTTATTAGAACATGGGCGCATCGCGCGCATTGACAGTACCCTGACCCCTTCTGACACACACGTCCAAGTAATCGATGCTGCCGGGGGCTACGTTATGCCAGGGGTCATTGATAGCCAAGTGCATTTTCGTGAACCGGGCCTCACACATAAAGGGGATATCGCCTCAGAATCTATGGCCGCTATTGCCGGGGGCGTGACAAGCTATGTAGAGCAACCCAATACGGTCCCACAAGCCGTCACAGTGGAGGAGCTAGAAAAGAAATATGCGCGCGCTGCAGAAGTTTCTTGGGCCAACTACAGCTTCAACATGGGCGCAACCAACAACAACCTTGAGGAACTCAAAAAGATTTCTAAAAGGGACGTCGCGGGCATCAAAATCTTTATGGGCTCTTCTACAGGCAATATGCTGGTGGACAATCCTGAGACCTTGGAGCGCATTTTTCGCGAGGTAGACCATCAGCTCATTGCCCACTGTGAAGATGAAGCGACCATTCAGCGCAACCTCCAAAACATTTTAGCCAAAAAAGGCGCAGCCTATTTGACGGCTGCAGATCATCCTATCATTCGCAGTGCGGAAGGATGTTATGTGAGCTCTTCTGCGGCCATCGCCATGGCAAGAAAAACAGGCGCGCGTTTTCACCTATATCATGTATCCACCGCCCAAGAATTAGAGTTGCTTGAAGGGGATATTCCTCTTTCTGAAAAAAAGATCACCGCCGAGGCTTGTGTGCACCATTTGTGGTTTAGCGACGAGGATTATGCTGACAAGGGAAACTTGATCAAATGGAATCCCGCCATCAAAACAAAAGATGACCGCGACGCATTGCGCGCCGCTCTGCTCAATGGAAAAATTGATGTGGTCTCTACCGATCATGCGCCCCACACCCTAGAAGAGAAAATGCGTCCCTATATAGATGCGCCCTCAGGAGGCCCCTTGATTCAAAATAGCTTGCCTGCCATGATTGAGTTGGCCCGGCGAACGGATATGGATGTCGCACGCATTGTCCAGTTGATGTGCCATAACCAAGCGGACCTCTTCGGTATTGAAGAGCGTGGTTATCTCCGTGAAGGCTATCATGCTGATGTCGTCATTGTGGACCCATCACGCCCATGGAACGTAACACGTGAGAGCATTCTGAGTAAATGTGGGTGGTCTCCTTTTGAAGGAAAAACCTTTGCCGCACGCGTCACGCATACGTTTGTTAACGGGCATTTGGTCTACCGCAATGGTCACGTACGCGGAAAAGCTGCGGGCCAGCGTTTAATGTTTTTACGGGGATGAGCGGGCAGTGGAAAGAGTGGACTAACATGCCTACATACTTCATCCGAAGTCTTTTAGCCTTTGGATTGTTCCTGTGCCTTTCTGCTTGTCAATTGGATGCCAACAGTGCGGCATCCAACCCCATGGATGCCCCTAATGACCTAATTCCAGAAAAAAAGTTTGTCTCTCTTTTATACGAAATGAACTTGTTAGAAGGTGCACGGACAGGCAATACCTTATTGGGAGATTCTATCCCATTAAGTCAATTCTACCAAAGTCTTTACCAGGCATTTGACGTTCAGCCCGAACAGGTGAAGTCCTCCTTTTCATATTACCACAGCGACCCCCAGAAAATGGCCACCTACTATCAATGGATCATTGACAGTTTACGCATCGATGTGCAGATATTGAGCACCTCAACTGGGAGTAAATCGGACGAACCCGATGCAAACAACTGAGCGTTTTCCCTTCATTTCTGACACTTTTGAAGAGGTGGCATTGCACCTTTTCCGTTATCAAGCACAAAACAACCCTATTTATGCTGCTTGGTTGCAGCACTTAGGCGTAGATCAAGACGCACAATCGGCTATTCAGTCCGTCATGGATATTCCCTTTTTACCGATTGAAACGTTTAAAACGCATGAGGTTAAGACGGGAAACTTTACCCCTGGCGCCATCTATACTTCAAGCGGAACCACTGGCCAAGTGCCCTCTCGGCATTTGATCGCTGATCCGGACGCATACTTGAGAAATGCCCAGGCATGTTTTGAACATTTTTACGGTCCCGTAGACCAATATGCCTGGCTCTGCTTACTCCCTAGCTATATGGAACGAGAGGGTTCTTCCTTGATTGCGATGGCCGACCATTTTGTGAAACAATCTCCTGCAGATGAAAGTGGTTTCTTTCTCAAAGGCCTGGATGAACTGCGTTATCGCCTCGATACACTTGAACTCAACAGGGTTCCCACCATCCTACTTGGGGTCACCTTTGCCCTCTTGGATTGGGCTGAAAGCCTTGAAAAGCCCCTTGCTCTCAAGTCCACCCTCATCATGGAAACGGGGGGCATGAAGGGCCGGCGTGTGGAACCTATTCGGGCTTCCGTACATGAAACATTAACCCAAGCGTTTGGGGTAGACCGCATTCACTCCGAGTATGGCATGACCGAACTTATGTCCCAGGCCTACAGTTATGGTGAGGGCCGGTATATCCCCCCTCCTCAGATGCGCGTACTCCCACGCTCGCCCGAAGCCCCTTTGTCATTGGGTCAGATAGAAAGTCATGCGGCCCTCAATATTATTGATTTGGCCAATGCTGACGCCTGTGCTTTTATCGCCACATCAGATCTTGGCAAGGTCTTTGAAAATGGTTCTTTTGAAGTCTTGGGCCGCATAGAAGGTTCGGATCTTCGTGGTTGCTCCTTGATGACGGTTTAACCTACATTGACCATGCGCAGCCTCCTTGTTATCTTGCTGCTGTTTGGCCTATCCGCCTAGCCTCACAGCCACGTCACCGTAAAACCGCTTACAGAAGCCCCTATAGATATGCCTAGCCCCACCCAGCCCTCCCGTAGTACACGCAACCTGCCGTTGTGGTGGTTGACCACCGTCCTGATTCTTCTCGCGTCACCGTTGTCCGCCCAGTGGGTGCACGAATGGACCCCTATTACCGTGGACGGCAGCCTCGCGTTCGCGTTATCCGACAGCACCGCCGTCTACGCAGAACGTTCCGCTGATGAAGGATACGACATCACCAAGCGTGTTTGGGTAGAAAAAATCAGCCTTTCGGACGAAACCCTCGCTGAAGGCGCCTCCCTTTTTAACGCAAAAGGAAAGGTGATGGGTACCACCCGTATGGCCCTCCGTATTGAAAATATTGGGATGCCCACAGATCGTCGAATGGCAAAGAAATATGTTACTGGCTTACTAAAGGGGCATGTGCGTTCCTCTGGATTTATTAGCCATTCATGGCCAGAGCGCGCGCTTGTAGCATTTTTAACTGAAAAACGCATAGGGCCCTTTTGGGAGGGATTTTCAAGCTACCTCAACACCTTTGGCTTTGAACAACTAAAAAATGCGCCTAGCGAATTACAGGATGCAGGACTGGACGCATGGGTCTTGCGCTACCAGGACCGCAGCAACTCGGATGAGCAAAAATTTAGAATGATTGTCTTCACGCGAGGCGAGGTAGGTATTCAATGTATTCTTACAGATCAAGAAGTTTTAACGCTGCCCAAATTAAAACTTCAAGAGTCCAAAGTCTTTGGCCAGCTGCATCATTTGGCGAAGCCCACACTGACCCAGTCTGCTGGTTATGAGTATACTGCCTATGCCTGCATCCCGCTAGAAGATGCGTAGCGGCATTTTTATGGTCACCTTGGTGGTGCCAGATTATGATGAGGCTATTGCCCACTATACCCAAGCATGGGGCTTTGATCTTTTAGAAGACAGCCAAAGAAGCCCTGAAAAGCGTTGGGTCAGAGTTGCCCCAAAAGGCAGTACTTGTGCCCTGCTTCTAGCACAGGCTACCCATCCAGCGCAACATGCCGCCATTGGACATCAAACGGGAGGACGAGTAGCCTTCTTTTTACATTCAGAGGACCTTATAGAGGATGTCACCCGACTTGCCACGTATGGCTGCCACCCAGAAGCCCCCATTCGTCAAGAGGATTTTGGAAAAGTATGCGTGATTGCGGACCGCTTTGGTAACCGTTGGGATTTGATCCAGCCCCTTACTTGATGACAATCAAGGCGTAATTCTTTTTGCCTTTTTGTGCTAATAGATAGCCCCCGCCAATGATGTCTTCCGAGGTCACTATATACGCGGCATCTACTTTGGATTTGTTAAGGGAAACGCCCCCAGCAGCCAATAATTTTTTTGCTTCGCCACGTGAGGCAAACAAGGCTGTATCCGCACAAAGAACCTCCAGAATGGGCAATCCAGCTTGAATGGCCTCCTTTTGAACTTCCATCTGTGGAACCCCCTCAAAAACATCTAATAAAGTGCGCGCATCTAGACCTTTCAGATCCTCTGCCGTTGATTGCCCGAAGAGAATTTGACTCGCCTGAAGCGCTTTTTGAAGCTCCTCTTCAGAATGAACTCTTGCTGTGATGTCAGCAGCCAATGCCTTTTGTAAAATGCGCAAGTGGGGCGCCTGGGCGTGCTCGGCTTCAAGCGATTCTATTTCTTCCCGTGATTTGGTGGTAAAAATGCGGATATAATTTCCACCATCCTCATCGGCTGCATTGAGCCAGAATTGATAGAATTGATAGGGACTGGTCCGATTCGGGTCTAGCCAAACATTGCCCCCCTCCGTTTTGCCAAACTTGGTTCCATCCGCTTTTTTAATCAAAGGGGTCGTGAGGGCAAACGCCTCGCCTGCGCCCATTCGGCGAATAAGCTCGGTTCCCGTAGTGATATTACCCCATTGATCACTTCCGCCCATCTGCAAACGGATGCCTTCATTTTTCCAAAGATGAAAAAAGTCATAGCCCTGGATCAATTGGTAGCTAAACTCGGTAAAACTGATGCCACTTTCTTGGCGGCTCTTGACGGAATCCTTGGCCAACATGTAATTCACCGTGATATGCTTGCCTATATCCCGAATGAAGTCCAAAAAGCCAAAATCTTTAAACCAGTCGTAATTATTGACAATTTTTGCCCCGTTTGGACCATCAAAATCCAAGAATTTCATGAGCTGAGCCTTTTGGCCCGCTAGGTTTTTTTCTAGCGTTTCCGCATCTAAGAGTTGACGCTCGGCTGACTTAAAAGATGGGTCTCCCACCATACCGGTCGCCCCACCTATCAGCGCATAGGGTTGGTGCCCAGCGCGCTGAAAATGGACCAGCATCATCACCTGAACCAAATTGCCCACCCCTAAAGAGTCGGCCGTAGGGTCAAATCCGATATAGGCCTTTTGAGGACCTGAAGCCAATAATTCTTCCGTGCCAGGCATGCTGTCATGCAGCATCCGGCGCCAGCGCAATTCTTCAACAAAGGGGGTGCTCATGCCTACAAAGGTATAGCCCATAACCCTGAGGCGGACGCTACATTTGTTCTATGATTGTTGTGACAGGTGCCTCGGGGATGTTGGGCGCACAAATTGTGCTACAAGCCCACTTGTCAGGGCTTGGCCCCATTCGCGCTTTATACCGGAGTACATCTTCCTTAGCCTCCGTCCAAATTAGCTGGGCAGCGCAAGGCTATCCGCAGGTGTTCGCGGCCATTGAATGGCGCCAAGTTGATTTGCTTGATGCCCTTGAAACCTATGAGGCCATCCAAGGTACCCAAGCTTTAGTCCATGCTGCTGCAGTCGTTTCTTTCCGAAAAAAAGATGAGCCTGGCATGCGCAAAGCCAATCCACACATGAGTGAGAACGTTTGGCTTTCCGCACTGGATGCCCGCATCACACAGGGTATTCATATCAGCAGCATTGCCACGCTTAGCACAGATCCTCGTAGCCCCATGGTGACAGAAACCCATGAGGCCAAGCGTTCGAGTCTTAGCGCGTATGGACAATCCAAATATGACGCAGAGATGGTTGCATGGCGTTATGCCGAAGAAGGTGTCCCTATGACGGTACTCCATCCCAGCGTCATCTTAGGACCGCCCGCTTGGCAAGAGGGCAGCAGCCTCTTCCCAAAAACCATTGCCAATGGCCTCGCCTTTGTTTCTCCTGGCGCTACGGGGTGGGTCGATGTGCGGGATGTAGCGGAGGCCGTTGTGACTATACTAGGAAAACCTCACCCAGGTGAACGGTATATTCTCAATGGAACAAATGCTTCCTTTCAAACAGTCTTTAGTCAATTGGCCATGGGACTTAAAAAGAATCCCCCGCGCTGGGTCGCGCCCAGGTGGACCTTGGCTTTGGCGTGGCGATTAGAGCGACTTCGTGAAAGATTTTTGGATAGTCGCCCCCTGCTGACCAAAGACAGCGTATCCGCAGCCTGTAGCACTGTGACCTATAGTGCAGAAAAAGCACAATTAGCCGGCTTTCATTTTAGACCCCTCGAAGACACAACAGCTTGGGTTACCCAGCAATATTTTTCCCTTTATTCCTAGTTCCATTTACCTAGATTTTTTATCGTATTGGTTTTTAGGCATTTATACCCGTTTTTTGAATAAATACACAGGCAAAATCATTTTTTTTCCGTACTTTATAGACCATGTCCCTGAGAATTTTTTTGCATATTCCCCTCTTACTTACCATGCTCTGGGGCTGCCAAGGCCCGGCACCTACAGAGATGGAAGAAATAGATTCTGCCTTTGAATGGACGGATCCCAGCACCGCTTTTGCCTATCCGGGACCCTACGCCGAAGGAGATAGTTTGCTTGGCGAACAGGCATTAGATTTTTTGGATGGATTTGCACAGGGAGATCTTTCCTCTTTTCCCTATCCGATTGCTGACAGTATAAAAGTGAGTTTATTAGATGAACCCGTTTTCGTTATTCTAGGAAAGGATTTTAAGTCCTACTTACAAGGATTTCATCACCGTTTTCTTAAAGTAGAATACGAAGCTTTTAATGTCCGGACTGCTTATAACATTTCCTTTAAAACGCATATGTCCTTCTGTTTTGGCCGCTGGCAATACACCACAAAAGATGGAAATCTAGACGATCGATATGGGACTTTTGTCCTGGTATTGGATTCCCTAGGAAGAATGAATACCCTGTCTGAATGGGGGGCTTGTTGGCCAACTAATTCCCCCATTCCTTTTCATCCGAACTCAGATCCGCGTTCATTCCATTTTTACTCCCCTACAAAACTCGGGACGCAAAAGACTGCTGTTATGGCGGTTAACGCCGTTCAATCCCTTCATGCCAGGGATTCTGTCCGATCGCATTCTGATATGGCAGACAGTGTCCTATTAACTACCTCGTGTGGCCTAAATCAACACTTGTCAAAATTTGACATTGGCAGGATAAGCTATCATTATGAACCTTTTATTGGCGTTTATCCCATTAGTGTCATCCCGTTTTATATGAAACGGCAAAAGGAAGAAATCGTCCATGTGATGGATTACGAAAGCTTCGTTGAGGACGGTGCCGTTCGTCGCTATTCCTATTTTCGGACATTTATATTTGACGCCTCTCACAAAATTCGCACTATTTTGGTCCAACGTCGATTGGTCCCCAATTCTGTAGATTGGACATGGCAACGCGCGCCCATCAAGCCATGATATTTTAGATATGGGCGACCATGTCGTCTACCAAGGTGGATAAGGTATAGTGGGGCTTCCATCCCCAATCGTTTTTTGCACGCGCATCGTCCATCCGCTGTGGCCAGCTAGCGGCAATCGCTTGACGAAAATCAGGCGCATAGCGCATGTCAAGTGTAGGGTAATGGCGTTTCATTTCAAGTGCCAACTCTGCGGGCGTAAAATCCACTCCAGAGACATTATAACTGGTTCGGATCTTTACCTTTTCTTCGGGGGCTTCCATCAAAGACAAAGTGGCACGAATGGCATCTTCCATGTGCATCATAGGCAGACGGGTCTCCGCTTCTAAAAAGCACGTGTAGGTATTCTCCTTACGTGCTGCATGAAATATGTCAATCGCATAATCTGTGGTTCCTCCTCCTGGCAGCGTCTTCCAAGAAATCAAGCCAGGGTAGCGCAAACTCCGCACATCTACTCCATATTTTTCGTGGTAATACTGGCACCAAAGCTCCCCGGCTAGTTTAGAAATTCCATAGACCGTTGTGGGGTCCATAGGGCTATACTGGGGGGTATCCAAAACGGGTGTATTAGGGCCAAATGCCGCAATAGAACTAGGCCAAAAAACCTGCTTGATCAATCCCTCCTTTGCCATGTTCAGGACATAGAAGAGCGTATTCATATTCAGAGCCCAGGCTTTTTCGGGCATTTTCTCTCCTGTCGCACTTAGCATCGCTACCAAATGATATACCTGTGTGATCCCTTGCTCTTGAACGAGCGTGCGCAAGGCTTCTTCATCCATGGCATTGAGCTCGGCACAAGGCTGTGTTAAGCCCTCCCTGCGCAGGTCTGTTGCCCATACATTCTCGGCTCCAAGCCGCGTGCGCAAAGCCGCAACCAACTCCGTTCCGATCTGCCCGGCAGCGCCGAGTACCAATGCCTTTTTCATTTCACAAATGTATCGCCGAAGGTGCTGACGAAAATCAACCCTAGATTTTCCCGCGTGGGACCTTTGTTGCCTTTCCTCCTTGAGAACTGCTTGACTTACCTTTGTACTATGTCCCCAAAGGCCCCAAAACCTGTCTTGTACAATAAGTACGACCGTGAAACACTTATGAAGCGTTTGGCAGACGAACCCTTTGCGCGTCGAACCCTTTCATTTTATCGCTATGTGGTTCTGCCCGATCCTCAAAGTGTTCGGGACCAACTCTTTTTACAGTGGGATGCCCTGGGCTGTTTTGGGCGCATTTATTTGGCCGAAGAAGGGATCAATGCACAAATGAGTGTGCCAGAACACCATTGGGATCAGTTTGTGGCCGAACTCTATACATGGGAGGCTTTTCGCCAAGTACCTTTTAAGCTCGCCGTCGAAGATGACGGAAAGTCTTTTTTTAAATTGACCGTAAAAGTCAGAGTCCAAATTGTGGCGGATGGGTTAACCCTGGATGACTATGATGTAACCAATGTGGGACATCACTTAAATGCGCAAGAATGGAATACTTTGATGGATTCTGGCGAAGCCATCGTCGTGGACATGCGCAACTATTACGAATCTGAAATTGGCCATTTTGATGGCGCCCTCTTGCCTCAAGCAGAAACATTTAGAGAAGAATTGCCCGAAGTGTTACATATGCTTATAGGTCAGGAAGAAAAGCCCGTTCTGCTTTATTGTACCGGGGGTATACGTTGTGAAAAAACATCGGCCTACCTCAAACATCACGGCTTCCAAAATGTAAATCAATTGCATGGGGGCATCATTGATTATGCGCGGCAGATTGAGGAAGCTCAGCTCCCCAATAAATTCAGAGGAAAAAACTTTGTGTTTGATGCGCGACTTGGCGAGCATATCTCCAGTGATGTTATCGCGCATTGCCATCAATGCAGTGCACCCGCTGATGCGCATGTAAATTGTGCCAACAAAGCATGTAATTTGCTGTTCATTCAGTGTGACGCATGCCAAACAACACATGAACACACGTGCAGCCCTGAATGCCAAGCCATCATTCATCTGCCAGAAGAAGAGCAAGCTAACATTCGTCGTGAAAGGGCGGCACAAACGCGTGCCAAACGTTATCACCGCGCTAAACCTTAACAATCATGGCCTATTATCATACACTGGGCAGCATCCCGCCTAAACGCCATACCATCCACGAAAAACCCGAGGGAGGTCTCTATTATGAGCAACTTTTTGGCACCGAGGGTTTTCATGGCGTGAGCTCTTTGCTCTACCACACCCACCGGCCTACGATGATCAGCCATATTGGGGCGTCCAAAGATCTGCGCCCAAGTGCTGCGGTTGACAAGAATATCCATTCGCGCATGTTGGCGGGATTTGCGGCAACCCCTGTGGATGATTTTTTAGAAGCGCGCACCTCTGTGTTATTTAACAATGATGTGCAAATCGACGTGGCTGCTCCGCGCAAAGGCATCGACAACTACTTCTACAAAAATGCGGATTGCGACGAGGTGCTTTTTATCCATGAAGGCAGTGGCGTTTTACGCTCCATGTTTGGGGAACTCCGCTTTGAATATGCCGACTACATTGTGATACCGCGCGGCACCATCTATCAGATTACTTTTGACGGGACGCAAAACCGCCTATTTGTGGTAGAAAGTCATTCACCGGTCGTGACGCCAAAGCGCTACCGAAATGAGGTAGGGCAAATGCTCGAACATGCGCCTTTCTGTGAGCGCGACTTTCGCTTACCTACCTATATGGCCCCCATGGATGCGCGTGGTGAATTCTTGATTCAAATTAAAAAAGAAGGCATTTTGCATTCGGTCACCTACAGCAGCCACCCTTTTGATGTGGTTGGATGGGACGGATACAACTATCCTTACATTTTTTCCGCTTTGAACTTTGAACCCATCACAGGAAGGGTGCACCAACCGCCGCCCGTGCATCAGACTTTTGAAGCCCACAATTTTGTGATCTGCACCTTCGCCCCGAGGATGTATGACTATCACCCAAAGTCGATCCCTGCGCCCTATAACCACAGCAATATTGACTCGGACGAGGTACTGTATTATGTGGATGGAGATTTTATGTCGCGCAACCATGTGGAAAAAGGCTTTATCAGCCTGCACCCGGGTGGCATCCCACATGGTCCCCACCCCGGCGCTTACGAGCGCAGTATTGGACAAAAAGAAACGAGCGAATTGGCTGTGATGGTCGATACGTTCCGTCCGTTAAAAGTCACCCAAGCCGCACTAGATATGGAGCATTCTGATTACTGGAGCTCCTGGAATGAATAATCCCCCTGAAACTCGCCCTATGTTAACGGACAGTACGTCACTCAAACTTCCCATCGAAAACCCAGAAGCGAAAGACTTTCTCCCCTTAAATGGTACAGATCACGTAGAATTCTATGTGGGGAATGCCAAGCAGTCTGCACACTTTTTCAAAACTGCCTTTGGCTTTCAAGACTTTGCCTATGCAGGACTAGAAACAGGCGTGAAAGACCGCACATCCTATGTACTAAAGCAGGACAAGATCATTTTGATTCTCACCTCGCCTTTAACCGCAGAATGCCCCATCAATGACCATCTAGTGAAGCATGGAGATGGCGTAAAGCATATCGCCATCTGGGTGGATGATGCAACAAAAAGTTGGAAGACAACCACAGAGCGTGGGGCAGAATCCGCTTTTGAACCTTACACGTTGCAGGATGACAAAGGCTCCGTCACCATGAGCGGAATCAAAGCCTACGGCGACACCGTTCACGTTTTTGTAGAGCGTAGCGAATACCACGGCGTCTTTATGCCAGGCTATATTGCCTTGGACACCGGTTTTCATCCTGCCTCAACTGGCCTCAAATTCATTGACCATATGGTGGGCAATGTGGGATGGAATGAAATGGACACTTGGGTCAATTACTACAAGAATATCATGGGTTTTGCACAATTGGTTTCATTTGATGACAAGGACATTTCTACCGAATACACCGCCTTAATGTCCAAGGTCATGACCAATGGCAATGGCCGTATCAAATTTCCTATTAACGAACCCGCTGAGGGACGAAAGAAATCGCAGATCGAAGAGTACATTGATTTTTATAATGGACCCGGCGTTCAGCATTTGGCCCTTGCTACGGATGATATTATTCAGACGGTTTCAGAATTGCGATCGCGTGGCGTACAATTCTTAGAGGTGCCAAAAAGCTACTATAACGACGTACTAGACCGCGTAGGCAAAATTGATGAGGATCTAAGCCCCTTGAGTAAATTAGGCATCCTCATTGACCGCGATGAGGAAGGCTACTTACTTCAGCTCTTTACAAAACCCTTGATGGACCGACCTACGGTCTTCTTTGAAATTATTCAACGCAAAGGCGCAAAGTCCTTTGGCAAGGGAAACTTTAAGGCCCTTTTTGAGGCCATCGAGCGCGAACAAGAGCGCCGGGGAACCCTGTAATTACCCTGTATTGAATAAAAAGGCGCCCCTTTCAGGGCGCCTTTTTATTTATCTACAGCACTAGATTAACTCACGCGTTGCGAAGCTTCTTCATATCGCTTGATCAACTCTACCTCATCATATTGCTCCTGTGTCATTGGGGCATTATTGAATTCGTATTGCATCACCATGCGCACGAGCATTTGATAAAACTGCAAGCTGGTTTGGATCTCATTCGTGATTGCACGCTTGTCCGCGCCTCGGAACTGAGCAAAATAATTCAATTCCTCCTCTAGGCTTGCGGCAAATCCCTCCACAAAAGCATGTGCCTTTTCGGTAGCCCCTGCCACATAGTACCCCTCGATCATGGACAACATAAAGTAGTCATAGCCTAGCTTTTCTACAGGCATCTTTGACATGGCATAATCCAAGACTTCCACGGCTTTATCCTTTTCGCCACGGCGCGCCAATTCTCCGCCCAAACGACCATAATTGATTCGGAGGTTAAAGGTAGAGCGGCGTACAGTTTCGTCTAGGAAGACTCCTGGCTTTTCCATGTTGCCAAAGTTAAATTTAGCCGAGTCATCCGTTGGATTGTACATCATACTATACATTTTATCTGCATCTACAGAGCCAAAGTCATACGAATTACCGGCACTCTCGGTTACAACTGGAACAAAGCGATAGGCTAACCCTTCTAGTCGGAAATATTTCTGTAACCAGAAGAAGGAACTTGCGCTGCTTCCTACGGTAGTAGAAAAATAAAGGGGCCGTGTCCAGTCGTTATTGGCAATCAGATCGATCAAGACCAAATCACGCTTTGAAATCACATGACTGTTCCAATCCCAATCAATAAAATCGACGACACGGCTGCTGTCCTTCATGGGCACAACCCCCTGTTGCATCACCGCCGCTTTGTCTACAGGCACGCGGAATTTTTTCATCGGGAAGAACTGCAACTTCTTAGGACTCTTGGTATTGGGAAATGCGGTAAAGAAGACTGCATCATCATTACGCAATGTATATTGAATGAAGTCTTTGGCATACCAACGACCACTCAATTTTAGGTCTTGGAAGTATAGGACATCACGCGTTCCTTGCACATAATCCTTCTTCTCTAAGGTAATAGGTACGGGCGCTCCATCATAGAACTTGCGCTTCATCATGTCAATATACCAATCCGTATTGAGCAAGGATAGATTGACAATTCGAACATCGGTGCGGTAGCCTTCTACCTCTTGGACATACCAAAGCGGGAAGGTGTCATTGTCTCCATTGGTAAACAGGATAGCGTTTGGCGCACAGCTGTCTAAGTACATTTTGGCAATTTCACGCGCCGTGTAACGGTCACTTCGGTCGTGGTCATCCCAATTCTCCGCAGCCATCAAGGTGGGAATCCCCAGCATGGCCAAGGTCAAAGCACCTGCCGTCATGTTATTTCGGAATTTGCCCATCCAATCATACAGCGCGATCACGCCGAGGCCCACCCATATCGAAAAGACATAGAAAGAACCTACAAATGCATAGTCACGCTCACGCGGTTCAAACGGCTTGTGGTTGGTATAGACCACAATGGCCAATCCTGTAAACAAGAAAAGCAACGTGACTACCCATGCATTGCGCTGGTCTTTTTGCACTTGATACACGAGGCCAATCAAGCCTAAGAGCAAGGGAAGCGCGTAATACACATTCCGTGAGGGGTTGTTCGCATAATGCGCTGGCAGATTCTTTTGAGGCCCTAGGCGCATTTCATCTAAAAAGGCAATCCCTGTAAGCCAATTTCCTTTGGTGAGTTCATAACGGTTTTGGTCATCATTTTGACGTCCAGCAAAGTTCCACATGAAGTACCGGAACCACATTTGGCCCACTTGATAATCCACAAAAAAGCGGAAGTGATCACTAAACTTGATTTTATCCGTTGGCTTTACGCCCATCAACTTTTGATAATTCTCCACATGGTCTGCTTGGTCCGACCACATACGTGGGAAAAATCCTTGATCGCTTTTAGCGTAATTCGGTCTTGCGGCTTTGCCGTCATTGGTCACCTCATATTTTCCGGTTTCCTCACTGTATTGATAGGCAGGGCTACCATCCACATAGGGTGTTGACGGGTCTAGCTGACTATTAAAGCTCTGACCATAAAGAACTGGCCAATCGCCATACTGGTCGCGCTTGTAATAAGACAAAAGGGACATGGCATCCTCTGGGTTGTTCTCATCAATCGGAGTGTTGGCATTTGACCGAATCGCCAAAACCACAAAACTAGAATAGCCAATAAGAAGGAATACGACCGCTTGGATGCCTTGGGCAACAAGTGGACGGTTGTTCTTTTTTGCCCATTGAATACCGAAATATACCCCAGCAGCAATAAGGAAAAGTGCCACTATTGAACCACTGTTTTTAGGCAAACCAATGCTATTGACCGCGGCGATCTCTAACCAGCCAAACAAGGACAGGATAAAGGGAATAATTATGGCAAATACCAGCCCAAGTATGCCGATTGAAGCCGCATTGGCTGCGACCCACGACTTCCATGATACGTTGGGGTATTTTTTATAGAAATAAATCATCACCACGGAGGGGATGGTTAAGAACACCAAGATGTGCACACCCACCGATAATCCCGTGAGGTAGGCGATCAAGAGAAGCCAGCGATTGGCATACGGGTCTTCCTCTGCGGCTGCTTCCCACTTGAGCACAGCCCAAAAGGCGATAGCGGTAAAGCAAGAGGACATGGCGTATACTTCGCCTTCTACAGCAGAAAACCAGAAGGAATCACTAAAGGTGAATACCAAGGCCCCCACTGCACCTGCACCCAAAAGCACAATCTCTTGACCACGGTTGAGTGTATCCGTACTAAAGAGTTTGCGTCCAAAGGCCACGATGGTCCAAAACAAGAATGGAATGGTAAAGGCACTAGATAGACCGGAAACTAAATTCACATAAAACGCTTGGCGTTCTACGTTTCCAAATGCCAATTGCGACAAGACGTTCGCAATCAATTGAAAGACAGGGGCACCTGGAGGATGTCCTACTTGAAGCTTAACAGAAGTCGCAATGTATTCCCCACAATCCCAAAAGCTTACCGTAGGCTCTAGTGTGGATACATAGGTGAATAGGGCGATTCCAAAGGTGAGCCAACCAAAGAGGTTGTTGAGCTGCTTAAAGGAAAGATTCATAGTTCTCCAATTTTATCGAAGAACGAAGATACCCATTCCTGCTTGGAATTGGTCCCATGAAAACCGCCTAGTTGAGGCTGTTTTGAGCCCGAGGAGCTTTGGTCTGTTAGACGTTTAGGCCCATCTCCACGCCGAGCTTTTTACCAATCATGCGGCTCAGCTTTGCCTGTAAACTTGGGTGCTGAATGTCTGCGACCGCATCGTGTGCAAATGCCAACATTAAAAGGGCTTGCGCTTCCTTTTTCTGGATACCCCTTGCGCGCAAATAGAACAGGGCATCATCGTCCAATTGGCCAATCGTACATCCATGTGAACACTTCACATCATCCGCAAAAATCTCGAGCTGCGGCTTTGTGTCAATGGACGCCTTTTCGCTGAGAACAAGATTATCGTTCTCCTGAAAGGCTAATGTTTTTTGCGCATCTACATGCACATGAATTTGTCCATTAAAAACACCATTGGATGACCCGTCAAAGATCCCTTTGTAGTTCTCTTTGCTCGTACAATGTGGTGCAAGGTGGTCTACACGCGTGTGATGATCCACAAGCTGCTGCCCGTCTGCCAAGGAAAGTCCAAACATGCGCGCTTCTGCCCCTGGCTCAGCTAATTTGAAATCTAAGTTGTTCCGAATAAACTTGCCATCCGTACTAATGGTATGTACCGTGGCATGGCTTGCGCGTTTCTGGTGCACTATGCTATGCTGCGTCAAGGCAGCGGAAGGTTCGTCATGCTGCAATTTGACCCAATGAAGATGGGCGTTTTCTCTCATAAAAACCTCATCCACGGCATTCGTCCAAGAAGCCGCTTCGGTCAGAGATTGATGGCGTTCAATAATCTCCGCTTTGGCATTTTCTCCAAGAATCACCAAGCTGCGTGTTTGATTAAAAACGGGCGCGTCCCCCGTGGTAAAGTACAAGACTTGGATCGGCTTGTCCACGGTGACGCCATCTGGCACACAGACATACAGACCATCCCAAGCCAATGCGGTGTTCAATTGAACGAGCGACCCTAAGTCCTCGGTTAATTTTCCAAAATGCAGCTCAATTTGGTCCGCATACTTCTTCCATGCGCTCCCCAGCGTACAGACATCAAAACCATTATGGGTCGTCTCCGAAAGCCAAGAAGAATACCGACCATTGATAAACACGACCCGGTAGCAATCAATATCATTGACAAGGAATCGCTTGATGTCCTTAAACTCAACGTGGTCTGAGTCTTCTTGATTGCCAAAGGGTGCATGGAGCACATAATTTTCCTTTAAAAGCTTCTTCAAAGAGGTGTATTTCCAATCTTCATGGCGGACGGTCGGGAAGCCTTCCTCCTCAAAGCGCTCCATAGCCCGTCGGCGGCGTTGCGTTACCGCATGACTTGATACGGAAGAAAAGTCCGCCTCATGCAACCAATAAGAAGCCGCTAAGCGATCCTTCATGCTTGCTCTTTTTTGATCCAATCGTACCCGCGCTCCTCCAAGTCCATGGCGAGTGATTTGTCACCCGATTTGACAATTTTACCTTTGTAGAGTACGTGAACAAAATCCGGTATGATGTGGTCTAACAAACGCTGATAGTGGGTAATCACCATGAAGGTATTTTCGGTTGAGCGAAGGGCATTGACACCGTTAGCCACGATGCGCAACGCATCAATGTCTAAGCCTGAATCGGTTTCATCCAAAATGGCCAATTTGGGTTCGAGCATAGCCATTTGAAAAATCTCATTTCGCTTCTTTTCACCACCCGAAAAACCTTCGTTTAATGAGCGACTTAAAAAGCCTTTGTCCATCTCCAGTAAGTCCATCTTCTCACGCATCTTTTTAAGCATAGACGAAGCGTCCAAGGGCTCCTGACCGCGTGCGCGACGAATTTCATTTAAGGCCGTTTTCACAAAATTAGACACCGTCACCCCCGGGATTTCTACGGGATACTGAAAGCTTAAGAAGAGGCCTAAATGGGCGCGCTCTTCCGGAGCTAAATCCATAATACTTTCCCCGTAGAAAAGAATGTCTCCTTCGGTGATTTCATATTCTTCTTTTCCTGCAATGACATTGGCTAGGGTAGACTTACCTGAGCCATTTGGGCCCATGATCGCATGTACCTCGCCTGCTCCCAGGGTTAAATTGATTCCTTTTAGAATCTCCTGCCCGTCGATGCTCGCGTGCAAATTGACAATTTCTAACATCTCATTATTGACTTATCCGACCGACCCCTCAAGGCTAATAGCCAGTAATTTTTGCGCTTCCACAGCAAATTCCATGGGCAGCTGATTCAAAACATCCTTGCAGTATCCATTGACAATGAGGGCAATAGCTGCCTCCATATCCAAACCGCGTTGTTGGCAGTAAAAAATCTGATCTTCCCCGATTTTGCTAGTCGTCGCTTCATGCTCCATGCGGGCAGAAGGGTTTTTCACTTCAATGTAGGGGAAGGTATGGGCACCGCAGCGGTCGCCCATGAGCAAAGAATCGCATTGACTGAAATTTCGTGCATTTTCGGCACGAGGGCCCATGCGCACAAGTCCACGGTAGCTATTGTGGCTATGGCCAGCGCTAATTCCCTTGCTGACAATGGTGCTTTTGGTGTTTTTGCCCAGGTGCACCATTTTGGTGCCCGTATCCGCTTGTTGGTAATTGTTGGTTACCGCAACACTGTAGAATTCTCCAACACTATTATCCCCTTTGAGGATACAGCTTGGATACTTCCATGTCACGGCTGACCCTGTCTCAACTTGGGTCCAGCTAATCTTGGCGTTGCGCTCACAAATACCGCGCTTTGTGACAAAATTGTACACCCCGCCTTTGCCTTGCGCATCTCCTGGAAACCAGTTTTGGACGGTGGAATATTTGATTTCTGCATCATCCAATGCAATTAACTCCACCACCGCAGCATGCAACTGGTTTTCATCACGCTGAGGAGCCGTACAGCCTTCTAAGTAGCTCACAAAACTTCCCGCATCTGCCACTATAAGGGTGCGTTCAAACTGACCCGTTCCTGATTCATTGATGCGGAAGTAGGTACTAAGTTCCATAGGGCAACGAACACCCTTGGGGATATAGCAAAAGGATCCATCGGTGAAGACCGCAGAATTCAATGCTGCATAGAAGTTGTCCGTCTTGGGAACCACTGTTCCCAAATATTTTTGGATGAGCTCAGGGTGGTTTTGTACGGCCTCGCTCATGGAGCAAAAGACAATGCCTCTTTCTGCCAAGGTCTTTTTGAATGTTGTAGCAACCGATACGCTGTCCACAATCACATCCATCGCGACACCCGATAAACGTTTTTGCTCATTTAAACTGATCCCAAGCTTCTCAAATGTTTTGAGCAGTTCAGGGTCCACCTCATCTAGGCTGTCGATTTGCTTCTTGACAGGAGCGGAATAATAGCTAATTGCTTGAAAATCGGGCTTTGTATAATGCACATTAGCCCATTCCGGTTCTGTCATAGTGAGCCATGTGCGGTAGGCATCGAGGCGCCATTCAAGCATCCACTCAGGCTCATTTTTCTTGGCACTGATCAGCCGAATTACGTCTTCATTCAGCCCGGGTGGGACCTTATCCGACGCAATATCTGTGTAAAAGCCGTATTTATATTCTGAGGAGGTTACCTCATTGAGAATTTGGTCTTGATCGCTCACAGGGCAAAGCTTTCCCCACATCCACATGTACGAGATGCATTGGGGTTATTAAACGAAAATCCTTTGCCATTGAGGCCCCCACTAAATTCGAGTGTGGTCCCCAAGAGATAGAGCATGCTTTTCTTTTCGACCAAAATCTTGACGCCTTGATCTTCAAAAAGTTGATCGCCTTCTTCGGGCTTATCCACAAACCCCATATCATAGCTCAAGCCAGAGCATCCCCCTGACTTCACTCCAACACGAACAAAAGCAGATACCACATCTTTACCCTCCTCTTGCATAAGGTGGGCAACCTTTTTGGCGGCTTCAGTGGAAACATTGATCATTTGGACTCATTCTAAATTAAGTGACAAATATACAACCCATCCAGGGCTTATTTAGTTCGCTTCTTTGGCTGAAAACCGTAGGATAGATAAGCCATTCGAAGCGATTTCATAGCGCCCATTCATGAAAATTGGACCGGTCCCGCTATCAGGGATTTCCTGTTTCAGCCGTTTGGTCTCTAATAGTGCCGTGTCCAACGCATAGTCCTCCTTTAATTCGCCTAAGCGCTCAAGGTCAAATCCTTGGGTCTTCTCATCTCGGTTGACCAGGATAAGGAGGAGCTCCTCAGCATCATACCAAGCATACGCATAGACCGCTTCATTTGGAACCCATTGCATGAACTTTCCCGTTCCAATGACCTTATGTTGTTGACGAAGGGCCGCCAAGTCTCGGACAAATTTCAAGGCTTCCATTTCGTCCTCCGTCATTCCCAC